>CAJUHV010000012.1:23282-72895 GCA_910586445.1 uncultured Eubacterium sp.
CGCTCAAGCTGAGCGTTCCGTAAGAACATGATTCAGGAGTGAGGGGCGATTTTGCGAAGCAGACTATAGATATCGCCCCGAATCGTTACTATGAGCGGCCCTCTAGGCCGTTCATAGTAATACGTCGTGCGGATACTATTCACAGGAAAGGAACGCTCAAGCTGAGCGTTCCGTAAGAACATGATTCAGGAGTGAGGGGCGATTTTGCAAAGCAAACTATAAATATCGCCCCGAATCGTTACTATGAACGGCCCTCTAGGCCGTTCATAATAATACGTCGTGCGGCAGGATGCCGAAAAAAGCGTGATCTGTGCTTGACAAAAAGAAGAAAGGCATGTATTTTTAAGAAGGCGGCAGGCTTAAAGGTTGGAGGAGAAAACGTGGAAGATCAAAAAACAAAGAAAAAAATCATGGTCCATGTCGAAAATTTGAAAAAGAGCTTTGGAAAACTGGAAGTCATAAAAAGCATGAGCATAGATATAGCCGTAGGCGAGGTAGTCGTACTGCTCGGGCCTTCGGGCAGCGGAAAATCCACCTTCCTGCGGTGCTTAAATCAGCTTGAAACTGCGACGGACGGTGTTATTTTAGTGGATGGGCATAATATAACGGATAAAAGTGTCAATATTAATAAAGTCCGGGAGAACATCGGCATGGTGTTCCAGCATTTTAACCTGTTTCCGCATAAGAATGTACTTGAAAATATTATGTTGGCACCCGTAGAGCTGAAAAAGATGACAAAGGAAGAAGCCAAGGAGCGCGGCATGAGCCTGTTAAAGCGGGTAGGCATGGAGCAGAAGGCGGATGTATACCCGTCCCAGCTGTCGGGAGGACAAAAGCAGCGTGTGGCGATTGCCCGGGCGCTTGCGATGAATCCTGACATTATGCTGTTTGATGAGCCGACGTCGGCACTTGACCCGGAGATGGTCGGAGAAGTGCTCACGGTCATGCAGGAGCTGGCAGCAGAAGGCATGACGATGGTAGTGGTGACACATGAGATCGGGTTTGCAAAAGAGGTGGCAGACCGGATTGTATTTATGGACGGCGGCTATATCGTAGAGCAGGGAACGCCGGAGGAGGTCATCGTGCATCCGAAAGAAACAAGGACGGTTGATTTCTTAAATAAAGTGCTATAGTGCAAAGCGGGGCAGTGTGCAGCAGGTAAGAAAACGCCACAGTATTGGACAAGTTTTCGCTTGTCTTCTATATAGAAACATGAGATACTGTTACAAAATGATACAAGCAAATACAAAATAAGATGCAGCCAGATAAAATGGGACATGCGAAGAAATGGAAGGAGAACAGCTATTATGAAATTTTTTGTGGACACAGCGATTGTAGAGGATATCAAAAAGGCAAATGACATGGGTGTGATCTGCGGTGTAACAACCAATCCGTCCTTGATTGCAAAGTCAGGCAGGGATTTTGCCGAAGTGATCAAAGAGATCACAGATATCGTAGACGGCCCGATCAGCGGTGAAGTAAAGGCAACTACGCAGGATGCGCAGGGCATGATTGCAGAGGGACGCGAGATCGCAAAAATCCATCCAAATATGGTAGTAAAGATTCCTATGACGGTAGAAGGATTAAAAGCAGTAAAACAGCTGTCTTCCGAAGGAGTAAAGACAAATGTAACACTTATTTTTTCTGCAAATCAGGCGCTGCTTGCCGCAAGGGCAGGGGCTACGTACGTATCGCCTTTCCTGGGACGCTTAGATGATATTTCCATGCCGGGCGTAGACCTGATCCAGACAATTTCTGAGATCTTTCAGATCTATGGTATTGAAACGGAAATTATCGCAGCTTCGATCCGCAATCCGATTCATATTATCGACTGCGCACTGGCAGGTGCGGATATCGCCACAGTGCCTTATGAAGTCATTGAGGCAATGACAAAACACCCATTGACGGATGCAGGCATTGAAAAATTTATAGCAGACAGCAAAAAATAAGAATTCATCTGGGAAAGGATAGTATCCGGGAAAAGATAGTATCCGGGAAAGGATAGGACTATGACTGATTTAGAACTTCAGAAAACTGCGGTGGAAGTAAGAAAAGGGATTGTTACAGGCGTGCATGCCGCAAAAGCAGGACATCCGGGCGGATCTTTGTCTGCAGCAGATGTATTTACTTATCTATATTTTGAAGAAATGAACATTGACCCAAAGGAGCCGAAAAAACCAGACCGCGACCGTTTTGTACTCTCAAAAGGACATACGGCTCCGGGACTGTATGCAGCACTTGCACACAGAGGATTTTTCCCGGTGGAAGACCTGCTGACGCTGCGGCATGTCGGCGCACACCTGCAGGGACATCCATGTATACAGCATACACCGGGCGTAGATGCTTCTTCCGGCTCGCTGGGGCAGGGCATATCAATAGCAGTGGGCATGGCGCTTTCTGCAAAGATGAGCAATGACGATTATCGTGTATACACGCTGCTCGGAGACGGCGAGCTGCAGGAAGGCCAGGTATGGGAGGCTTCTATGTTTGCCGGGCACCGCAGGCTGGATAACTTATGCGTAATTGTGGATAATAACGGGTTACAGATTGACGGTTCTGTAGATGAGATCTGCTCCCCGTATCCGATCGATGAGAAGTTTCGGGCATTTAACTTCCATGTCATCTGTGTAGAAGATGGAAATGATATGGCGAGCCTTCGAAAAGCGTTTGCAGAGGCCAGAAATACAAAAGGAAAGCCGAGCGTAATCGTGATGAAGACAGTAAAGGGCAAGGGCGTATCGTTTATGGAGAATGCAGTCGAATGGCATGGCAAGGGGCCGAATGATGAAGAGTATGCCATTGCGATGGATGATCTTGAGAAAGCAGGTGAAGCATTATGTCAGAAGTAAAAAAGATCGCAACAAGGGACAGCTATGGCAATGCTTTGGCTGAGATTGGAAAGCGGGCGGATAATCTCGTAGTACTGGATGCAGACCTTGCTGCAGCCACAAAGACGGGCGTATTTAAAAAGGCATTTCCAGACAGGCATATAGACTGCGGGATTGCAGAAGCGAATATGATGGGCATTGCCGCGGGGCTTGCAGCCACAGGCAAGGTGCCGTTTGTAAGTTCGTTTGCAATGTTTGCAGCAGGACGTGCATATGAGCAGGTGCGCAATTCGATCGGATATCCGCATTTAAATGTCAAGATCGGCGCAACACATGCGGGCATTTCGGTAGGAGAAGACGGCGCAAGCCATCAGTGCAATGAGGATATGGCGTTAATGCGCGTCATTCCGGGCATGACCGTAATCAATCCATCGGATGATATAGAAGCAAGGGCAGCCGTAGAGGCAGCATTTGAACTGGACGGGCCTGTTTATCTGAGATTTGGCAGGCTGGCTGTACCGGTGATCAATGACAGGCCGGATTATAAATTTGAAATCGGAAAAGGCGTTACGTTAAGGGACGGAAAAGACCTGACGATTATTGCAACCGGACTCTGTGTTTCTCCGGCAGTCGAAGCAGCACAGAAGCTGGCAGCGGACGGCATTGACGCAAGGGTGGTCAATATCCATACGATCAAGCCGCTCGACGCAGAGCTGGTAGTGAAGGCGGCACAGGAAACCGGAGAAATCGTTACGGTAGAGGAGCATTCGATTATCGGCGGGCTTGGCAGTGCAGTAGCAGAGGTGCTATGCGAAAAGTGTCCGGCGAAGCTTATGCGTATCGGCATAGAGGATGTATTTGGAGAATCAGGCCCTGCTGGAGAGCTGCTTGTAAAATACGGGCTGGATGCAGCAGGAATTTATAACAAAATAAAAAACAGCCGGTAAAATTTAGATAAAAAACTGAAAAAAATATATAAAAAGTATGTTGTGAATAGATGAAAGAAAACTGTTATGTTAGAAGAATTAAAAAGGCAGGTATATGAAGCAAATATGGAGCTGCCAAGGCGCGGGCTTGTCACCTATACATGGGGCAATGTCAGCGGGCTTGACCGGGATAGCGGGTATTTCGTCATCAAGCCGAGCGGCGTGGAATACGATGCGCTGTCTCCGGATGATCTGGCTGTCGTAGATCTGGACCTGCATTTAATAGAAGGAAACTATCAGCCGTCCTCCGATACGGCGACTCATGCACAGATTTACCGCAGCTGTCCGGCAGTCGGCGGGATTGTGCATACACATTCCACTATGGCGACTGCCTGGGCGCAGGCCGGCAGGAGCATTCCACTGTATGGCACTACGCATGCAGACTATTTTCTGGGGCCGGTTCCCTGCACGCGCAGCCTGACACCGGAGGAGATTAACGGCGAATATGAGAAAAATACAGGTCTTGTAATTATTGAGACTTTTAAGGAGCAGGGGATTGATCCGATGTATACACCGGCCGTCCTCTGTAAAAACCACGGCCCGTTTGCATGGGGAAAGGATGCGGCCCAGGCTGTTTATCACGCGGCAGTACTGGAAGAGGTTGCGAAGATGGCGCTTTATACGCAGATGATCAGTCCGGACGCACAGCCTGCCCCGGACAGCATTAAGGATAAGCACTTTTACCGCAAGCATGGCAGCCATGCTTATTATGGGCAGGGGCAGAAGTAAAAGGAAAGGCGGTTTTTACATGAATAAGGAATCATTTGGAACGAGCAGGAAAAACGAAGCAGTGTCTGTATATACGCTTGAGAATCCGTCAGGCGCAAAAGTGCGTGTGACAGACTATGGCGCAGCGCTGGTATCCATAATCGTTCCAGACAGGGACGGTGTTATGCAGGATGTGCTGCTGGGATATGACAATGTTACGGGGTATGAAGATAATACCTGCTATTTTGGCGCAGTGATCGGAAGAAACTCAAACCGTATTGCCAATGCACAGTGCACGATCAATGGAAAGGTATACCAGCTGGATCAGAATGACCATGGAAACAACCTGCACTCAGGGATCAAGGGCGTAGATACGATTGTATGGGATGTCAAGGAGCATACTGCACAGTCAATAACCCTTTCTTGTGTCAGTGCTGATTTAGAGCAGGGATTTCCGGGTAATATGAATGTAGAAGTCACATACAGGCTGACGGATGACAATGAGGTGGAGATTAATTATCAGGCAGTATCTGATCAGGATACGGTAGCTAATTTTACAAACCATTCTTATTTTAATCTGGCAGGCCATGCCTCAGGAGATATTCTGGGCCATGAGATGATGCTGAAGGCCTCGTACTTTACGCCGGTCATTGATGCCGAGGCAATACCTGCGGGCGAGACGGCACCGGTAAAGGATACGCCGATGGATTTTACCAAGGCAAAGGCGATCGGACGCGACCTTGCGTCTGATTATGCGCAGCTTGCATACGGCGGAGGCTATGATCATAATTTTGTATTGGATAAAAGCAGAAAGGGAGCTTTTGAGCTGATGGCGGAGGCTTATGCACCGGATACGGGCATTGTAATGAAAGCGTATACCGACCGTCCGGGCGTACAGTTTTATATCGGCAATTTTATTACGACACAGGACGGCAAGCAGGGAGCAGTGTATGAAAAGCGGCAGGGATTCTGCCTGGAGTCACAGTGCTATCCAAATGCAGTCAACGAACCTGATTTTGAAAGCCCGGTTATAAAGGCTGGAGAAGTATACCGGACAAAGACGAGCTACCAGTTCAGCGTGCGGTCATAAAAGACAGCGCCGTATACAGCTCCATGCAGAATATTAAGATGCAGCGGAGGATGGGACTTGCATGAGGTTTGTTCGAATAAAATATGCGTTAATAGCAGCAGTGCTGGCAGTATGTATGCCGGTGCTGCTGATGGCATGTTCGGACCAGGATGAAAAAGAGCCGGATTATGGCGTGGTGACAGAAGAAGATACGAGCCTGGACGAGCGTTCGGTGCAGGAGGAGGCGCTGGCGCTTCTTCCACGGACATTGATTAAAATAGGGTTTGTACAGGCAGGCCATGAATCCGACTGGCGCATTGCATCTACAAAATCCTGTATGGAAACGTTCAGCGAAGAAAACGGCTATGAACTGTATTTTGTAGATGCAGACGGCGATCCCGAAAAGCAGGTAGAAGCAGTGCGTCATTTTATAAACGAACAGGTAGCGTATATTTTGATCGACCCGATTGCACGGACAGGCTGGACGGCAGCTTTAAAAGAAGCGTATCATGCAATGATCCCGGTTATACTGTTAAACGGGACGATTGACTGCGAGGAGCGGTATTATCAGGCATGGTACGGCCCGGATTATGTGCAGGAGGGCAGGTGTGCAGGCCAGTGGCTGCAGAAATACCTGGCCGGCATAGGACGGGAAACAGGAATGATACGCATTCTGATTGTCAATGGTGCAGTCAGCCGGACTGCACAGGAGGGGCGCAGGGAAGGATTTTCAAAATATATGACACGCAACCGTGGCTGGAAGATTCTGGCACGCAGCAGCTTTGATCCGGTGCTGAGCGACGGCAGGCAGGTGATGGAGTCATATTTAGAAAAACATAAAAGTGTTGACGTAGTCATATGCTATGATGACCAGGACGTCTCAGGGGTCTGTGACGCACTGGATGAAGCGGGCATATCTTACGGAACCGGCGGCGATGTCGTGATCATTGCATTCGGCGCTTCGCGTGACGGCCTTCTGGCTGTTATGGAGGGAGCGGTGCATGTCGATTTTGAGAGCAGTCCGCTGGGGCCTTCTTATGCCGGGGAGGCAGTGCAGCAGCTGGAGAAGAGGGAGATTTTTAAGGAAAAAAATAATTACCTGCCGCTAAAATGCTATGCCATGGATAGCCGCATGCTGCTCGCGACGACGAGCGGAATTAAAAGAATGATTTCGGTTTCAAAGGAAATACTGGAGAATAAGAAATATTAAATCTAAATAAAAGAAATTAATTTCTGAATAATTAAGAATAAGTTTATTATTCTTTTAGGGTTTTGACATACTTCAGACACATTTTGCGGGTATACTCATAACATCTAATGAAGTTGGCGGCAAGAAAAGCGCGCATCGTCGTCAGCTTCGACTAACAACTATTTCATTTATCATAGATTAAACATTTTCATAACTAAACTCCTCGAAAAAGCGGTCCGTATGTACGGGTCGTTTTTTCCTTTTGACATCCGGTGCTGCATTTGGCTTGATTACATTGGTTGTTTAATAAAAAAAGGTATACAGTCTCTTCAGATTGAGGTATAATAAAAAAGACATGTGAAGAAGGAAGAAAAGAAAGTTCGGATAGGGGGAAAGTCAGATGGGTGATAGTGGGAAATTGTTTGATGGGGGCAAATTCTGCTCTTGGTGTCATTGTCCGATTCCTGAAGATTCTGAAAATGATTTATGTAAAAACTGTCAGGCGAGCATGGAATTTCGGGAAATACGTGATTATGTGAGGGAACACGATGTAAATGAATTCCAGCTTGCGGAGATTTTTGAGATCCCGCTGCGGCAGGTAAAACAGTGGATTCGCGAGGGCAGGCTGGAGTACAAGGAGCTGCAGAATACGATGGCTGGCCTCCACTGCCAGCGCTGTGGAAAGGCAATTGCATTTGGCAATTTCTGTCCAGAGTGCAACCGGGCAGAGTATGGCGTGCAGGGAGGATTTGAGACATTAAAAGACGATGCGGATGAACAGATCCGTTTTTATAAAAAAAATAGAAAGTAAATGGAGGAGGAAATATGCCTGTAAAATATGTCTTCGTCACAGGCGGAGTGGTATCAGGACTTGGGAAAGGAATTACGGCAGCTTCATTGGGGAGGCTGTTAAAGGCCCGCGGGTATAAGGTGACTATGCAGAAGTTTGATCCTTATATTAATATTGACCCAGGCACGATGAATCCGATACAGCATGGGGAAGTGTTCGTAACGGATGATGGTGCAGAGACAGATCTGGATCTGGG
The DNA here is from genome assembly GCA_910586445.1 of uncultured Eubacterium sp. Lineage (GTDB taxonomy): Bacteria > Bacillota > Clostridia > Lachnospirales > Lachnospiraceae > Eubacterium_J. The sequence goes on from CAJUHV010000012.1 coordinate 31,109, forward strand.
ACATTATGAGCGTTTTATTGACGAGAGCCTTACAAAAAATTCAAACGTTACAACCGGCAAGATCTACTGGTCGGTATTGCAGAAAGAGCGCCGTGGAGACTATGGAGGCGGTACGGTACAGGTAATCCCGCATATTACAAACGAGATCAAGAGCCGTTTTTACCGGAATTTTTCATCACCGGACATGCATATTGCTATTATAGAAGTAGGCGGTACAGTAGGAGATATCGAGAGCCAGCCGTTTTTGGAATCGATCCGCCAGTTCCAGCATGAGGTCGGGCATGAAAATGCGATGCTGATCCATGTGACACTGATCCCATATCTAAAGGCGTCCGGGGAGCTCAAGACGAAGCCGACACAGGCGAGTGTGAAAGAGCTGCAGGGCATGGGCATACAGCCGGATGTAATCGTATGCCGTTCGGAGCATGAGCTGGATCAGAGCATTAAAGACAAGATCGCGCTGTTTTGCAATGTGCCGAACGGACATGTCCTGCAGAATCTGGACGTTGAGTATCTGTATGAGGCACCGCTTGCCATGGAGAAGGAAAATCTGGCAAAGGTAGCCTGTGAATGCCTGAATCTGCCATGCCCTGAACCGGATCTGGCAGAATGGAATGAGATGATCGAAAACCTGAGAAACCCAGAAAAGGAAGTACAGATTGCGCTGGTAGGCAAATATACACAGCTGCATGACGCCTATATCTCTGTAGTAGAGGCATTAAAGCACGGCGGTATTCCGAGCCGCACGACAGTAAATATCAAATGGGTAGACTCTGAGCGGCTGAAACAGGAAACGGCAGACAGGCTGCTTAAAGATGTCAGTGGTATCCTTGTGCCGGGAGGCTTCGGCAGCCGCGGCATAGACGGAAAGATTTTTGCCGCACAGTATGCGCGGGAAAATAAGATCCCTTATCTGGGACTGTGCCTGGGCATGCAGGTGGCAATCATTGAGTTTGCGCGGAATGTGTGCAGAATGCATGATGCGCACAGTATCGAATTAGATCCAAAAACAACGCATCCGGTCATAGCCCTGATGCCGGATCAGGATGAAGACGGTGATATCGGAGGCACGCTGCGGCTCGGGGCGTATCCGTGTGTATTAAATGCAGAATCTAAGGCATATGACCTGTATGGCAGCGAGACGATCCACGAGCGGCACAGGCACCGCTATGAGGTCAATAACGATTACCGTGCAGTTTTGATGGAAAACGGCCTGCTGCTGTCGGGAATGTCGCCGGACCGTCGCATTGTCGAGATGATTGAGGTGCCGGATCATCCATGGTTTATTGCGACACAGGCACATCCTGAGTTAAAATCCCGCCCGAACAGGCCGCATCCTTTGTTCCGCGGATTTGTAGAGGCGGCACTGGCATTTCAGAATGGAGATTTGTCTGAAAGCAGTCGTGGCTGAAATCGTAAATATAAAAAATAGTCTTAAAAAGGACTGGCATTGCACCATATCTGGACTGTCGGTTCTTTTTATATGCTGTTTAAAAGATCCGTCTGCTTATTATAGAATAGAAGTCTCTGGCATAAGTTTATGATTCAGTTATAAACTTTTTATTAAATTAAGAAATTTCGCAAAAAGTTCATCAATAGAATATTGCGTTATAAAACTAATCCACTTATAATAAAGCAGACAGCGTTAAAGTTGAAACGCACAGAAGTACAGCAGATGGAGGAAAAATGAATAATCAGTCACCGAATAATGGAAACAATAATTCCAATCATAAGAAAAACGGAAATGGTCAGATGATACTGATGTTTCTTCTGATTACGCTCGTAGCGCTTTTTTTCATGAGCATGTTCAGCAGATGGCAGCAGCAGATGACTACGAAAGAGATTTCCTATACGGAATTCTTACAGATGGTAGAGGAAGATAAAGTAGAGGAGGTGCGTGTATCTTCAAACAGTTATCGGATCACTCCAAAGGGAAAGAAAAATGAACTCGTTTCGGTCACTTACTTTACAGGTATCGCAGGCAATGATTTAGAGCTGGTGGCGCTGCTGAAAGAACATGACGTAAAATATTACCCATATATACCGGATGATTCGGCTACATGGGTATACAATATTTTGAGCTTTCTGCTGCCGGTCCTGCTGCTTTGGGCAGTCATGGGTTTTTTAATGAAAAAGATGGGCAGCGGCATGGGAATGGGCGTCGGCAAGAGCACTGCAAAAGTGTATGTAGAGAAAAAAACCGGAGTTACGTTTAAGGATGTAGCAGGACAGGATGAGGCGAAGGAGTCGCTGCAGGAAGTGGTGGACTTTCTGCACAATCCGCAGAAATATACTGATATCGGCGCAAAGCTGCCGAAAGGAGCACTGCTTGTAGGGCCTCCCGGAACAGGAAAGACATTGCTGGCAAAGGCAGTAGCGGGAGAGGCAAACGTACCGTTTTTCTCTCTGGCAGGCTCGGATTTTGTAGAGATGTTTGTCGGCGTCGGTGCCTCACGTGTGCGTGATCTGTTTAAAGAAGCACAAAAACAGGCTCCTTGTATTATTTTTATCGATGAGATTGATGCAATCGGAAAGAGCCGTGATACCCGTTATGGCAGCGGCAATGATGAGCGTGAGCAGACGCTCAACCAGCTGCTCTCGGAAATGGATGGCTTTGACACATCCAAAGGACTGCTGATTCTTGCAGCCACGAACCGGCCGGAAGTACTGGATAAGGCGCTGCTGCGTCCGGGACGCTTTGACCGGCGCATTATTGTAGAAAAGCCGGATTTAAAGGGCAGGGTAGAGACATTAAAAGTGCATTCTAAGGATGTGCTGATGGATGAGACTGTGGATCTGGATGCGATCGCGCTGGCTACATCCGGTGCGGTAGGCTCTGACCTGGCAAATATGATCAATGAAGCAGCGATCAATGCCGTGAAAAAAGGCAGAAAATATGTCAACCAGTCCGATCTGTTTGAATCTGTCGAGGTAGTCATAGCAGGAAAAGAGAAAAAGGACCGTATTCTTGGGAAAGAGGAAAAGAGAATTGTTGCCTATCATGAGGTCGGCCATGCGCTGACGACAGCGCTCCAGAAAAATGCAGAGCCTGTGCAGAAAATAACGATCGTGCCGCGTACGATGGGAACGCTCGGCTATGTCATGCAGGTGCCGGAAGAGGAAAAATATCTGATGACCGAAGAGGAGCTCAAGGCACGCCTTGTTACATTTATGGCAGGCCGTGCGGCGGAAGAAATCGTGTTCCATTCGATAACGACCGGAGCCTCCAATGATATAGAAAAAGCTACGCAGATTGCACGCGCAATGGTGACACAGTATGGCATGTCAAAAAAATTCGGCTTAATCAGCCTGGAGTCTGTCGAGAACCGTTACCTGGACGGCAGGCCGGTACTAAACTGTGGAGACAATACGGCGGCAGAAATCGATCAGGAAGTACAGCTGCTGTTAAAGCAGAGCTATGAGGCGGCAAAGAAGCTGCTGATAGAAAACCGTGATGTGCTCGATAAGATCGCGGAATATTTATTTGAGCATGAGACGATTACCGGCAAAGAATTTATGCGCATCTACCGTGACATAAAAGGAATCCCGCAGCCTTCAGAGGATGAAGAGGAAAAAACGCAAGACTTGTCAGGAGTAAACACTGCGCAGCAGCCGCTGTATACACAGGGATATGCCATGCCGGCACAGACAGGGGGCGCATCAGGCAGTCCGGCGGCAGGGGCAGCAGCTCCGCTGAACAAGCAGCCTGTGGCACCGGCAGGACAGGTGTTGTCTGGAAATCCACAGGAGCCGTATGCAGCAGGACAGGGAGCGCCTCAGCAGCAGGTGCAGGGGACTATGCAGCCGCAGAATCCGCAGAATTCGATGAACAGGCCGTTTCCGGCAGCAGGCCAGACACAGGGTCAGGCTCTGCCATATCAGCCGGTACCGGGACAGCCGGCCGCACCACAGACAGGAGCAGTGCCGCAGCCGGGACAGCCGGTATCACAGTATCAGGCATTTCCGTATCAGCAGGCAGCAGGACGTCCGCAGCAGTATCACTATGGCCGTCCGGCAGGAGAGTATCCGGCAGAGGAACAGCCGGCAGGAGCGGGGCAGCCGCGGCCAGGCCAGGTACTGCCGACAGGAGAATATTCAGCAGGAACAGGGCATGCACGGCAGGGCCGTAACTTTTCGTCAGGAGCGGGATATCCACAGCAGGGTTATGTACCAGCAGCAGGGGAATATCCGGTGAATAATCCGCTGTATCATGTACCGGCAGATTCAGTGCAGCATGCGCAGCAGGATTCCGTTTCTTATGCAGGGCAGACCTGTTCGGGAGCAGAAGCAGGGCAGCAGGGCTGTCAGCCGGCAGCAGGGGAACAGCCTGCTGGGGCAGAGCATGCGCAGCAGGATTTTGTTTCTCATGCAGGGCAGGCTTATACAGGAGCGGAGGCACCTGCACATAGATCAGAGCCGCCGGCCTTTACGCAGCAGCTTTTCGGAAAAAATGAGCAGAAGGAAGATGACAGGAAATAATGTTTGATATTCAGGAAGAATTAAAAAAACTCCCGGACCGTCCGGGAGTCTACCTGATGCACGATAAAAATGATTCTATTATTTATGTCGGAAAGGCAGTCAATCTGAAAAATCGTGTGCGTCAGTACTTTCGTGCCAGCCATAATGAAGGAATCCGTAAAGACCAGATGGTTACGCTGATCGACCGTTTTGAATATATCATTACCGATTCCGAACTAGAGGCACTGGTTTTAGAATGCAACTTAATCAAAGAACATCGGCCGAAGTATAATATTCTGCTGAAAGACGACAAGACTTATCCGTATATAAAAGTGACGCTGGGGGAAACTTATCCCAGGGTCCTTTTTTCACGCCAGATGAAAAAGGACAAATCGCAGTATTTTGGGCCGTATACAAGTGCCGGGGCAGTCAAGGATACGATCGACCTGATTCAAAAACTGTATCAGCTTAGAACCTGTAACCGGCAGCTGCCGCGGGATACCGGCAAAGACCGCCCGTGCTTAAATTATCATATCCATCAGTGCCAGGGGCCTTGTCAGGGTTATATCAGCCCGGAAGATTACCGTATACAGATCAAAAAGGCGCTGGATTTCTTAAACGGAAACTATAAGCCTGTTCTCGAAGAGCTGGAGCAGAAAATGCAGGCGGCTTCGGCAGAAATGGATTTTGAGAAGGCAATGGAATACCGGGATCTTATGGACAGCGTCCGCCAGGTATCGGAAAAGCAGAAGGTATCAAGCTCCGACGGAGAAGACAAAGATATTATCGCTCTGGCAAAAGACGACCGGGACGCTGTTGTACAGGTGTTTTTTATTCGTGACGGCAGGCTGATCGGGCGGGAGCATTTTTATGTCACGATCAATGCAGGGGATTCTACGCAGCAGATACTGACTTCGTTTTTAAAACAGTATTATGCCGGGACACCTTTTATACCAAAAGAAATCATGCTTCAGACGGCAATAGATGATCTGGATGTGATTGCGCAGTGGCTGACTGACAAGCGTGGACAGAAGGTGCATATCCGCGTGCCGAGAAAGGGCATGAAAGAAAAGCTGGTAGACCTGGCACAGAAAAATGCCCGCCTCGTATTAAATCAGGACAAAGAGCGCCTGAAGAGGGAAGAAGGCAGGACGATCGGCGCGATGAAAGAAATTGCCAGGATCTTAGACCTGCCGGGATTAAGCCGTGTAGAAGCATATGATATATCGAATACAAATGGCTTTGAAAGTGTAGGATCGATGGTCGTATATGAAAAAGGCAAGCCATGCCGCAGCGATTACCGTAAATTTAAGCTGCGCACAGTCGCAGGGCCGGATGATTATGCCTCCATGCACGAGGTGCTGACACGCCGGTTTCTGCATGGCATGGAGGAGCGCAGGGAGCGTGCCGAGAAAAAGCTGGATGACGCATATGGCAGCTTTACCAAATTTCCTGATCTGATTATGATGGACGGCGGGCGCGGACAGGTCAATATTGCACTGCAGGTGCTGGATGAACTGAACCTTTCGATTCCTGTCTGCGGCATGGTAAAAGATGACTTTCACCGGACGAGGGGACTGTATTTTAATAATGTAGAGCTGCCGATTCACAAGGATTCGGAAGGCTTTAAGCTGATTACAAGAATACAGGATGAGGCGCACCGGTTTGCGATTGAATACCACAGGTCGCTGCGCAGCAAGGAGCAGGTACATTCTGTGCTGGATGACATACCGGGCATCGGCCCTACACGCAGAAAAGCACTGATGCGGCACTTTCAGTCAATCGAGGCGATACGCAGCGCAACGGTAGAGCAGCTGTGTGAGGCGGACAGCATGAATGAGAAAGCAGCGATTGCAGTAGCTGCGTATTTTAAGCAGACTCAATGATTGCCGATCTAAGAATTGTGTGGTAAACTGGGAAATATAGGAAAACCACACACAAAGAAAAGGAGAAAGATATGAAAGGTGTCAATGTACAGCGTTTTGCTGATTTATTTCATATGAAAAATCTGGCGAGTGAGATTGACCTGAGTATCCGGGAGATCACGGTATCAGAGATTAACCGCCCGGCTTTACAGTTCTGCGGCTATTTTGAGCATTTTGCAAACGAGCGCGTGCAGATCGTCGGGATGGTGGAATATGCATATCTGGAATCATTGGAGCAGGAAAAAAGAATCAAAGCGATCGAAGATTTTCTTGCGCACGAAATGCCGTGCATCGTATTCTGCCGCGGCCTGATTCCAGGAGACGATTTTATCGATCTGGCAAAGAAAAACAATGTGGCAGTATTGAGCACTGACCGAAAGACATCCAGCATTACGGCAGAGATCATCAGGGTATTAAATGAAGAACTGGCACCATGTATATCGATTCACGGCGTGCTTGTCGATGTCTATGGAGAGGGCCTGTTAATAATGGGTGAAAGCGGCATTGGAAAGAGTGAGACGGCGCTGGAGCTGATCCGCCGCGGGCACCGGCTGGTGACGGACGATGTAGTAGAAATCCGAAAGATCAATGAGCGGACGCTGATCGGTACGTCGCCGGATATTACGCGTTATTTTATTGAGCTGCGCGGCATTGGAATTATTGATGTAAAGGCATTGTACGGTGTTGAATGTGTAAAAGAAAAGCAGAGCATTGACTTAGTAATCAAGCTGGAAGACTGGAAAAAGGATAATGAATACGACAGGATGGGACTGGAACAGGAGTATACAGAGTTTTTAGGCACAAAGGTCGTATGCCACTCCCTGCCGATCAGGCCCGGCAGAAATCTGGCTCTGATCTGTGAGGCGGCAGCAGTCAACCACAGGCAGAAAAAGATGGGTTATAATGCGGCAAAAGAACTGTGCCGGCGCGTACAGGAGAATTTGTCAAAAGACAATTAAATAAAAAATAAGTCTAGGGACAGAAAATATAATAAAAAGGTCGAAAGACAGAAAACTAAAGTAAGAAAAGGTCGAGAGACAAATAAATAATAAAAAGCCAGAAGACAGAAAACTATAGTAAGAAAAGCCGAAAGACAAATAAATAATAAAAAGCCAGAAGACAGAAAACTATAGCAAGAAAAGTCGAAAGACAAATAAATAATAAAAAAGTCGAAGGGCAGAAAATTATAGTAAAAAGGGTCGAAAGACAGAGAACTATAGTAAGGAAGCCGGAAGACAAATAAATAATAAAAAAGTCGAAAGACAGAAAATCAAAAAGAATTGGAGATGTAATAAAATGGAGAGAAAAAACGCATGGGACAAATACCCGGAAAACAAACGCGACAGTGTATTTCAGTTTGCAGAAAAGTACAGACAGTTCATATCAGGCTGTAAGACCGAACGTGAATGTGCCGAAAAGTTTGCCAATATGGCACGTAATGCGGGGTATACGGATCTTGAGGAAATCATTCAGTCGAAAGAATCGTTAAAGCCGGGTGATAAGGTATATGCGACAAATATGGGCAAGGCGATGGCAATGTATATTATCGGAGAGCAGCCGATTGAGCAGGGCATGAATATACTCGGTGCACATATCGACTCTCCGCGCCTGGATTTAAAGCAGGTGCCCCTGTATGAAGATACACAGATGGCTATGCTTGATACGCATTACTATGGCGGCGTCAAGAAATACCAGTGGGTGACAATCCCGCTCGCTCTGCACGGCGTATTTGTGAAAAAGGACGGAACCGTAATCCCGGTAAGCATTGGCGATAAGTCGGGCGATCCGGTATTTGGTGTCAGCGACCTGCTGATTCATCTGGCTGATGAGCAGATGCAGAAAAAAGCTGCGAAGGCAGTAGAAGGTGAAAATCTGGACGTATTAATCGGCAGCATCCCGGCACCAAAGAGTGAGGACGGAAAGGAAGAAAGCGGCGAGAAAGTAAAAGAGCGCGTCAAGGCTAATATTTTAAGTATTCTGGCAAAAGAATACCAGATCGAAGAAGAAGACTTCATATCTGCAGAAATCGAAGTCGTACCGGCAGGCGAGGCAAGGGATTATGGATTTGACCGCAGCATGATCATGGGTTATGGGCATGACGACAGAGTGTGTGCGTATCCTTCCTTTATGGCAATGCTCGATATGGACGGCGTGCCTAAGCGTACCAGCGTATGTCTGTTAGTAGATAAGGAAGAGATCGGCAGTGTCGGCGCTACCGGCATGCATTCACTCTTTTTTGAAAATATGACCGCGGAATTATTAAATGCAGCCGGACAGTATTCCGAGCTTGCACTGCGCCGCGCGATGGCAAATTCAAAGGTGCTTTCTTCGGATGTCAGCGCAGCATTTGACCCGAATTATCCAGAAGTATCAGAGAAAAAGAATGCGGCATATTTTGGAAACGGCCTTGTATTTAACAAATATACTGGAGCCAGGGGCAAATCCGGCTCCAATGATGCAAATGCAGAATATATGGCTCATCTGCGGGATATTTTAGACCGCAATGACGTATCTTACCAGACGTCCGAGCTTGGAAAGGTAGATCAGGGCGGCGGCGGCACGATCGCTTATATTCTAGCCAACTATGGCATGGAAGTAATAGACAGCGGCGTAGCCGTGCTGAATATGCATGCACCATGGGAAATTATCAGCAAGATCGATCTGTATGAAGCCTACCGCGGGTACAAGACATTTTTGATTGAAGCATAAAATTGCCGAAGCACAGAATGGATCAGGTCAGAATTATGAAATTAAATTGATGAAAGTATAAGTTTGATAAAGGAATGGTTCTGGACTGGGCTTGAGCAAGGTATGAAATTGGCCGGAGCACAAAATTGGTCAATGAAAAAATTAGGAAATATCATAATTAGGAAATGATTATGATGAAAGCAAACAGTGATTGAATTGCAGAATTGATCAAGGCAAAATATAAAACAGAATTGATTAAAAATTTGATAAAAGCAATAATTAGAAATAATTATTTTGAAAACAAAAAATTTAATCAAGGAATAACTTTTGCGGGCTCGCGGTCTAAATGCATATATATAGAATATATTGATAGTATAAAAAACAGAAAAATCAGGAAAATGACATGAATGAATCAGGATTTTATCAGCAGCTGTGTACGATACTTTCCAAAGAGCAGATCTTATGCAACGAACCTATGGAGCGCCATACGTCATTCCGTGTAGGCGGCCCGGCAGATTATTTTCTGCTGCCTGTGATCGAGCAGGCAGCAGATGTGATTGCACTCTGCCAAAGGGAGCATATGCCGTATCATATCATCGGCAACGGCAGCAATCTGCTGGTATCCGATGCAGGAATCCGGGGTGTCGTGATTGCATTTACAAAAAATGCAGCGCGTATACAGGCAGAGGGCAGCCGGCTGACTGCAGGTGCAGGAGCGCTTTTGTCACAGGCAGCAGCAGCAGCTCTAAAGGCCTCTCTGGGCGGTCTGGAGTTTGCAGCAGGCATACCAGGTTCGGTCGGCGGTGCAGTCGTTATGAATGCGGGAGCATATGGCGGGGAATTAAAAGATGTGCTGGCGCATGCCAGAGTGTTAGGCCCGGATGGGAAGATCCAGATTCTGGATAAAGAGCAGCTGGACTTATCTTACCGCCACAGCTGCATAGCGCAGCGGCATATGATTGTGCTGGAAGCAGAATTTGTACTGGAGAAAAAGCCGCAGGAGGAAATACAGGCTTATATGGATGAGCTGAAAAAACGCAGGATCGAAAAGCAGCCGTTAGAATATCCGAGTGCAGGCAGCACATTTAAAAGGCCCCAGGGGTACTTTGCCGGAAAGCTGATTATGGATGCAGGACTTGCAGGATTTTCAGTCGGCGGTGCGCAGGTATCCGAAAAACACTGTGGCTTCGTAATCAATAAAGGAGGCGCAAAGGCAGCCGATATTTTAGAGCTGATACGTCAGGTCCAGCAGAAGGTGCGCCAGCAGGCGGGAGTCGAGCTGGAGATGGAAGTAAAGCGCATGGGAGATTTTACGTAGCACTTAGCAGCTGGAGCTGTGGGCGTTAAGGGGTATAAATTTCTTAATGAGACAGCCCCCGGCTTCTTACAGAAGAGAGGAAGACAGTATGCGTTTTGTGATTTTGACAGGGATCTCAGGAGCCGGAAAGAGTACGGCGCTTAAAATGATGGAAGATATGGGCTATTACTGCGTGGATAATCTTCCAATTGCTCTTGTAGAGCGGTTTTATGAATTGTCAGATACTGCCAGTACAGAGCTGCAGAAAGTAGCGGTCGGCATAGATGTCAGAAACGGGCAGAATCTAAGCGAAATGCGTGAGGTATTGGAAAAAATGCATCAAGAGGGACGGAAATGTGAAATACTGTTTTTAGATGCAGAAGATACCGTGCTGGTCAAGCGCTACAAAGAGACAAGGCGCAGCCATCCGCTGGCTGTGGGCGAGCGTGTAGACAAAGGAATCAGCAGGGAACGGAAAAGCCTCGCATTCTTAAAAGAAAATGCAGATTATATTATTGATACAAGCAGGCTTCTGACTCGTGAATTAAAGGCAGAGCTGGAAAAAATATTTGTAAATAACACGGATTACAAGAGTATGTTTGTCACTGTGCTGTCCTTTGGGTTTAAGTATGGCATACCGGCGGACGCGGATCTGGTATTTGATGTGCGGTTCCTGCCGAATCCTTACTATGTAGAGGGTCTGCGTGCCAAAAGCGGGAATGACAAAGAGATACAGGATTTTGTACTGCAGTATCAGGAGGCTCATGATTTCTTAAATAAACTGGAGGATATGATTCGGTTCTTAATTCCAAATTATATTACAGAGGGGAAGAACCAGCTTGTAATCGGGATCGGCTGTACCGGAGGAAAGCACCGGTCAGTGACGCTGGCCAATGAACTGTATAAGCGGCTGGAGTCTATGCAGGGGAGGGACAGCTTAACCAGAGTGCAGCAGGGCGTAGTATCCAACTACGGACTAAAAATTGAGCACCGTGATATCGAAAAAGATGCGGGCGCAGCAAAGCAGCGCTGAGCAGCGCACTGCGAAGAGCTAATATAATCATAAATAGGGAGTCATATGTCGTTTTCTAGTGATGTAAAAAAGGAGCTGCTGGCTGTGCAGGAGCAGGCGAGGCACTGCCAGATCGCAGAGCTGGCAGCAATGCTGGGCGGTGCCGGCAGGATACAAAAAGAAGGCAGCCGGATGCATGTCACGCTGATCACGGAGAATGAGCATGTCGCGCAGCGGTTTGCAGACCTTCTGGCGCAGGCAGGCGGCATAACGGCAGCTGTAACACAGGCTCACCATATCCAGCAGAAAAACAAGACGTCTTATCTCGTAGATCTCTATGAAGATGAGTCCGTACAGAAATTGTTTTTATTGTTAAAGATCATAGGCAGGGATGGCAGAATCCGCGGGCAGATGACACTGACAGACGGGCAGCTGCTGCGCAAAAGCTGCTGCAAGAGGGCATTTTTACGCGGTGCGTTTCTGGCAGCAGGCTCCATCAGCAATCCTAAGAGGTCTTATCATTTTGAGATTGTATGCACGGATTTGAACAAAGCACGGCAGATGCAGGAGCAGCTTGCAGGGTTTGCGCTCGAAGCAAAGATCGTCCAGCGCAAAACACATCAGATTGTATATCTGAAAGAAGGCGCGCAGATCGTGGATGTATTAAATGTCATGGGAGCGCACAATGCATTGATGAATCTGGAAAATGTCAGGATTTTAAAGGAAATGCGAAACGATATCAACCGCCGGGTCAACTGCGAGACGGCAAACATTAACAAGACTGTAAATGCAGCATACCGGCAGCAGGAGGCCATACGCTTTTTACAGCAGCAGGGCGTATTAAACGGCCTGCCGTGGCAGCTGCAGGAAATTGCGGGGCTTCGCATGGAACACCCGGATGCCACCATACAGGAGCTTGGCAGGCTATGTGATCCAGAGGTGGGAAAATCCGGCGTCAACCACAGGCTGCGCAGGCTGGGCGATATCGCGAAGCAGATGGGATTTCAGCTGAGGGACTTTGACGATAAAACGGATGAAATAGAAAAAAGGAATGATTGGTCATGAAAAAATTATTATTTGTATACAATGCTCACTCAGGAAAAGGAACGATTAAGGCAAAGCTGGCAGATCTGATTGACATGATGGTAAAAAATGATTATCGCGTGACGATACATCCGACACAGGCACAGGGAGATGCAGTAAAGCTGATTGAAGACGAAAGTGAGGACTATGATCTGATTGTATGCAGCGGCGGAGACGGCACGTTGGATGAGGTAGTGACCGGCATGATGCGTGTGCAGGATAAAAAGCCGATCGGTTATATTCCGATGGGCAGTACAAATGATTTTGCGAATTCTCTAAACCTTCCAAAGAATATTCAAAAGGCCGCTGAGATTGCACTGAATGGACATCGCTTTGCCTGTGACGTCGGGCAGTTTAATGATAACAGCTTTATATATGTAGCCGCGTTTGGCATTTTTACGGAAGTATCGTACCAGACCAATCAGGAATTAAAAAATCTGCTCGGACATGCAGCATATATTTTAGAAGGTGCAAAAAGCCTGCGGGACATCGAGGCATACAGCATGCATGTCGAGTATGAGGATGTAGTACTGGAAGATGATTTTATATATGGTATGGTGTCCAACTCCATATCAGTCGGCGGCTTTAAACAGATCGCGGGCAGAAATGTAGTACTGGATGACGGCATGTTTGAGGTGACTTTGATCAAGCATCCGAAAAATCCGCTGGAATTAAATGAAATTATTACGTCTCTGCTGACGAGGGTAGATGACTCAGATCTGATTTATTCATTTAAGGCGGACAAGATCAGCTTTTTGGCCGGAAAGGGAGTGCCGTGGACGCTGGACGGCGAATACGGCGGCACGCATATGCAGGCAGAGATCAAAAACTGCCATAGGGCAATTGAAATTATTATCTAATTTTTTCTTTATTTTTTTAGTAATTAATGGTATGATTATCATAGATCTGCCGGATTTGATTATACAGATTAATCTAATTAAGAAGATGGAGGAATTCACATGTTAGTATCAGCAGCAGAAATGTTAAAAAAAGCAAAAGCCGGACATTATGCCGTAGGCCAGTTCAATATCAACAACCTGGAATGGACAAAGTCTGTTTTATTGACTGCAGAAGAGTTAAAAAGCCCGGTAATCTTAGGCGTATCTGAAGGCGCAGGAAAATATATGACAGGCTTTAAGACTGTAGCAGCTATGGTAAAGGCTATGGATGAAGAATTAGGCATTACCGTTCCTGTAGCACTGCACTTAGACCATGGTACATACGAAGGATGCTACAAATGTATCAAGGCTGGATTTACTTCCGTTATGTTTGACGGTTCCCACTATCCGATCGAAGAAAATGTCGCAAAGACAAAGGAGCTGGTAGCTGTTTCTCATAATCTGGGCCTGTCTATTGAAGCAGAAGTAGGATCGATCGGCGGCGAAGAAGACGGTGTAGTCGGTGCAGGTGAATGCGCAGATCCGCAGGAATGCAAGTCTATCGCAGATCTCGGCGTAGACATGCTTGCAGCAGGTATCGGCAATATCCATGGCAAATATCCAGAAAACTGGGCAGGATTGAGCTTTGAGACATTAGATGCGGTACAGAAAGAAACAGGTGAAATGCCGCTCGTGCTTCATGGCGGTACAGGCATTCCAGAAGACATGATTAAAAAGGCAATTTCGCTCGGCGTAGCAAAGATCAATGTAAATACAGAATGCCAGCTGTCATTCCAAGAAGCTACACGTAAATACATCGAAGAAGGCAAAGATCAGGTGGGCAAGGGATTTGACCCGCGTAAGCTCTTAGCACCGGGCGCAGAAGCAATCAGGGCTACTGTAAAAGAGAAAATGGAGCTGTTTGGCTCTGTCGGCAAAGCATAATCCGGTTGTTAAAACTGACGAAATTGCAGAAAAAATTTGCGCAAAAATACGCAGATATCATGAAAATGAATTATAGTATTGCATTTTTATAAAATATGCGGTATGTTAATAGCAGATTGAGATGAACGAGGATGTTCCGAAAAGGGGCATCCTTGTTTTTTTTCGTAGTATATATAATACATAAAGGAGTTTGGAAAAGAAAGGACAGAACAATGAGCGAATATTATAACGTAGCAGATATCTTTGGTGAAAATGTATTCAATGATTCCGTCATGCAGGAGCGCCTTCCAAAAAAAGTATATAAAAAGCTGAGAGAGATTATCGAAAAAGGCGGAGACCTGGATCTGGCAACTGCTGATGTGGTTGCCCACGAGATGAAAGAATGGGCGATTGAAAAAGGTGCAACGCATTATACGCACTGGTTCCAGCCGCTGACCGGCGTAACTGCTGAAAAGCATGATTCATTTATCACCGCTCCAATGCCGAACGGCAGGGTGCTGATGAGCTTTTCCGGCAAAGAGCTGATCAAAGGCGAGCCGGACGCGTCCTCATTTCCATCCGGCGGCCTGCGCGCTACTTTTGAGGCAAGAGGCTATACGGCATGGGACTGCACGTCGCCGGCATTTGTCAGGCAGGATGCGGCAGGTGCTACGCTGTGTATTCCGACGGCGTTTTGTTCTTATACCGGAGAGGCATTAGACCAGAAAACGCCGCTGCTGCGGTCTATGGAGGCAGTCAATGAGCAGTCGCTGAGGCTGCTTCGTCTGTTCGGCAATACGACATCCAAAAAAGTCACGCCGTCTGTAGGGCCGGAACAGGAATATTTTATTGTAGATAGAAAAAAATACCTGCTTAGAAAAGACCTGATATTTACCGGGCGTACATTGTTTGGTGCCATGCCGCCAAAAGGCCAGGAAATGGATGACCATTATTTTGGCGCGATCCGCGAACGCATTGCAGCGTATATGAAGGATGTAAATAAGGAACTGTGGAAGCTGGGCGTGTCCGCAAAGACCCAGCACAATGAGGTCGCACCGGCACAGCACGAAATAGCGCCGATCTATGCACAGTGCAATATTGCAGTAGACCACAATCATCTGATTATGGAGACGCTGAAAAAGGTAGCCGGACGCCACGGCCTGCAGTGCCTGCTGCACGAGAAACCATTTGCCGGCGTAAATGGTTCTGGCAAGCATAATAACTGGTCGCTTACGACAGATGACGGCATTAACCTTTTAGAGCCGGGCGTAACACCGCATGAAAATATCCAGTTTTTATTAGTGCTGACCTGTATTTTAAAAGCAGTAGACCGGCATGCTTCGCTGCTGCGTGCCTCTGCGGCAGATGTCGGAAACGACCACAGGCTGGGAGCAAACGAAGCACCGCCTGCGATTCTTTCTGTATTTTTAGGCGAGCAGCTGGGGGATGTTGTATCACAGCTGATCAGCACAGGCATTGCGACGCATTCCTTAAAAGGCGGCATGCTGGAGACCGGCGTAAAGACGCTGCCGGATTTCCGCAAAGATGCGACAGACCGCAACCGGACGTCGCCGTTTGCATTTACCGGCAACAAATTTGAATTCCGTATGGTTGGCTCACAGGATTCCGTCGCACAGTCCAACGTTGTATTAAATACAATAGTTGCAGAAGCGTTTTCCGAGGCGTGTGATGTATTGGAAAAAGCCGAAGACTTTAACGAGGCTGTCCATGACCTGATCAAGGAATATGCGGTAGAACATCAGAAAATCGTATTTAACGGCAACGGCTACTCCGATGAATGGGTAGAAGAAGCGCAGAGGAGGGGACTGCCGAATATCAAGTCTATGGTAGATGCGATTCCGGCCTATACAGCGCCTGCATCCGTTGCAGTATTTGAGAAGTTCAGCGTATTTACAAAGACGGAGCTGGAGTCACGTGTAGAGATCGAATACGAGACATACGCAAAGACCATTAATATAGAAGCAAAAGCAATGATCGATATCGCAGGCAAGCAGATCATCCCTGCGGTCATAAAATATACGACAGCACTGGCAGCCTCCATAAACGGTGTAAAGGCAGCATGCGATGCAGACGTAAGCGTCCAGATAGAGCTGTTAAAAGAGGTATCGGACCGGTTAAAAGAAGCAAAGACGGCCTTGAAAAAACTGGTTGAAGTAGAAGCGGTCGGCTCTTCGATGGAAGAAGGACGAAACAGGGCAGTGTATTACCGGGATGAAATAAAGACGGCAATGGAGGCGCTGAGGGAGCCGGTAGACCAGCTGGAGATGATGATCGATAAAGATATGTGGCCGATGCCTTCTTATGGGGATTTGATTTTTGAAGTATAATTTTGCAGAATGCAGTATAAAATACCGCCAGCCATGGAATGTGGCTGGCGGTAGTGTGTTTTAAATGACTCAGGTATACACCCTGCAGCTTTTTTTGTAGCAAGCAATGGCAAATTTATGAATTGTCTGCATACCTTCCTGTCTCAAAACCGTCTCATATCCCTTATCCGTGATCTGTTCTGCTGCCAGTCGGCCTGCTGCCTCAAAAGAGCCATTTTCTGCATACTTTACCTCAATGATACAGCCGGTTTTTTCTAAAGGAACTATAATCATAATATCTGTATATCCTGTACCAGATTCCGCATTTGACCTTAAAATCCAACGGTCTTCAGCCCTGATCAATCCAAGCAGCATTCCATGATAAAAAATTTCCTTCAAATCCTTCCTTATATACGTATCCCGTATGCTTATGGAATCTTCCATAAAGCTGTTAAATAAGATCTGGACAGTCTGTCTATCGCCATTTTTTACTGCTTCACAAAAGTTCTGCCACCGCTTTGTGTTGCTCACCGTTTTCTTTTCAAACCATGTGCAGATTCGGTCTTTATAGATCTCGAGTATTTCCCTGTTTGGGATAATCAGCTTGTGGACTCTGCCTGCCGGTTCCCCGGCATCCGTCAGATATCCTGAGGCAAAAAGAAGGCTCCACAGATATGTCTGCCTTTTTAGCGGTTCTCCGCTGTCTAAATCGGAGTATGTCAATCCATCAATCAATGGCTTTTCTACATACTTACCAGAAATCAATGCTTCGATTTCTGCCTTTGTTGTCTCATTAGAATGCTCCAGAATCTCCTTTACAATACTGTTAGAGCTGCTGTTTTCCCAATGGGACTCCATCCTGGCATTTGCTGATTCACAGAATTTATCACATTGATTCAGTACATCCCATGGGCAGTAGATATGGGTGTTTCCAAAACGATATCCATCATACCATTCCTTAAACAGCTCCATTTTGTCCCCCAGGCCATAGTAGCTGAGCAGCTCTTGTACTTCCAGATCCGTAAATCCAAAGCAGCCTGCAAACCGGGTATCCGAAACTGTTCGAACCTTAAAGTTATTAAGTCCGGTAAAAATGCTTTCTTTTGCAATCTGAAGACAGCCCGTGATCACTGCAAATTCAAGATTTTCATTTGTTTTAAGCACTTGGCTGAATAGAGAACGGATCAGGCTTATCATCTGCGGATAATACCCATTCTGATATGCTTTGTCCAAAGGCACATCATATTCATCGATCAGCACAATAGCAGATGTGCCATAGTGCCTGCGTAAAAGCCTTGTCAGCAGCTTTAGGCTGCTGTGAAGGTCCGACGGCCTTACATATTGATTTTCCAACAGACGTTCAAGCTTGGCCTTATCATACTGCATCAGCCTGTTACTCTGCATAAGGAAATCCATTCTGGCAGCTTCTTCACTGATGACCGTACACAAAGCCTCGTACGCCGTCTGGAAATCTTCTCCTTCGACATCCTTTAAGCTGATGGAGATTACAGGGTATTTTCCCATATACTGCTCGCAAAGTTCTGTTTCCTGCGCAATTTTCAATCCCTCAAACAGCATGGCATCTGTACCGATTTCAAAAAACGTTTTCAGCATATCTATATTTAAGCTCTTTCCAAAACGCCTTGGACGTGTAAAAAGGTTCACGCTGCCTCTGGTCTTTAAAAGCTCACTGATCAATGCGGTTTTGTCTACATAATAGAATCCTTTGGTTCTGATACTGCGAAAAAATTCTTCGCCGATTGGCAGTTTTTTCTTTTTCATATTATTTATGCACCTCTTTTCGGGTACTGTATCTGCAGGCTGTAAAGTCTGCGTAATTTGTTTCTATTATGCCATAAATGCCGGGCGTTGCCAAATGGAAATTAAATTATATAAAGCATGGGGGGTTATTATTTTAACAATGTATTATGAGAGTCCACATAAAATTGCTTGGCAAATATAAATGGAACTGTAGATACATCTGTTAGAACTAAGAATATTTAAAAAATTAGACATCAAAGAGGATACGACAATGAAAATAATCAGCTCTAGAGCGTGTTTGAAAAATACTTTCTGTGAGATGTGCTTCACACTTGGTACACAACGGGCATGATATGGAGAATTTATCCCAAATTTATGAGGCATAGCGGGCTATGTTGATTAAATTTGGGATGAATTATCCGCGAAGTGGGGAGTGCAGATCGCGGGAATGATTTTTCAAACACGCTCTAGTGAAATGTTATTAATGAAGTGTATCTGGGACGCAGAAGAAGAGATATCTATTCCGCATCTGATGGAAATTCTGCGTGAGCAATACAGAAAGGATTACAAGCGTATAACGATTGTTATATTTATAGCACGTCTGCAGGAAAAAGGGTATGTGAAAACGTGCCGTAAAGGCAGCCCTAGCAGCTTTTTATCTACAAAAGAAGAATCAGAGCGAATAAGGAGAATATTGGATGAATTGGATGATGAGTAATCCCGTAGCAATTCTTGAAATTCTGCTGCTATCTTCTTTAACAGGAACAGTTGTTTTAGCAGTATGGTATCTCGCAAGCTGCTTTTTTTGTACAAAAGGATATTTTCACTTTTTTTATCAATTGCTGTGTTTGATGCCGATATGTTTTCTTTTTCCATTTTCAATACTTGTATTGCAGCTGCCGTATTTTGAAAGCAGGTTCGTATATAGTTATTTGTTTTGGCCTGCACCATCGGTTTATTATGCTGCAGGTAATTTGCTCGCGGTATGGGGGATCGGCGCAGCGTGTATTATGATATTTTATTTATAGAACAGCTGAAAGTGATTTTTATTCATGAGCTGAGTCATTTTCGGCAGAGAGATTTATGGCTGAAACGAGCAGCAGCCCTGCTGCTTGCTGTACAGTGGATAAATCCTGCTGTATGGATCTTTCAAAGATTAGTAGTTTTATGGAGTGAATATTCCTGTGACCGGCTTAGTTATTCAATGTGCGGTGGAAAAAAAGCATATTTCTGTATTGTCGCTGAAATGGCAATGAATCAGGCTGAAACGCAAAATAGAAGTGCATCGACATTATTTGCTGATGTTGGAGAATTGGAAAGGAGAATAAAGCATATGAGATGGTGTGGCAAAAGAAGACAAGGTACTATATGGGTATCTGCATTGTTGATGACAGCGATGGTGCTGACGGAAGCCGGAACAGCGTTCGCAGCAGTACAAACAGCTGGCTTTAAGGTACTGTAGAAGTTGTCGGCACTGTTGTGGAGTCTGATACCTACAAACCAGTCCCAAAGGCAGAAATATTAGCGGACGGTGTACAGGTGGCATCCACTGATAAGCGCGGCAGGTTTCAGATAAAAAATATGCCAAACGGCGTATATCATTGGCGTATTCGGGCAGACGGCTGCCGCGTGGCAGACTATTGGCGTTATTCGGTAAATGAAGCAGAAAAGAAATGTATGTTTATGTTTGCAATAAGCAGGACAAAGAACATCAGCAAAAGCCGATACCCGATTCATGCAGGCATTCAGACAATTTTATGGGAAGAATCTGAAAAGATATTCTCAAAGACACTGGAACGGGCGTTAAAGCGGGGAAAAGCGGACGATATCAGACTGGAATCTGTCCGTATCGGAAATTTTACAAGTGATGACGAAAGCAGCCTGCCTGCCATATTTTCCTTTGACTCTGAAAATGCAGGGGGACTGGAATGTAAGGCAGCAGCCGTTTTTGACAAAAATACAAAAAAACTGCGTTCTTATACAGCTGCTGCAGGCAGCACGATAAACATCTATGTACTCCCAGTGCAGAATGGCCCGGAACGCCTGCTTCTTTTATGGACATCTATAAGGCAGGGAGCTGGGTCACATGGGATGGCAGCCTGCCAGGCACAGGCAGGAAAGGCCGAAATGAAGATCATTCCTATGGAGAAGCTGCCGCATACATAAACCGATGCCCTGATGAGAATTTTTCTGACAGTATAAAGCCTGCAGCGTAAAATGCCGATATATTAACAGACATAAACAGTAAATGGATTTACTGGTCAGGGCATTGAATAGTGCACTGAGAAGGCATACGTCAAAATCAAGGAGGATGAGCATATGGGAATGATGGTCGGTACAGTAAGCTCGGGCAGGAGCGCACCGCAGGTGAGAAGGACTTATGGGGCTGCTACGGTTTCGTTTTCCAAGCCTAAGCAGAAAAAGACAAAGCGTTTAAACTATAGTTTCAAGAAAATATCGTCGCAGATTATGTTATCAAAGACATCCAATAGCGCCAGCAAGGTTGTGACAAAGGCGCGCGCCGCGATTGCCTCTCTTCTTAGGAAGACATTTTCGGACGATTATGACGATCAGGAATTGGAGCATGCAATTATCCATGCCAGAAAAATGGAGCGGGTTGCAAAAAAACGGGTAAAAAATTTAAAAAAGGAAGAAGAAATCCGGCAGAAAGGTTCTTCGGACGAGATGGAAGAAGGACTGGAAAATGCCGAAGACAAAAATGAGGATAAGGAAGTCCGCCTGAGCGAAGAGGAACTGCAGCGGATGATGGAAGAATATAAAGAGCTGATGGAAGAATCCATGCAGGAGATGTCAGAAGAGCTGATGGAAGAATCCGCGAAGGAGATGGCAGAAGAGCTGAATTTTGATGAGATGTCAGATGAGCTTGAGGCAGCAGTCCATGATATGGATTCTGAGGATCTGGAACGGCTGAAGAAAAAGCACCGTTCAGATGAGGCCAGAGAGATTATGGATGCTGATATGAAGTATTTAAGGGCTTTTTTTCAGAAGCTGGAAAAGGAACGGGAGGCGCTTTCTGACGGCATAGTGAATAATTTCAGCGGTGTATCTTTTGAACTTAGCGGACTGCAGATGCCTGTGAGCATGCCGGATATGCCGGCGATGGTGCAGGGGGAATGTATTGATCTTATGCTTTAAGAGGAATTTCCATGCTATAGTGCGTAAAATTAGTTTCAGTTCGTCCATTCTTTTTCTTTTCTAATGGAAAATATTGTGTTATAATTAACCTAGTGAATTGGTATGGTTTACAAACACAAGAGTAGAGGGGAAAATTATGGTGAAAAAAAGGAGAAGTATTAAGCTGGTATTTTTATGTAATCTGTTGTTGGGTATTTTACTGCCGTTTGTGATAGTTCTAGTAATTGTTGCGGTGCAGATGTACCGGGATGTGGCGCAGGACAAAGCCTCATCTTATTCTGTGATGGCACAGATGATGTCAGACAATGTCAATGAGGTCGTACATAAATATGTGTCAGTAGTTGAGACGGCAGCAGACCATCCGTCGGTAGCCGCACTGGATGCAGACGCAGCAGAACTGTATTTGAAGGATCTTATCGCAGAAACAGGGGATGTGTGGTCTCATTTTCTGGTGACAGATGCAGACGGGGTGGAAATTTCCCACACGGACGGCAGGGAACACCGCGGCACCTCGATCGCTGACAGGGAGTACTATCTGACGCCGTGGGAGACGGGCAGTACAGTTGTGTGTGAGCCGACATTTTCAAAGAGCACAGGCAGAAAAATTCTGGCAGTCGGAACGCCTGTCACGGATCAGGATGATGTGCAGGTCGGGGTGCTGGTAGGATTTGTACGTCTGGAATATATATCCATGGTTTTAAATGATTATAAAATTACAGAAAACAGCCAGGCATTTATGCTGAATGCAGACGGCATGCTTTCGGCACATCCGAATGAAGAAATCGTACTGAAACAGAACTGGGTAAAGGCAGAAGACGGCGACAGCAGCTCAGCGCAGGCGATTGCCGATATGTCGGATACACAAAAGAAAGCAGTGTCGAATATGACCGCCGGGGAAAACGGTATCGTCAGCGGTGACAATGCAATCTATGCGTATGCACCGGTAGGAATCGGCGGGCTGTCTTTGTGCATTACGGCACCGTACGAAGAAGCCTATAAGATGCTGATTGATCTTCTGTCTATATTAGCGGTATCTGTAGTAGTTGTATGCGTGCTTGGGCTGTTTATACTGGGCTATATGGCAAAAAGCATTACGGCACCGTTTATCTGGATACAGGAGCAGGCAAAAGAACTGGCACATGGAAATACAAAAATAATTGAATGCAAAATGGGCTACCAGTCTACGAGGGAAATCGGCGGGCTGAAAGAATCCGTAAATTATCTGGCATCAAGCATGGAAAGCATGCTGGCAAAAATGGATACGGAATCAAGAAATATATTAAATACGGTAGATGAGATCGTAGAACATGTAGAAAATTCAAATGATGGTGCCAGCCATACATCTGCGACTATGGAGCAGCTTGCGGCAGGTATGGAAGAAGTCTCTGCGACTACGGATGAGATGAATCAGTCCACCGAAACGACAGCGGATCTGATCACGCGGATTGCAGAAGATTCTCAGAAAGGTGCTTCATATGCAAAGGAATGCCAGGTGCGGGCGAGCGAGAGCGAAAAAACAGCCGTATATGGCAGGGAAAATACAAATAAAATGGTGGGAGAAATCCGGGGCATGCTGAATGCTTCTATTAAAAACAGCCAGAAAGTAGGGCGTATCAGCAGCCTGACGGAAGATATTTTAAATATATCAGGCCAGACCAACCTGCTGGCGCTGAATGCTTCTATAGAAGCTGCGCGGGCCGGCGATGCAGGGAAAGGATTTGCGGTAGTGGCAGAAGAAATCCGCATGCTTGCCGAGCAGTCAAAGGTGGCGGCAAATAATATACAGGATATCAGCCATCTGGTCATTCAGGCAGTAGAAGCGCTGGCCTCTGATGCAGGGGGCATGCTCGAGTTTGTGGATTCGACCGTGCTGAGGGATTACGCGTCCTTTGAACAGATTGCACAAAACTACAGGGAGGACTGCACATATCTGGAAGGCATGCTGAGCGATTTCTCGGACAAGGCAGGCGGCCTGCGGCATACGATGGATATGATGAAGGGCGGAATGAACGATATTGCTGCCGCAGTCGAGCAGAGCGCACAGGGTGTATCTTCAGTGGCAGATTCCACTACGGTATTGGTCAGGGATTTGAGCGCGATTCAAGACGCTGTGTATGATAACAAGCGCATTTCACAGGGACTGCGGGAAGAGGTCGATAAGTTCCGCAGATCATAAATATAAGGAAGAAATCGTTACTATTCACAGCCTAAAGGCTGCTCATAGTAACAATTCGGGGCGATATTGAAAGTTTGCTTCGCAAAATCGCCCCTCACTCCTGAATCATGTTCTCACGAAATGCGCAGTTTATGCGCATTTCTGGCTGTGAATAGTAACAAGAAATCCTGTCAGGGCGAGCTTTTTGGCCTTGACAGGATTTTTTATAAAAACCCACGCGTGAGTACACAGTTGATTTCAATTGCAAAAGGGAGTATAATGTACGGATAGGCAGCGCAGCCGATAGATAGGCTTTTGGCTGGTGCGCCGATCTTACACAAACAGGGGGTCAAAATACCGTGTTCGGAAAAAAACAAGAACTGACAAAGGAATTAGAAAACAAACTGAATCATACCCAGTTCGAGCTGGAAGGCCTAAAGAGCAGGATAAATCGTATACATGGCCACACACAGCAGATTCTGCCGCTTTTTGAAACGCAGATTATTGCCCAGAGTGGAATGGACAAGGAACTGACAAAAGTAGTGAGCCATGCTTATGATACGATTGAAGAAGTCGATGAGAGTACAAAAGTCATGGAGCAGCTTGCGATGGAGCTTACGGCCATGCGCGGCCAGCTGGAAGACGAGGAGCAGGATAAGAAAAAGCTGCAGGAGAATGCGCATAAGCAGAAGGAGCAGCTGGAGGCATTTGTAGACGGCAGCAGGAAAATGCTGGAGCCTGTCAGGACGATTCAGGAAGTAAGGGAGAGCCTGACAGAGGATGCACAGAAGATGCGCAGCAGCCTGAGCCAGATGCTTGATTATGCAAAGCAGATGACAGTGCTTTCCTTAAACTGTGCGATCGAGGCAGGGCGCATGGGAGAGAGCGGCAGGCGGTTTATTGAAGCCGCGGAAGAGGTGCGGCTGCTTTCAAGTACGTATGAGCGTGCAGCGCAGCTGAGCGTGCAGCAGCTGGACGGCATGGAAAAGCGTATCAGCCATCTGCAAGAGCATACGGAGGCACTGGCAAAATCATGCAGAGACAGTGAATCTTGTGTTTCGCGTATTTCCAAGAGCATGTCTGAGCAGGATGAAATCTGTAACAGGGCAGCCGAACGTCATTATTTAGAAAAAACTGCAGCTATTTCTGATAATTTAAAGAAATTTTCGCACAATAATGAAACGATCAATTCTCTTTCGCACCAGACGCTGGCGGATATCGAGCATCTGGGGGAAAGCTTTATGAGCGAGCAGGAGGCGCGGAAGGATTTAGAGACGATTGTGGATCAGATCGTCCAGTGTATTAACGGCTGATCGTTTTTATGCGTGAGAAAGGAGTGGGCTGAATTTGGAAAAAGAAACGTTTCAATTTTTATCCAAAGATGGCAGGACTAAGATACATGCAGTGAAATGGTTTCCAGACGATGGGCAGGTGCGTGCCGTCATGCAGATCACGCATGGGATGGTAGAATACATCGAGCGTTATGAGGAATTTGCCGAATACCTGACCAGAAGAGGATTTCTGGTTGTAGGGCATGATCATCTGGGACATGGAGCATCTATAAGCAGTGAGTCGGAATGGGGGTTTTTTACGGAAAAGAATCCGTCTGAAATAGTAGTGGCAGATATCTATCAGGTGACACGCATTATACGCAATCAATATTCTGACTGTCCGTATTATATACTGGGCCACAGCATGGGATCATTTCTGCTGCGCAGGTATCTGACGCTTCACAGTGAGGAAGTGACAGGGGCAGTAATCTGCGGGACCGGCAGCCAGCCGGATATAGTTCTGCAGTTTGGCATGGCTGTGTGCCGCCTGCTTTCATTATTTCGCGGATGGCATCACCGCAGCAGGCTTGTGACACAGGCGGCGTTTGGAAAGCCGTATGCGCAGTTTGATCTGACAGGGGCAGATCCAAAGCGCAGCTGGCTGTCGAAAAACGAAGAAAGCGTAAGGGCTTATTATGAAGATCCGCGCTGCACATTTACCTTTACTTTAAGCGGATATTATGGGCTGTTATCTACGATATATTATGATAATCAGATGAAAAATATCTTAAATATCCGTAAAAATCTTCCGGTTTTGTTTATTGCCGGAGCCGATGATCCGGTAGGAAATTTTGGCGAGGGCGTAAAAAAAGCCTATGCACAGTATCGTCAGGCCGGTATCCGGGATGTGAAGATGAAGCTCTACCCGGGCGACCGGCATGAGATTTTACAGGAGACAGACCGGGAACAGGTATTTGAAGATGTATACCAGTGGTGTCAAAAGAAAAGGTAACGGAACAAAGGAAGCATCATCTGAAATAAATGAAAAAATTGAATAATAGGACAAACAGCTGAAATAAATGAAAACAGCTGAATAAAGAACAGGCAGCTGGAACAAAAGCAAACAGTTGAACAAGGAACAGACAGCTGGAACAAAAGCAAGACAATTGAATAAAGGAACAGGCAGCTAAAACAAGAGAAAACAGTTGAACAAAGAACAGGCAACTGAAACAGGAGAAAACAATTGAATAAAAAATCAACAATTCTAAAACAAAAGAAAACAATTGAATAAAAGAACAGACAACTGAAACAAATAATGGTATAAAACCATATAAAATTTAATCAAAAATAAATGAAAAAGTGAGATAATTATCAAAAAGAAAGGTCGGATAAAAAGGCATAGGGAGGATAAATATGGTTAAAAAATGGAAGAATTGTATTGCACTTATGCTTGCAGGAATGCTCACAATCTCAGCGGGCACGCAGGCAGCAGCAACTTCAACAGACCAGCTGGAAGGGAGCTTTGCAGATGATACCTCCCTAGATGATATGGATGCAGAGGATGGAGCTGCTGACGACGGGCAGGAGACAGACGGTGACGATATATCCGACAGCGGCGGTGAGGGAGAAAACGGGTCAAAAGTCGGTGACATAACGACTGAAATTGTACAAGGCGATGGGCCGGATGAGATCGAAACGGAGATCATACAAGACCCGGCCGATGATGATAATGTCGTAATCGCTGAGGATGACAAGCCGTATCTGGCGCTTGGAGCCGATCTGACGAATGAGCAGAAAAATACAGTACTCGGGCTGATGGGAATCGATCCTGCCAGTCTGGAGGATTATCATGTCGTAACAGTGACGAATGAAGAAGAACACCAGTATCTGGATGATTATATGAATGCTTCTACGATCGGGACAAGGGCGCTTTCTTCCGTTGTAATTGTAAAACGGGATAAAGGGGACGGCATTCATATTTCTACAAAAAATATTTCTTATTGTACTGTAGGCATGTACAAAAATGCGCTGGCAACCGCAGGACTGGAAGATGCAGATGTTATTGTGGCGGGGCCGTTTCGGCTGTCTGGCACGGCTGCCCTGATCGGTGCGATGAAGGCATATGCCGATATGGAAGACAAGGAGCTGGACGCAGAGAGCCTTGATGCAGCGATGAACGAGATCGTTGTCACTGGTGAGCTGAACAGCAGCCTGGGCGGAGAAGCACAGACCGAGGAATTTATCGCATATGTAAAGCAGAAAGTCGTAGAAGGCAGCAAGGATCTTGAAAGTATTAAAAAAGTAATTGCAGATGCATGCAAAAAATTTGATATTACATTGTCTGATAGTGAGAAAGAGCAGATTGTGTCCCTGATGGAAAAAATCGGCTCACTGGATATCAATATTGACAGCCTGCTGAAACAGGCAGGATCGATTTATGAATCTTTGGCGAATATGGAAGATAAAAGCGGAATACTAGCAGGTATCGCTTCATTTTTTAAGGGGATTTTTGAGTCGATCGTCAGCTTTTTTAAAGGATTATTTTAAGAGGATAAACGTATAAAATCCAGTTTTGTTTGTAAAAATTAATTTTGATATAAATATGTGATCAAGGAAAGCCGGAGTTTGTTTTATTCTGGCTTTTTCTTGTAATCAAAGCAGTAAACCGAGGCTGATGTTACGAAGATTATTTAGAAGAGAAAAGGACTTGGGAAATGGATGCATATACAGGATTTGCCAGAGTTTATGACCGTTTTATGGAAGATGTGCCTTATGGGGAGTGGAAAGAGTATCTGGTAAAAATACTGCGGCAGGAAGGGATCATGGACGGGCTTGTCTGCGAGCTGGGCTGCGGGACGGGGAAAATGACCAGGCTTTTGGCGGAATGCGGCTATGACTTAATCGGCATAGATGCTTCGGAGGAAATGCTGAGCGCTGCAAGGGAGCAGCCGTGCGCGGGTATTTTGTATGTGGCGCAGGATATGCGTGAGTTTGAACTGTACGGGACTGTGCGCGCAGTAATCAGTGTGTGCGATTCTATGAATTATATATTGGAAGACGAGGATCTTCTAAAAGTATTTCGGCTTGTAAATAATTATTTAGATCCGGGCGGCATTTTTATATTTGATTTAAACACGATCTATAAGTTTAAGGAAGAGATGGGGGAGCGGACATTCAGCGAGCACCACGAAGAGGGCAGCCTTGTCTGGGATAATTATTATGACGAGGATGACAGAATCAATGAATATGAGCTGACACTGTATATCCGTGAAACAGATGATCTATACCGCAGGTATACAGAGACGCATTATGAGCGCGGCTATGAGCTGCAGGAAGTGATCCGCCTGCTGGCCCAGGCGGGCCTTAAATACAGCGGGGCATACGATGCAGATGACCACGGGCCTGTGCGGGATGACAGCAGCAGGATTTATGTGGTCGCACGGGAGAACGGAAAAAATTCTGGGAGCAATAGAATATAAGGGAATCATGATTTTATAAGCGAAGGAGATCAGAAAAATGAATGATTATATTGTCAGGGCCGCTGCAGCAGGACATGCAGTCCGCGCGTTTGCCATAACAGCCAAAGATCTGACAGAGCAGGCAAGGAGCTGCCATCATACAAGCCCTGTAGTAACGGCTGCGCTCGGCAGGC
Organism: uncultured Eubacterium sp.; assembly: GCA_910586445.1. GTDB lineage: Bacteria > Bacillota > Clostridia > Lachnospirales > Lachnospiraceae > Eubacterium_J. The sequence continues at coordinate 59,696 of CAJUHV010000012.1, forward strand.
TTTTGGCTGCGGGCGCGATGATGGGTGTGATGATGAAAAGCGCTGATGACCTGCTGACGCTACAGGTAATCAGCGACGGGCCGGTAAAGGGCATGACAGTGACGGCAGATGCCGGCGGGAAGGTAAAAGGCTATGCAAATGTACCGGATATTGAGCTGCCGTTAAATGAGCTGGGAAAGCTGGATGTAGGCGGTGCAGTCGGGCCGGGAATGCTGCGCGTGATCAAGGATCTGGGGTTAAAGGAGCCGTATATAGGCACGACACAGCTTCAGACCGGAGAGATTGCAGAGGATCTGACGTATTATTTTGCTTCTTCGGAGCAGGTGCCGTCCTCGGTAGGGCTGGGCGTATTAGTGGATACAGACTGTTCTGTGCGCAGGGCAGGCGGATTTATTATCCAGCTGATGCCGGGAGTTACCGACGAGGTGATCGGGCAGCTGGAGGAGAACTTAAAAAAGATCCGGCCGGTTACAGATATGCTGGAAATGGGGCATACGCCGGAGCAGATTTTAGAGGAGCTGCTGGACGGCCTTGAGATGGAAATAACGGACAGGATACCGGCGCACTTTGCATGCAGCTGTTCCAAAGAGCGTATTGAAAAAGCACTTGTGAGCATTCCGAAAAAGGATATGAAAAGCATTGTAGATGATCAAGAACCGATTGAAATCAAATGCCAGTTCTGCAGCAAGGCATACCAGTTTGAAGTGGAGGAACTGGAGAAACTGCTGGCTCAGATGCAGTAAACCACAGGTGAAAGGAAATGAAACAGGAAAAGGAAGCGAAACGCTTGTGAAAGGAAATGAAACAGGAAAAGGAAGCGAAACGCTTGTGAAAGGAAATGAATATGATACATGGATATGTAAAAACAGCTGCCCTGTCTCCCAAAATCAAGGTGGCAGATCCGAAATATAATGCAGGGCTTATTATTGAACAGGCGAAAGAAGCAGCCGCGCAGGGTGCGCGTGTAATGGTATTCCCGGAATTATGCATAACAGGCTATACATGCGGCGACCTATTTTTGCAGGAGCTGCTGTTAGATGAAGCTAAAAATCAGCTGTTTCACATTGCGCAGCAGACTTCACAGCTTGATGCGGTCATCTGTGTCGGACTTCCGCTGGAATATATGGGAAAATTGTATAACGCCGCGGCAGTGCTCCACAGAGGAGGCATACTGGGCATTGTACCAAAAACCTTTCTGCCGAATTATGCGGAGTTTTATGAAGCAAGGCATTTTACAAGGGGAATGAAAAAAACTGTGCCGGTTACACTGCGCCCGGGCCTGACGGTGCCGATGGGCACAAACCAGCTGTTTGTATGCGAGAGCATGCCGCAGCTTATAATGGCAGTGGAGATCTGCGAGGATGTATGGTCGCCGAATCCGCCGAGCATAAGCCATGCACTGGCGGGAGCGGATCTGATATTAAATCTGTCTGCTTCTGACGAAGCGACTGGAAAAGATACTTACCGCAGGGAGCTGATTGCGGGGCAGTCAGCGAGGCTGGTGTGCGGCTATATTTATGCGAGTGCATCGGACGGAGAATCTACGCAGGATGTCGTATATTCGGGGCACAGCATTATTGCAGAAAACGGTGTTGTGTTAAAGGAATCCGAGCGGTTTTTAAATCAGACGATCTATACAGAGATTGATGTAGACAAGCTGACCGGAGAGCGGCGCAGGATGTCTACGTTTTATAATCAGGGAATGGAAGAATATACGGTGACGCATTTTACGCTGGATATACAAAAGACCAGCCTGACGCGGTTTGTAGATCCGGCACCGTTTGTACCGGGCAGGAAGGCAGAAAGGGATAAGCGGTGCGAGGAAATACTGGCAATACAGGCAATGGGGCTGAAAAAGCGGCTGGAACATACCGGCTGCCAGTGTGCCGTGGTCGGGATTTCCGGCGGGCTGGACTCGACGCTTGCCCTGCTTGTGACAGTACGGGCATTTGATCTGGCAGGCATTGCGCGCAGCCAGATCCTTGCTGTGACCATGCCGGGCTTTGGCACGACAGACCGTACGTATGAGAATGCAGTAAATCTGGTTGCCTGCTTTGGAGCCAGACTGATGGAGGTCAGCATACGTGAGGCAGTCAAGGTGCATTTTGCAGATATCGGACAGGAGCTGTCCGTACATGACGTGACCTACGAAAACAGCCAGGCGAGGGAACGGACGCAGATACTGATGGATCTGGCCAATAAGCACAATGGCATGGTGATCGGAACCGGAGATATGTCTGAGCTGGCGCTTGGATGGGCGACTTATAACGGAGACCATATGTCTATGTATGGCGTCAACTCTTCAGTGCCGAAAACACTTGTACGGCATCTGGTGCGTTATTTTGCAGATACATGTAAAGAGAAAGATGAAAAGCTGTCCGGGGTGCTGCTGGATGTGCTGGATACGCCGGTCAGTCCGGAGCTGCTGCCGCCGGAAGACGGCAGGATTTCGCAGAAGACCGAAGATATCGTAGGGCCGTACGAGCTGCATGATTTTTATCTGTATTTTATCCTGCGTTTTGGATACCGTCCGAAAAAAGTATACCGGCTGGCAGAGGCTGCGTTCTGCGGCACATATGACAGCCATACGATTTTAAAGTGGATGAAGGTGTTTTACCGCAGGTTCTTTTCACAGCAGTTTAAAAGATCCTGCCTGCCGGACGGGCCGAAGGTCGGTACGGTAGCCGTATCGCCGCGCGGAGACCTGCGCATGCCGAGTGATGCGTCTGTAAGAATCTGGATGGATGAGCTGGAGCGTGTTTGAAAATGCCTTCTGTGAAATGTACCCATAGGGCATGCTATGCAATCTCCAGTCTATAATACCCGCAGGGTATGTATAGTGCGCCATGTTGATTAAATTGGACTGAATTATCCGCAAAATGCAGATGCAGGAAGATCTTGTATACACGCGCTGGAAGAATTAAAACAGTGAAGAAGAATTAAAACAGTGAAGAAGAATTAAAACAGTGAAATAGAATAACGGTTATGGCGCTGAATATGGCTGGTATTTAAAACAGGCTCTGGAACATGATCCTTAATGGGATGTTCCAGAGCCTGTAAAAATTCTTCAGCTGCTGTAGGATATTGAAGAGCCTGTATGGATTATTTTCAATTATGGGATATTTTAAAGCCCGTAAATTATTATTACAGCCGCAGGTCGCGCAGCATATGCTCTTTTTTCGGTTTGCCGATACGTAGAGCAGCCAGTACTTTTTTATATGCCTGGCCGTAAACGGCATAATACATGACAGCTGCCATGCCAAAAGCAGTAAACACATCAAATACAGAGTGCTGTTTTAAAAACATCGTAGACAGTATAATCGAAACGCATAAGACCGTAGAGCCTATGCGTACAGCTTTTTTGTCCCGCAGCCGTTCGCTCAGCATCAGAGAAATGTGTACACCGATCGAGTTATAGACGTGTATGCTGGGAAACAGGTTTGTGGAAGTATCTGTCGCATACAGCCAGCTGACCATTCTGGTAGCCCAGCTGTCCCGTGCAAATTCATCCGGACGCAGGTAATGTCCGTTCGGGTAGACCGAAGATACGATTAAAAATACAGTCATGCCTATAAACAAAAATATGCACAGCTTGTAATAGTCTTCCTTGCTGGTGAAAAAGAAGTACAAGATGGCAAATGCGATATATGCAAACCATAGCATATAGGGGATAATAAAATATTCACAAAAAGGAATTTTAAGATCCACCGGCATTGTAATAATATGGAATTTTTTTGTAATCGTCCGTTCCAGATATGCAAACCATGGGATATAAATAAAAAAATAAGATAATATCCATATATGGCGGTATTGAAACATAACATTTTTCAGGCATAAGGCAGCCTGTCTGAGCTCTTTCACATTTGTTCTGCGATTTTGCATTTTTCCCCCCTCTTACCTAAACTTAGGATCAGGTACATCAATACATCATACACATTTTCTGTCCAAATATGTAAACTTGAGATTTAAATATTTGAACAATACATCTACACAATGCGGATTATAGCACATACAAAATATACTTACAAGTAGGTAGTTTTTAAATTAAGGAAGATTTAATAAAGTTTATGGAAAAAACAAAAAAATATGCACCGAATAGATACCCATTTGTGCAAAATGGCGGATGGGAATGCAGGACCTGCTTTTTTGTTGCATCTTTCCGCAATATTGTTGTAAATGCACAAATGGAAATTGCAATCTGATTTTTTGTTTCGTATAATAGGGCTAACAGCTGATCAGGCAAAGATCTGGCAGTATTGGATAAGGAAGAGAGGGTAATCATCATGCAGAAAAAATTAGTGGAAAAATTCAAAGAGATCTTTGGGGAGGGCGGAGATATCCGCGTTTATTTTGCACCAGGCCGTGTAAATCTCATTGGGGAGCATACCGATTATAACGGCGGGCACGTATTTCCGTGCGCATTGACGATCGGTACATATGGGGTGGCACGAAAGAGGGATGATCAGACACTGCGTTTTTATTCTGTAAATTTTGAAAGGCTGGGCGTACTGGAGTCTTCGGTAGAGCAGTTAAAGGCGGACAAAAAAGCAGACTGGACAAATTATCCAAAAGGCGTGATGTGGGCATTCGGCCAGAAGGGCATGAAAGTAGAACAGGGCATGGACCTGCTTTTGTTCGGCAATATACCAAACGGCTCCGGCCTGTCTTCTTCAGCTTCTGTCGAAGTACTGACAGGATATGTGTTAAAGGATCTGTTTGGATTTGATGTGTCCAATCAGGATCTTGCTTTGATCGGGCAGTTTGCAGAGAATCAGTTTAACGGTGTCAACTGCGGAATTATGGATCAGTTTGCGATTGCTATGGGCAGGGCAGGCCATGCAATCTTTTTGGATACAGCAGACTTAAAATATGAATATGCGCCGATTAAGCTGGACGGTGCAAAAATAGTGATTTCCTGTACGAATAAAAAGCGCGGGCTGGGCGATTCCAAATACAATGAGCGCCGCAGTGAGTGCGAGCAGGCGCTTGCTGAGATACAGGAGGTCGTAGGCATCCGCACACTGGGCGATTTAAGCGAAGAGCAGTTTGAGCAGTATAAAGCTGCAGTCAAGGATGAGACCCGCGTAAAACGTGCAAGGCATGCCGTATATGAAAATCAGAGGACGTTAAAGGCAGTAGAGGCGCTGCGGAACGATAACGTCAAATTATTCGGAGAATTAATGAACGCATCGCATGTATCGCTTAGGGATGATTATGAAGTGACCGGCATTGAATTAGATACAATGGTAGAAGAGGCATGGAAGGTAGAGGGTGTGATCGGTTCGCGCATGACCGGAGCAGGATTTGGAGGCTGCACGGTAAGCATTGTAAAAGATGAGGCTGTAGAGGCATTTATCGAGCAGGTCGGAAAAGCATACAAAGAAAAAATCGGCTATGAGGGAGATTTTTATGTAGTAGAGATCGGCGGCGGCCCGGCCAGGCTGGCATAATGAGGAGGAGAATATGATTCAGGAAAATATATTGAAATTAGCAGATTATGGCTTAGCAACAGGACTGATCCAGCCGGAAGACCGGCAGTATACGATTAACCGTCTGCTGGAGCTGTTTGAGCTGGATGAGCTGGAAGAGGCAGCAGCAGAAGCACACGAAAAAGAACCGAAAATGACGCAGCAGACAGCAGAAGAGGCGCTTGAGACGATTTTAAAGGAAATGATGGATTATGCACATGCGCAGGGTATTTTAAAGGAAGACAGCATTGTATACCGCGACCTGTTTGATACAAAGATTATGAGCCTGCTGGTACCGAGGCCGAGTGAAGTCATAGGGGTGTTCCGCCGGCTGTACGAGGAAGGAGCGCAGAAGGCGACCGATTATTTTTATAAGCTCAGCTGCGATACGGACTATATCCGCAGATACCGTATCAAAAAGGATTTAAAATGGGTGACAGACACCGAATTTGGCGAGCTGGATATTACCATCAACCTTTCCAAGCCGGAAAAAGATCCAAAAGCGATTGCAGCAGCGAAGCTGGCAAAACAAAGCGGTTATCCAAAATGCCTGCTCTGTAAGGAAAATGAGGGCTATGCGGGCAGGGTTAACCATCCGGCCAGGCAGAACCACAGAATTATTCCGGTGACAATTAACCAGAGCGACTGGTATTTCCAATATTCACCGTATGTGTATTACAATGAGCATTGTATCGTATTTAATACACTGCATACGCCGATGAAGATCGAACGGGCGACATTTGGCAAGCTGCTGGATTTTGTAGAGCAGTTCCCGCATTACTTTGTAGGCTCAAATGCAGACCTGCCGATTGTCGGTGGTTCGATTTTAAGCCATGACCATTTTCAGGGAGGGCATTATGAATTTGCCATGGCAAAAGCTCCGGTTGAAAAAGAGATCCGGTTTGCAGGCTTTGAGGATGTATCGGCAGGCATTGTAAAATGGCCGATGTCTGTAATACGTATCCGCGCGGATAAAAAAGAGCGCCTGGCAGAGCTGGCAGACCGTATTTTGTTAAAATGGCGCGGATATTCGGACGAATCCGCATTTGTATTTGCCGAGACAGACGGCGAGCCGCACAATACGATTACTCCGATTGCCCGCATGAGGGATCACAAATACGAGCTGGATCTCGTGCTGCGCAACAATATAACGACAGATGAGCACCCGCTGGGCGTTTATCATCCGCATGCCGATCTGCACCATATAAAAAAGGAAAACATCGGCCTGATTGAAGTCATGGGCCTTGCAGTACTGCCGGCCAGGCTGAAGGATGAAATGGCACAGCTGAAAGAAGCTGTATTATCCGGTGAAGACCTTAGGAAAAATGAGCTGTTAGAAAAGCATGCTGACTGGGTAGACGAATTTCTTAAAAAATATAGCGGGGAAGGTACAAAAATCAGTGCAGCGAACATTGATGAAATCATCCGCCATGAGATCGGACTCGTATTTATGGAAGTGCTCAAAGATGCAGGTGTATACAAATGTACACAGGAGGGCAGAGAAGCATTTTTGAAATTTGTAGATGAAGTGAATCGGTAATGCCGCTTTTGTTATAAATGGGGGCTGGGACACGGTTTTTATGTGTCCCGGCCTCTGTCTGCGTACAGCCGCCGCAGGGGACTGCATGAAAAAACATACGCAACTGCGATCATCCTTAAAAGTACTAAAATTGATAGACATTTGTTGGTGAATATGGTAAACTCTACCTTGGGAATTTAGGTCTTTAGCCAATGAGAAAGGAGAATGAGATGAATAGCAAAAAAATGATGATAGTAAGGCTTTTGTCTCTGCTTGTGGCAGCGGTACTGTCTGCCTCACAGGGGATGGCAGTACTGGCGAAGACAGCGGATGCGCCTTCCAATCCGGTATACCATTCTGCGGATGATACGACGGACTGGGATTATGTTTATTTTGGCAGCTATCCGCAGGCAGAGGTGGAGGGAGTCCGGCTGACCGATGAGATTGTAAATGCAGAGTATGACAGTAATGGAGATGCATGGGTAGATGGAACAAAATACCGCAGGTTTAATATATCGCAGGCAAACAATACCGGAAATTTTGCAAGCGGCGGATATCGTTATTTTAAATGGCAGCGGATACGGTGGCGTGTGCTGCAGAGTGAACAGGACACGCTGATGCTTATGGCGGATCTGTGCCTGGACTGCAAAGACTATAATACAAGAAGGCAGATCATTTCATGGGAAACTTCCAGCATTAGAAAGTGGCTGAATGATACGTTTATTAATTCTGCATTTAATGGAAGTGAAAAAAACAGCATTGTAGAAAAGACCGTGGAAAACGATAAAAATTCACTTTATCAGACAACAGCAGGCCAGAATACATTAGACCGTATTTATCTGCTGTCGTTTAAAGAGGCAGTTAATTCAGAATACGGATTTTACGAATCGGTCAATGCAGGCTCGAAAAGCCGCACATTACAGGTCAGCGACTATGCATACCGCATGGGCGCACAGCAGGGGTCTTCAGAACGGGGCGGATGGTGGCTGCGTACACCGGGACGGACGCAGGATTATGCATCATATGTCAGTACGAGCGGACAGTGTGACCGGGCAGGCATGGATGTGGATACCGACAAGCTGGCAGTCGTACCAGTGCTGAATATCAGGCTCTCTTCAGACGAATGGCATAAGACAGATGACGGGACAAGCGGATACGGCGGTGAAAATATTCATCCGCTTACGGTCAGCGGGCCGGTCAGCAGGGATGTAAAAGTCGGTGAAAAAGTAGTATTTCAAGTAGAAGTGTCAGGCGGTGATCCTTCAAATTATACATATGAGTGGTTTTATGCGCAGTCGCCGGTGGAGGAAGGAAAAAAACTGGAGTGGCTGAACAGCGCCGGTGTGGAGATGGTGCCGTCAGATTTATCCATGGACGGTATTTACCTGTACTGTATTGTCAGTGACGGTAAATTTGTAGTCACTTCTAACCGGGCAAAAATATTTATCAGCAGATCGGATACGGAAAAGAAAGCCCAGAAAATAACTGCAAAATTAAAAAATGGGAAAATTGCCTATGGCTCAAGCGTTTCTTTAGGGGCAAAGACGAGCGGAAATGGAAAACTTAAATATAAAAGCAGCAACAGCAAAGTGCTTGCCGTCAGCTCATCAGGAAAGATTACTGTAAAAGGATATGGGACAGCTACAATCAAGATTCAGGCTGCCGCAACAGAAAAATATAAAAAGGCGGCCAAAAAGATCAAGCTGACTGTAATTCCCAAAAAGGTAGAAGGCGCCGGCGGATATGCAAGAGGCGGAAAAGTATATTTCAGCTGGAAGGCAGACTCTTCGGCAAGCGGCTACCAGTACAGTGTCGCTTATAATGTGAATGGCATTACAAATAAAAGCGTAGGATTAAAAACAGATAACAGCCTGACGATGAATGCTTCTGGCGTATCTGGAAAAATTACGCTGCAGGTAAGGGCATATAAAAAAGTCGGTTCAAAGACCTATTATGGCAGCTGGAGCAGCAAGTGGGCGGTACAGCTGTAGTACGGCAGGCATTATTACAGTCCTGATTGGAGACGGATTATTTAGAGGGCGGATACGATGAGGGATGAAAGATGGCGGTAATCATATGCTTTCACTGTTTAAAAGTTAAAGGAAGATTTGATGTGTGTCCTTACTGTGGGAATACAGAGTCTATACAGGTGGAACGGCCATACCAGCTGCCTTATGGCGAGACGCTGCATGACCGGTATATTATGGGGCCTGGTATCGGCAGCGGCGGCTTTGGCATTACATACAAGGCATTTGATACGGCGCTTAGGACGGTCGTGGCAGTCAAGGAATTTTATCCGGCCGGACTTGTGAACCGGGGCGAAGGTGAGAGAAAGGTAGGCATATTTTCCGGTGAAAAGGAACGTGAGTATAAGCGGCGGATGGGACGTTTTTTAGAAGAGGCCAGAAATCTGGCGATGTTTTCAGATGAGAAGTCTATCGTAAACGTATTTGACTATTTTGAAGAGAATGCAACGGCATATATTATTATGGAGTATGTAGACGCGCCTCTTTTAAAAGACTATTTAAAGGAAAAAGGCACGCTTTCCATAGATGAGGCTGTCGGGTATATGCTGGCGATTTTAGAGGCATTGTCAATAGTCCACAGCCACGACATTATACATAAGGATATAAGCCCGGACAATATATTTGTGACAGGGCCGGATACGATTAAGCTGTTCGATTTTGGTGCGGCAAAGCTGAGCGGCGGAGATTTTGAAAATCCAGATCATCAAAATATTGATCCGGTCAATTTGAAAAATGGGCGCTTGGATGATATAATCGTAAAAGCAGGCTATACTCCATTAGAGCAGTACAGCAGTCAGAATGAACAGGGGCCGTTTATGGACATTTATGCGGCGGGTGCAGTATTTTATCAGATGATTACCGGAGAAAAGCCGCTGGATGCACCTGCCCGGATGGAGCAGGATAACATCAAGCGGTTCTGTACATTTGGGATCAAAGGAAACAAAAGGCTGGAGCGGGTTATTTTCCGGGCGCTGGATATGGATCCGGGTATGAGGTATCAGACCGCGGAGGAGTTCAGGGATGCGGTCGCAGGCAGAAAAATAGCGGCAGTGCCTCAGCGGGGCGTTTTCCGTCCGGCTGCACCAAAGCCGCGGTTCATCTGGGCAGGAGCAGCTGTTCTGGCAGGCGTGGTGCTGCTGTGCCATGTGGTTCTGCCGCATAAGCCGGGTACAGGGATGGATCTTGAAAATATGGAATCCTGCAGCCTGGAAGTGTGGCTTGAGGCAGATCAGGATACCGGCACAGAGCTGATACAGATCATGCAGGAACGCATAGAAGAGGAATGTCCGCAGCTTACGGTGATGGTCAAAGTGTTTGAGGCAGATGAGTATGCCGGGCAGCTGGAGCAGGCGGCTGCGTCAGGCAGCCTCCCGGAAGTGTTTTGTACCGACTGGCTCTCGGCAGAGGATTACTGCGAAGAGCTGTCCGGGCTGACTCGTACGATAGACCCGTCGTTATATTTATATTTTGATGATATTATGGATGGAGAGATCTATGAGATTCCGACCAGCGTACAGATCGGCGTTGCATATGTCAATGAAAATAAGACATCCGGCCTGCCGGAGTCGATTGCGCTGGAAGACCTTGTAAAACAAGAGGGCGTATTGGACTATGCCGATGAGCCGGAAGTATACAGTAGATTTCAAGAGGCGAATGAACCAGTTGCATGGATCGCCGGCGATCTGTCCGCATTAGATCAGGTAGAAGAAGTGACCGTAGAGGCGGTTCCTCCGACTGATTTTGCAGTGCTGCCAGTGTTAAAAGACAAAAAACTGATCGGATCGCTGCGCAGTCACTATGGCATAAATAAACAGGCGGCAGACAGCCAGAAAGCAGCCGGCAGGTATCTGCTGACGCTGCTTTTAGATCATAAAATGCAGACCGCAGCTTATATGGGCAGCCGGGATGGGATACCTTTGAACAAGGCAGCTGTGGACAGCTATGTAGAGACAAAGATGACAACATACCTGTCTGCCCTAAAAGAATATAAATTGGAAGAAGCAGTAATATATGAAGGCGGCAGTATGTGCCGGATCATAAGGGAAGAAAGCAGGGATGAAAATGACAAGATGCATGGGCTGTATGGAGCAGATGCCGGATCATGAGCAGATCTGCCCGAAATGCGGATACGATAAAAATGCAGCCGTACAAGAAGCTTATTATCTGCTGCCGGGGACGGCGGTGGGAGAAAAATATATTGTAGGAAGAGTATTAGGCTATGGCGGGTTCGGCGTCACATATATCGGATGGGACAAAATGTTAAACCGCAGGGTAGCGATCAAGGAATATCTGCCAAGCAATCTTGCAACCCGCAGCTATGGTACACAGAGGATTTCTGTTTATTCTGGAGAAGCAGGGGAACAGTACCACAAGGGATTGGAGCGCTTTATGTCAGAGGCAAGACGCCTTGCAAAGTTTCATCATGTGCCGGAGATTGTAGATATTTATGACTGCTGTTTGGACAATAACAGCGGCTATATTGTAATGGAATATCTGGAGGGTGAGACCGTAAAGCAGATTCTGCAGAATGTAGAAAAGATGCCGGAAGATAAGGCGTTAAAAATTATAAGGTCTGTTTTAGCCGGGCTTTCTATGGTGCATAAAGAAGGAATTATTCATAGGGATATTGCACCGGACAATATATTTATTACAAAAAAGGACGAGGTAAAGATTCTGGATTTTGGAGCTGCCCGCCATGAGTCGGCAGGGCAGTCCAAGACACTGTCAGTTATATTAAAGCCCGGATATGCCCCGCAGGAGCAGTATTCCAGTAACAGCGAGCAGGGATCGTGGACGGATATGTATGCGATTGGAGCTACATTTTATCGTATGATTACGGGAAAAACGCCGCAGGAGTCGTTAGAACGTGCAGTGGAAGATCATCTGCTGCCGCCTTCCCAGCTGGGCATTCAGATAGATCCGGCTGTGGAGCATGCTGTTTTAAGCAGCCTGCAGGTTAAGAAGGAACGCAGGATTCAAAATGCGGAACAATTTTTAGATGCCTTAAATGGAAAAGGAAAACCTGTCCCAAAGCCGCAGCCTGTTTTTAATAAAAACTGGATTAAATATATTGCAGGCGTTGTCTGTGCAGCTGTATGCATTTCGATTGCGTTTTTTGTAAAAAGCAGTGCATCCGGCAGCCCGGTCGATAATTCGGACAGTGGCGCGGTGCTGACTGAGAATGAGTGCTTTGTACCGAATATTATGGGCATGGATATTGAAGAAGCAGAAAAGCTGCTAAAGGAAAAGCAGCTGAACGTAGTTATCAGCGGAATGAATTATAGCGACAGCATAGAAAAAGACCGGATACTAAGCCAGAATCCAAAGGATGGCGAAAAGGCGGAACCAGACCAGACAGTGTATGTCATAATGAGCGGCGGCAATGAAGAGGTCATGATGCCGGATTTAAGGGGACTGACTTACGATGAAGCAGCAGATCTGATTAAGGCGCAGAACCTGATACTGGCAGAAGATGAGATCGGCCAGGAATATAGTGAATTTGTAGAAAAAGGCAGAATTACTGCCCAGAGCATAGAGTCAAAGGAACGTATCGGGGTAGAGACGGAAGTATCCTTTACGATTTCGCGGGGCAGAATATCGGAAGAGACAGCTGTATTAAAAGTGCCGAATCTGGTCGGAGCGACTTATGATGAAGCAGTAAAGCGTCTTGCCCGGTTAAAAGAGAAAGAAGGATTTACTTATACAATCGGTGAGACACAAAAAAAGAACAATGTAAAAGTAAAAAAGAATAGAATTGCAAGCCAGAGTCCTAAGGCAGGCACCAGGGTGCGTTCGGACGAACCGATTCATCTGGTAATCAGCAAAGGGCCGAAGATCGTACAGGTGCCCAGGCTGGTAAATCTGTCGCAGGAAAAAGCAGTAAAGCAGCTGGAAAAAAAGGGATTAAAGGCAAAGGTTGAAACCAGCCATAGCAGCAGTGTGGCGGCGGGACAGGTAATCAGCCAGGGAAAAAAGCCGGATGCCAGGATTGCGCAGGGCAGCGAGGTGTCTATCGTAGTAAGCCTTGGGAAAGCACCGGCAGCACCGAGCAGCAATACGGGAGGCAGTACGTCAAACAATAGTTCTGCAAATAATAATCCTGCAGGCGGCGGAACGTCAAATGGCAATTCTGCAGGCGGCGGAACGTCAAATGGCAGCTCCGCAGGCGGCGGAACGTCAAATGGCA
>CAJUHV010000013.1:0-63680 GCA_910586445.1 uncultured Eubacterium sp.
AGCTGACCATGCAGTTTTACCGCAGAAATTATATTGAAGGGCTGTTTTTAAGCTCCGGGATTATTTACAGTCCTTCTTATACGATGGAGCTGATTTTTCAGACGGTGTACAAGCTGCGTACGGAGTGCCGTTTTCAAGGCTATATACATGTCAAAGCGATTCCGGGAGCAGAGCCGGAGCTGATTTTTAAAGCCGGACTGTATGCAGACAGGATGAGCGTCAATTTAGAGCTGCCGACTGCAGAAGGGCTGCGCATGCTTGCACCGAATAAGCAGCGCAGAACGATATTAGGCCCGATGCGCATGATTCAAAACGCCAGGCAGGAAAACCAGAATGAGCTTATACGGTATCAAAATGCGCCCAGATTTGTACCAGCCGGGCAGTCTACACAGATGATTATCGGAGCTACGCCCGAAAATGATTATCAGATTATTTCAGTTGCGGAAAGCCTGTACCAGAAGTTTGATTTAAAGCGTGTGTTTTATTCCGCATTTGTAAAGGTCAATGATGACGCCATGCTGCCTGCGCTGCCGGGCGGGCCGCCGCTGCTGCGGGAGCACAGGTTATATCAGGCGGATTTTCTGCTTCGCTATTATGGATTTGCGGCAGCGGAGCTGCTGAGCGAGCAGCGCCCCAATTTTAACGTGCTGCTGGACCCAAAGTGTGACTGGGCGGTACGTCATCTGGAGCAGTTCCCGGTAGAAATAAACCGTGCGGATTATTATACCCTGCTGCGAGTGCCGGGGATCGGCGTAAAGAGTGCGAGAAGGATCGTAGGAGCGAGAAAAAGCGCTTCCTTGAATTTTGATGACTTAAAAAAGATCGGGGTAGTGTTAAAGCGTGCTCTGTATTTTATTACATGCAGGGGCAGAATGATGTACCGGACAAAATTAGAAGAGGACTATATTGTGCGCAATATAATTGATCCGAAAGAAAATTTGCCATTCACAAAAGATGGAATGACTTATCAGCAGCTGTCGCTTTTTGATACGGCAGTGGAACATACGGGATGTGAGGTTGTCTGATGTTTATATCCTGTCTGATCAATATAGTTTTGCTCAGCCGGGAAAAAGAGCAGCGTGGCCGATTGGGAGAATATATATGGAAGAGACAATTTTGTTATGTGAAGACTCGATTGAAGGTATTTTGACAGGGGTGTATGAGGCATATAGGCTGAAAAAAGATCATGAACACATACATATTCAGACGTCTGACGTCGATAATTACCGTTTATTTGCCGTATATAAAGAGATAACAGCTGATGATACAAAAAGCGGCAAAGTGCTGCGTACGATATACCGCAGATTTGGTGAGGAGGCTTATACACAGTTTTGTCAGGCAATGGTATCTTATGATACGGATAAGGCGGATGCAGTTTATCATGCGGTTGTCACCGGGCTTTTGGGCAGGTACCGCGGAAAACTGATGGATCATCTGAGTGACCGCCATGTGCATAAGGTATTTGACCTGAGCCGGAATACAGGCATTGAGATTCATCACCTGCTTGGGTTTCTGCGTTTTAAGGAATTAAAATGCGGCGTGCTGCTGGCCAGGTATAGTCCGAAAAACGATATTACGCCTATGCTTATGGCACATTTTGCAGACCGCCTGCCCAATGAGGATTTTGCAGTCTATGATGAAGGGCGGCAGTATTATGCGGTACATCCAAAAGCAAAGCAGTGGTATTTGGTGCGCGGCAGCCTGCCTTTTTTACAGGAACAGGAAGAGTATTCCGAGTCAGAAGAAAAGTATCAGATGCTGTACCGGCATTTCTGCCAGACAATTGCAATTGATGAGCGTAAAAATCCCGGACTGCAGCGGAATATGCTGCCATATCGTTTTCGTAAATATATGACAGAATTTCAGAAGTAGTCAGTTTAACTAGATATTGACGGATCAGCCATCTCGTGTAATAATAGTCGGGGAAATGTGGCTCCAATGCCTGGAAATGGAAATTGGGGAAACAGATCGCTTTCAAGCGGGAAATGGAGGTATTTCATGTCAAAAAATTATTGTGTATTTAAGGTAAGCCCAAGCGGCATACAAAGGCCGCTGTATTATGGAAGTGAAGAGGACTGCCGCAGATTCTGCGAAACAAAAGACTACGAGTTTATAGACGAAGAGAATGTGGTGTGGTATCTGGAAATTGACAGTAAGCCTGCAGAGAGTGAAATTTCCATAAAACCGGATCATTCGGCAGGACAGACTGAATTTAGAAGACAGACTGAATCTGGAAGACAGAATGAGTCTGCCGGACAGACTGAATCAGCCATAAGACAGGCTGAAAAGGATCTGGCCGGCGCAGGTATCCGATAGTACATAACGGACCGCTGCCAGATCCTGTACACTGTAAAAGCGGGGAAGAGGCAGCAGCCGATTTGTGCCTGGCTACTGCGGTTTGTCAGCAGTCAGGCCATATTCTGTAATGAAGTATCTGATATAACATTTCAAAACAAGTATCCGAATGATCAGCAGGAACAGGTTCTTTCGATTTATAAAGAGCGCGTTTCCTTTCAAACTGGCGTGCTGCCTTTGGACAGCAGCCAATCTATTTTACTTTCGCGATTGATTTTGTAAAAGATAAATTCTGCAGGCAGAGGTTTGGCAGAACGTATAGAGGAGGGGGCAGCTGCAGCAGGAAAGAGGATTCTTTGATTGTTTTTTGAGAGAAACTACGCTAGAATAATATAGATAAAAAGTAAATAGAGTATATAGAAAGGCAGAAAAACTTATATGCTGAACATTTGGTATTATGTCGGAACAGAATATATGAAGGATGCGCCTTCGTATTTTGATAATGTGTATGAGGATGAATGGATTGAGGATGAGTTTGTAAAAGAAATGATTCTGGATGTAGACCGCTCGGCTGTGGTCAGTGCACATATTATTGAAAGCCCTGTATTAGGTGCAATTACGCCGAAAGAATTATCGGGCGGTGTTAAGGTATTGATACTGATGTTAAAAGATGATTCGTTTGTCTATAATTTATCCAACTGCGGAAATAACTGTGCAAAATGGGTCTTAAAAATAGCAGAGAAAAAAGATCTGACTGTATATCTGCAGCATATTTTTCGTTTTGAAGGGGAATTCGAGATTAAAATTATGAACACATCAAAAATTGTGCATAACCGGGCAGAATATGTAGAGGCGCTGCTGGAGGCGGAGGGGATTTTGGATGAAAGGAAGTTATAATTTTAAAGTGAAAAGCAAGCGGGTTGTTTTTGAGTTTTCAATCCGTAGAAATATCACAGTGATTAAAGGAGACAGTGCTACCGGCAAAACGACCCTTCTGCATATGTTATATGAATATTTAAGGGCAGGCAGGGAATCAGGATATACAGTATTTACAAATGCAGACTATTTTGTATATCTGAGGCGCGAGGTAGGCAGGGAGTGGAAGGATGCTTTAACAGTATTGAAGAATACGGTTATTTTTATCGAAGAAAACAATCAGTTTGTATTTTCAGAAGAATTTGCTGAATTTGTAAAAACATCTGGAAATTATTTTGTGCTGGTCAGCCGTTCTCCCTTAAAAATGCTGCCCTATAGCATACACGAGGTATATGAAATTGTATCTGACAGAAAGCATGCAGATATCAAAGAAGCTTATCATCAGTTTAAAGAATTATATAGTAACTATCCATTTGTAAAAAATATTAAGATGGATATCGTAGTGACAGAAGACCGGTGCTCGGGATATCAGTTTTTTTCTACGCTGTTTTATAAGCGGAATGTAGTGAGCGCGGAAGGCAACGGCGGTATTATAAACGCGGTACAACAGGCATGTACGGGAGATGTGCTTGCGGTTGTGGATGGTGCGGCATTTGGTGCGATGGTGGAACAGTGTATAGAATATTTTGAAGCACAAGAGAGCCGCAGGATAGCACTTTGGATGCCGGAATCATTTGAATATCTGATTTTAGTCTCAGGAATCATTCATTCAGAGGAGTTGGAGGAGATATTAGGCGCAGTATCAGATCATGTGGACAGCAGTGAATATGAAAGCTGGGAGAGATATTTTACACAGCTGTTGGTTTCGCTGACGGAACATACGCCATATAAGTACTCAAAGAAAGATCTGAATGAGTATTACACAAAAAGAATCAATCTGATAAAGATCATAGAAAAATTCCCAGAAGCCATCAAAAAGAATTGTGACTTTAAGTAATAAAATACAAAAACAGCATTCAGCAGAAAAATTCAGCTGAATGTTATTTTTTCAAAAATCTAAGATAAACAGTATAAAACAGTTGACAACAGTTAAATGCTGTTATATACTGTTTGTAACGAAGGAGGGATGCTGATGAATCTAATCATCAATAATTCTTCGATGCAGCCTATTTACGAACAGATTGTGTATCAGGTAAAGGCTAAAATAATGAACGGAGAATTAAAAGAAGAAGTGATGCTCCCGTCAGTTCGTACTTTAGCTAAGGAATTAAAAGTCAGTGCACTGACTGTAAAGAAGGCATATGATGCATTGGAAGAAGAAGGGTTTATTGTCACCGTCCATGGAAAGGGCAGCTTTGTGACACTGGCTAATCAGGTGCTGATGCTGGAAGAAAAAAAGAAAGAAGTAGAAGCTGATTTGGAAATGGCCATCCGAAAAGGCAGAAGCTGCGGGATGAGTGATCAGGAGCTTGCAGAACTATTTCAGATTGTGCTGGAGGATTAAAAGATGCTGAAATTGGACAAAGTAAAAAAACATTATAAAGAATTTGAACTGGATTGTTCCTTAGAAGTACAGGCCGGATGCGTGACAGGGCTGATTGGAAAAAATGGTGCAGGTAAGAGTACGACATTTAAGCTGGTTTTGGGGCTGATTTACCCAGACAGTGGTTCTGTCCATATTTTTGGAAAGCCGGCAGAAGCATTGGGAACTAAGGATAAAGAAAATATCGGAGTCGTGCTGGCGGATTCCGGGTTCAACGGATATCTTACAGTCAATGACCTGATCCCGGTGCTTGCAAGTCTGTATCATAAATTTAACAAAGAAGATTTTATAAAAAGATGCAGGGAATTTGACCTGCCGATGAATCAAAAAATGAAAGAGTTTTCTACCGGGATGAAGCGGAAACTGCAGGTGCTCGCAGCCATTTCACATGAGGCAGAGCTTTTGGTTCTGGATGAGCCTACGGCAGGGCTGGATGTAGTTGCCAGGGATGAGCTGCTCGGCCTTCTGCGGGAATATATGGAGCGGGATGGACGAGCTGTTTTGATCAGCTCCCATATCTCTGGTGATCTGGAAGGGTTTTGTGACGATGTCTATATGATAGATGACGGCCAGATCATCCTGCATGAAGAGACGGATCAGCTGCTCAGCAGCTACGGGCTGCTTAAAATGACCGAAAAGCAGTATGCGGATCTGGATAAAACATATATTCTGCGCAGGAAAAAAGAACATTTTGGCATGAGCTGCCTGACAGACCAGAAGCAGTTTTATATCGAAAATTATCCGCAGGTTGCTGTGGAAAAAGGCAGTATTGATGAATTGATTATGATGATGGTACGAGGTGAGAGATTATGAAAGGATTATTAATCAAAGATTTAAAATTGATAAAGACACAGAAAACATTTTTGATTATTGTAGCAGGAATCTGCGTCGCATTATTAGCCTCGGGAAAAGAAATGTCCGTAGTGTTTGCGTATGTGGCAGCTGTGTTGTCTATGGTTGTGGTCAGTACCGTCAGCTATGACGAATATAATAATGGCATGAGTTTTTTGTTTACATTCCCAGTCAGCCGTAAAAAATATGTGCTGGAAAAATATGTGTTCGGCATATTGTCTGTGGCAGCGGTATTAGCTGCCGGCAGCGGACTGATGGGTGTCGTATCCGCAGTTAAGCTGCAGTCGTTTCAGCAGCAGGAATGGTTTTTGGCTCTGCTGGGGGCTGTGCTGACTGCGGTACTGATTCTGTCTTTGTATCTGCCGGTTCAGCTGAAGTTTGGAGCCGAAAAGGGCAAGATCGTGATGTTTCTGATCATAGCTGCCGTGGTGGGGCTTGGTTACGCGGTGAAGGAGGCAGCTTTGGTATTTCAAGTGGATCTGTCCGGGATCATGGAGCAGGTTATGAATGCGGGGACGGCGCAGGTGACGGCAGCTCTGGCCGCATTATCAGCCCTGCTGATGGTGATTTCCTATATGGTGTCAGTGGCTGTTATGAAAAGAAAGCAGTTTTAAGCCTGGAGCATGTTTGAAAAATGCTTTCTGTGATAGGTATCCACAGTGCATGATATGGAAAATTTATCCCGGATTTAGTCAGCATAGCTGATCATGCTTCATAAATCTGGGATAAATTTCCGCCAAGTGTGAAGCATATCTTACATCTACAGCTGCTAATTATATACCGCTTCTCTTTTTACACGGGAAAGCGCCTTAGCCACATTTGGGATACTGATAATGATCAGCGTAACAACTGTTTCCGGGATCAGGTAAGACGCCTGATAAGCCACGGAGTATACGGCCGGGTGCATGCCCTCTGGCGCATAAGAAGCAAAAAATATATAGCCGGAAAGCGACGCAAAGAAAAAGCGCCCGGCGACGGCAGCGAGATAGCCGGCCTGCAGTCCGTATTTTTTATTATGGAAAAATCCTGCGATGCCCAGGGCTCCGAAGGCCAGCGGATAGTCTAAAATCATCTGCGGGATCGTATAAAAGATCGGTTCGGTTACGAACTGGACCAGGCCGTATGCAACAGCCGTCATAACGCCGACATATGGGCCGTACCAGTATGCGATTAACACGATAAAAAGCATGGACATCAGCGTCACGGAGCCGCCCATCGGCATTTCAAACAGCTTGATCATTGAGCAGACGACAGCCAGTGCGATTGCTGCGGATGAGTAGACGAGCTGCTTTGTAGTAAAGGCCTGTCTATGGTCAGCATTTCTATGCCGGATTATAGCAGCGGTGATTAAAAGCAGTATAATGGCAGCAGCTACAATCGAAATGCCGATTGTAGTAAGGTGGGAAGAGCCGTCTCCCCATGCGCCTTTGGGGGTTGCAAAAAAATTGTTCATAAAAAAATCCTCCTTGATCCATATAGAATGCTAGGGGATTATATTTCAATCAGCTTCCTTACGCCGGTATTATCCGGTTCAAGTAATGAGGGTCGATATAATATCTCTCAGCGTAATCTGCTGCCCGGCTGATTTTATAGATCAGCATCAGGACTGCGGCAGATCGTTGCACCCCTAGCAAATACATATGTTATTGTCATATCAAAATATAGCAATTTTTTGGGGAGTTGTCAAGCAGATGTTTTTTGAGCGTGTTTGAAACGGTGTTGGTTAAATTGGGGATAGATTCTCCGCAAAGTGGGGAGTGCTGATCGCAGGAATGATTTTTCAAACACGCTCCAGCAGCCCTGCTCCAGATGGAAAGATGATCTTTAAGTCAAAGCCTTTTCCCCGCTCAGATGAAGCAGTGATCTGAAGGCCCAGATCTTTAGCCATTTCTTTCGCAAGGTATAGTCCCATTCCGGTTGCGTGCCTGCGCATGCTGCCGGTATCTCCCGTAAATCCTTTTTCAAAAATGTATGGCAGGTCGCAGAGGCGTACGCCGAGGCCCTGGTCACGGATATGCAGTATGTCCTCCTTGTCTGTCTGCTCCAGGGTAAAGCATAGGACAGGATCATGATTACTGTATTTTACTGCATTGCTGACAGCCTGTCCCAAAAGAAACAGCAGGCCTCTGCGGTCTGTGTAGACAGTACAGCCTGATGAAGGGTATTCGATCTGGAACTGCTTTTCTTCCAAAAGAGGCATATAATCTTCCAGTACTTCCTCAATGCATGAGCGGATAGAAACCGGTTCGAACAGGTAATCTTTTCTGGAGCTTTTTAACCGGGCATAATAGAGCATATGGTTTGTAGATTCTTGTATGCGGCTTCTGATGATATCCAGCCTGAGGCTGATCTGTTCGGGCAGCTCATCCCTGCGGTTGTCCAGGATCATGGTCAGCAGCGAGAGAGGGGCTTTTGTTTCATGTGCCCATGATTCTACATATTCCTCATAGTCAGACAGCTGCATCTGCGCCTGCTCGTATGCATTTATTTTTTCGCGCAGCGTGAAACCCAGCAGATGTATGTCATCTGCATAGGTTTCTCCGGCTGCCTTTACCAGCAGTTTTTCGCGGCATTCATCCGGCTGGTCTAAAAATGCTTTGTATGCCTGTATTCTTCTGGCATTCAGCCTGCCCAGCACATAGCACATGGTAGAGAATAGGAGAATGGATGTAAGCACAATAATGGATAAAAGTGAATAAAAGGCTTCTGCGTCTGCAAGCCATAAAAGCAGGGATGAAAATCCGTCCATGCCGATCAGAAGCAGAAAGCATGGAGCGTACTGCCTGTAGATTTTTAAAACAGGTTTTATGGCAGGTTTAAAAGCAGGTCTTATAGCAGGTTTCATGGCAGATATCCTTTCTGTTTCTGTCCGATGGTTCAGCCTTCGACAACAGACTGGCAGGTATTTTTAAGATAACCGGTATCCAATGCCCCGGACCGGCACGATCTGCTGGCTCATTTCCAGCTGTGTCATCGTCTTTTTCAGACGTGTCAGGTTTACCTGCAGGGCATTTTCATCAATAAATTCGATCGTGCCCCACAGTGCAATGCACAGATCGGCTTTGGGTACCGTCTCTCCTGCGTGCATTAAAAATACTTCCAAAAGCCTGCCTTGATTTTTCGGCAGAATCACGGAGCGGTTGTGAATATACAGTGTATACGTCAGCTGGTCAAGCAGAAAATCAGCGCCCTCCAATAGGTGCGGGCGGCCCTCATAGCGTTTTAGGACATTAGCGGTACGTGCCAGCAGCCGTTCCCTGCGGCAGGGCTTGGTCAGGTATTCGTCAGCTCCCAGATCCAGAGCCTGCAGCTCGTCATGCAGCTGGTCGCGGGAAGTGAGTATAAGAACCGGTATGGCGCTTTTCTGTTTGATCTCCCGGCAGATTTGAAAGCCGCTTTTGCCTGGCAGGTTTATGTCGAGCAGTATAAGGTCAGGAGACAGGGACAGGAGTGTCTGCACCGTATCTGAAAAATCACTGATCAGGATCGTTTCATATCCGGCCCTTAGCAGCATTTCACCAAATTCTTCCCTCATCCATTCATCATCTTCCACAATTGCTATTTTTTTCAAAACAGGGCCTCCCTTGATTTTTGTTTATTCATCACGGCTGGGCGTCATAAAGGTTAGCAGGTACCTGCAGCTGGTTCGTTTTACCACTGCCATGTAAATATATTCGATTATGCACAGGGCCAGAATCATAACAGCCGATACGAGCAGCATTTCCGGGATATGTCCCTGTACGCGGCTGGGCAGCAGGCCGCCGAGCAGTGCACGTACGCCGAACAGGCTGCTCAGCGCTGCAGTGGCTGCGGGAATTCCAAAATACCAGTGTACCTGTTTTTGGATAGACCTGCACAATAGTTCGTAGGTAGCGCCCAGATGTATGAGCGTCTGGTAACGGCTGTGCGCTTTTTGCTGGCTGATTAAGAACTGGACGCCGATGAAGGTATTGGCGATAATCAGAAAAATCACTGCCAGATAAAGTGTAATATAGCTGGCTGCGACGACATAAAACAGCTGCCGTCCCATATTCTGCAGGTAGCTCTCATAAGCTAAGCCGGTTTGATCCAGCTGAGCGTTTAGGTCTGAAATAGACTGCATAAGGCTTACAGACCCGGTATCCGTATTTAATACGCCGTTTACATATACATTATAGTCTCCCTGTGTATAATATGCAAATGCTTTATCTGGCACGATCAGTGCAAAGGATAATGTAATCGAACGGTCTGTGATCAGGTTTGTCGTCTGTACGTCCTGCGTAAGACGGAAACTGTCATTGTCTAAAAGTATTTCTGGATGGCTTTTAAGCACCTGATTCATCAAACGGATACATTCCGGGTTTCCGGAGTGGTCCATATAAACCGCAGCTTCGTTAGAAGCAAGCCTGAGCCTGGGTGCGCCTGCGGCCGAAAGCAGCTCGTTGTAGCTGCTTAAAGCAATCAGGTACGGGTAATAGCCGGACAGATTATTTAAAAGGATATCTCTGGCCTCTTTTTGGTCCGACTGTGAGATCAAAGAGAGGACGGCATCCATCTGGAGTGATGTGTCCATGCTGTCACCGGCGGTGCGTATGTGCCCTGTCTTCATCTCAAATAAATGTGAAAATTCTGCTTCCAGATGATGTGCGCGCAGGCTGTCGGTGACAAGATCAATCAGCGGATCTGGTGTAAGATCTGTTTCGTCTTGTTCTAATTCCAATGCACGGGTATCTGAAAAGGTGTAATCCAGAACATGCTCCTGTGATGAGCCGTAATAATGTGCAATCGCGGTTCCTGCGCCAAAGCAGCACAATGCTGCCAGAATCAGCATAGAGCTGACGGCAAGGGAGCCGGAGCGGTGGATTACCGTTTCCTGCAGCTGCCGGAAGTTGAATACCCGAAGCCTCCTGTCTTTTTTGGCATGTGAGGCAGCGATTCCGGCAGGAAAGCGCAGGCCGAAAAAGAATAATATGGTTCCGAAAAATCCCAGTACGAGTGTCAGCGCCATCTGCCTAAGCTGGTACCAGGACATGCCGATGATCGCCATCCGGTAGGCGTCCGCCAGACATACTACGCTGATCAGCAGCGCGCAGGCATAAACAAACGCCGGGTATTGTTTTTTTGTACCGTCAGGCGTCTCTGTCAGCAGGGAGCCGATTTCCTGACGGGCAATTTTTCCGGTTAAAATCAGGAATGCAGCCAGCTTGATCAATATAAATCCTACAATTGTCCATAAAGCGGCCCGCAGGGAAAACGTAAACTGATGCCCGATAATGCCGAGCCCTACAAATTTAGCTGTGATCAGGCTGATCAGTTCAGACAGCAGGACGGCAGAAGGCAGGCCGATGATCAGTGCCAGAATGCTGCCCTGGATATCTTCTGCCAGCAGCATGGCAAACAGCTGCGTGCGGCGCATTCCCATCATCAGGCAGACGCCGAATTCATGCCTGCGCCGTTCCAGCTGAAATCTTCCGGCATAATATATGAGGAAAAATAAAATAATCAGTGTGAGGCCGTAAAATGCCGGGATTAAGGACAGCAGCCTGTCTACGGCATCGCTTTCCATCTTTGCAAGGAACAGCATGACATCCTGGTGCGGCAGTGCTAGAATAATATAAAATGCGATAATTGAGATCAGCAGCGACGCGAAGAATAAACCGTTTTCCTTACGGCTGCGCCTGCTGTTGCGCTTTATTAATTGAATGAACATTTCATATACCTCCGGTTTCAATTAAATAACGAATGAATGCTTCTGCGGGCTTACAGTATCAAAAAACGCAGTTTTTACAGCAGCTGCGCCATGACTTTTAGAATCCGCTCATAAAAAGACTGCTGGGATTCTTCAGGCAGGTCTTTGCGCAGCTCATGAAAGATTACGCCGTCCTTGATAAACAGGATTCTTCTGCAGTAGCTCGCTGCATTGGAATCGTGAGTCACCATTAAAATTGAGGCATGTGCATTTTCGTTCAGCCCGCTTAATTTTTCCATCAGGGCTTTTGCGTTTTTGGAGTCCAGCGCGCCTGTCGGTTCGTCCGCAAGGATAATTTTTGGATTTAAAATCAGCGCCCGTGCAGCCGCTATGCGCTGTTTTTGTCCGCCGGACATCTGCGAAGGAAACTTATCGAGTACATCTGTAATTTCCAGATAGGAGGAAAGCTGTGCCAGACGCGCTGCGCTTTCATTTTGCGGTACATTATGGAGAGAAAGCGGCAGCAGGATATTTTCACGTCCGGTCAGGTTATCCAGCAGCTCAAAATTTTGAAATAAATATCCGATCTCACACCCGCGGTATTCTGCCAGCTGCACGCCGTGCAGCGACTCGAGCTGTGTGCCTTTGAGCAGGATTTTTCCACTGTCTGGCTGGATTACGGTAGCGATGCAGTTTAACAGCGTAGATTTGCCGGAGCCGCTGCTGCCCATAATGCCCAAAAACTCGCCGGGCATTACCTGGAATGTGATGCCGTCCAGTGCGGTGGTCTTGTTCGGCTGTCTGCCATAATATTTTTTCAGGGCTTCTATTTTTAGAATAGGTTCCATTATGAATTCCTCCTTTAGTTGTTCTTTTATTTGTTCCTTATATTTGCTGAATTTATCGTATCACAAAGAGCAGCAGAAAAAAACTTACAGTGAATGAAAGTATTTTATCGAACAAACGTTTGAAAAAATTCTTTACACTTTTCAGAATTTTGTGATATACTAGAGCGTGTTTGAAAAATAAAAATTTTTCTGACATATGTAACTTAAATTGGAAACAACAAAGGGGTATGAAACAATGGCAGGAAATGAAGTATACAATGAGGGCAGCATATCGATCCTGGAAGGGCTTGAGGCTGTCCGTAAAAGACCAGGAATGTACATCGGCAGTGTTTCCAGAAAGGGACTGAACCATTTAATATACGAGATTGTGGACAATTCGGTAGACGAGCATCTGGCAGGAGCATGTGATACGATCCGGGTGACGCTGGAGGCGGACGGCTCGTGCACGGTAGAGGATAACGGGCGCGGGATTCCGGTCGGCATGCACCAAAAGGGCATACCGGCAGCGCGTGTCGTATTTTCTACGCTGCATGCAGGCGGGAAGTTTGACAGCTCGGTCTATAAGACAAGCGGAGGGCTGCACGGTGTAGGATCTTCGGTTGTCAACGCATTGTCTACCTATCTGGATGTGGAGATCAGCAGGGAAGGATACATTCATCATGACCGTTATGAACGCGGAAATCCGGTTATAAAGCTGGAGGGCGGGCTGCTGCCGAAGCTGGGCAGGACAAAACATACCGGCACGAAAATCAATTTTCTGCCTGATCCTCAGATTTTTGAAAAAACTCGTTTTAAAGAAGATGAGGTCAAAAGCAGGCTTCATGAGACTGCGTACTTAAATCCCGCGCTTACGATTATTTATGAGGATAAGAGAGGCGAAGAGACCGAGCAGGTGGAATTTCACGAGCCGGACGGGATTATCGGGTTTGTAAAGGATTTAAACCACAACAATGAGACAATCCACGATGTCGTGTATTTTAAAGGAGAGACTGACGGCATTACGGTTGAGGCGGCATTTCAGTATACGAATGAATTTCATGAAAATATAATGGGTTTTTGCAACAATATTTACAATGCTGAGGGCGGCACGCATATTACAGGCTTTAAGACGATTTTTACATCGGTAATGAACCAGTATGCCAGGGAGCTTGGGATTTTAAAGGAAAAGGATACGAATTTTACCGGAGCCGATGTGCGGAATGGAATGACGGCGGTAATATCGATCAAGCATCCAGATCCGCGTTTTGAAGGCCAGACAAAGACAAAGCTCGACAATCAGGATGCCTCGCGTGCCGTTACAAAGGTTGCAAATGAAGAGATACAGCTATATTTTGATAAAAATTTAGAATCGTTAAAAGCAGTGTTAAGCTGCGCGGAAAAAGCAGCAAAAATACGAAAGGCAGAAGAAAAGGCAAAGACAAACCTGTTAGCAAAGCAGAAATTTTCTTTTGATTCCAACGGAAAGCTCGCAAACTGTGAATCAAGAGAAGCAGAAAAATGCGAGATTTTCATTGTCGAAGGAGATTCTGCGGGAGGCTCTGCAAAGATGGCAAGAAACCGCATGTATCAGGCAATTATGCCGATCCGCGGCAAAATTTTAAATGTGGAAAAGGCAAGCATAGACAAGGTGCTGGCAAATGCCGAGATCAAGACAATGATCAATGCATTCGGCTGCGGATTTTCCGAAGGCTATGGAAATGATTTTGATATTACAAAGCTGAGGTATGACAAAATTATTATTATGGCAGATGCCGATGTGGACGGTGCGCATATTTCTACGCTGCTTCTGACACTTTTTTACAGGTTTATGCCGGAGCTGATTTTTGAGGGACATGTCTATATCGCCATGCCTCCACTGTATAAGGCCATGCCGGCCAAGGGGCAGGAAGAATATCTCTATGATGATAAGGCGCTGAAAGACTACCGTAAAAGGCACAAAGGCTCATTTACCCTGCAGAGGTATAAGGGGCTGGGTGAGATGGACGCGGACCAGCTCTGGGAGACAACACTGAACCCGGATACGAGGATGCTGAAAAAAGTAGAGATTGAAGACGGGCGCATGGCTTCGGATGTAACAGAAATGCTGATGGGCAACGATGTGCCGCCGAGACGTGCATTTATTTATGAGCATGCAGAGGATGCCCGGCTGGATATCTGACGTTGCAGGCAGTTCTTTATAAAAAGGCTGAGAATCAGCAGAAATATTGTTATTATTGTAATTTGAATAAAATGTATGAAGTGAGAGGGCATCCATATGGAGACAGAAGACCGACTGGTTCGTACCGAATATTCGGATATTATGCAGAAATCCTATATTGATTATGCGATGAGCGTGATTATAGCGAGAGCGCTGCCGGATGTGCGTGACGGGTTAAAGCCGGTGCAGCGCAGGACGCTGTATGATATGTACGAGCTCGGCATACGCTACGACAGGCCGTACCGTAAATGTGCGCGTATTGTCGGTGATACAATGGGTAAATACCACCCGCATGGGGACAGCTCTATTTATGAAGCGCTGGTCGTTATGGCACAGGACTTTAAAAAAGGGCTGCCGCTTGTGGACGGCCATGGAAATTTCGGCTCGATCGAAGGGGATGGAGCTGCCGCAATGCGTTATACGGAGGCGCGTCTGGAAAAAATTACGCAGGAGGCATACCTGGCTGATCTGGATAAGGATGTCGTAGATTTTGTCCCGAATTTTGACGAGACTGAAAAAGAGCCGCAGGTGCTGCCGGTAAAAGTGCCGAATATACTGATCAACGGGGCAGAAGGCATTGCAGTAGGCATGGCAACAAGCATTCCGCCGCACAATTTTGGAGAAGTCATAGACGGCGTGATTGCATATATGAAAAATCCAGACATGAATACGGCGCAGATGATGGAATATGTCAAAGGCCCGGATTTTCCGACCGGAGGCATTGTGATCAACCAAAGTGAGCTTCTGTCGATTTATGCGACCGGCACAGGAA
Organism: uncultured Eubacterium sp.; assembly: GCA_910586445.1. GTDB lineage: Bacteria > Bacillota > Clostridia > Lachnospirales > Lachnospiraceae > Eubacterium_J. The sequence goes on from CAJUHV010000013.1 coordinate 15,052, forward strand.
AGATCAAAATCCGCGGCAGCGTAGAGGTCGAAAAGGGCAGAGGCGGCAGAGACCGGCTGATCATTACAGAGATTCCGTATACGATGATCGGTGCGAATATAGGCAAATTTTTAAATGATGTCTGTGCGCTGGTTGAGACAAAAAAGACGAGTGACATTGTAGATATATCCAACCAGTCATCCAAAGAAGGCATACGCATTGTGCTGGAGTTAAGGCGCGGTGCAGACGTAGACAATCTATGCGGGCTTTTGTATAAGAAGACAAAGCTGGAGGATACGTTCGGCGTCAATATGCTGTCGGTAGCAGACGGCAGGCCGGAGACGATGGGCATTATACCTATGATCCGCCACCATGTAGAGTTTCAATACGAACTGGCTACAAGGAAATACAGTACGCTTCTGGCAAAGGAGCAGGAAAAGAAAGAGGTGCAGGAGGGACTGATCAAGGCATGTGATGTCATCGACCTGATTATTGAAATCCTGCGCGGCAGCAAAAATATAAAAGAAGCGAAAAACTGTCTCGTGAACGGCGTGACAGGAAAAATCCGGTTCCGAAGCGAGGCTTCAAGGGAGCAGGCCGCACAGCTGCGGTTTACGGAGCGTCAGGCGACGGCGATACTTGAGATGCGCCTTTACCGCCTGATCGGACTTGAAATCGAGGCACTGTTAAAAGATCATGAAGAGACGCTGAAAAAAATAGCATTGTATGAGGATATTCTGGCAAACAGGGCATCGATGTCAAAAGTAATTATAAAAGAGCTGAAAGCGTTTAAAAAAGAATACGCAAGGCCGAGGCGCACAAAGATCGACAATGTGGCCGAGGCCGTCTATGTGGAAAAAAAGATAGAAGAAAAAGAAGTAGCCGTGCTGATCGACCGCTTCGGGTATGCCAGATCAATGGACGTGGCAGTCTATGAGCGCAACAAGGAGGCGGCGGATACAGAGAGCAGGTATCAGTTTGTCTGCAGAAATACGGACAGGATCTGTATTTTTACAAACAAGGGGCAGCTGCATATGATGAAAGTCATGGATCTGCCGTTTGGGCGGTTTCGGGACAAAGGCCAGCCGATTGACAATGTCAGCAATTATGACAGCAGCCAGGAAACATGCCTGTTTTTATCTGTGCTGGGCAGTATTACAGATAAGAAGCTGCTGTTCGGCACAGCCTCGGGCATGCTCAAGCAGGTAGCAGGCAGTGAGTTTGACGTATCAAAGCGTACAACGGCCTCTACCAAGCTGTCTGACGGGGATGAGGTGATTTTTATACAGGAGCTGCCGCCGGAGCTGTCGGGCGAGACGCTTGTAATGCAGTCAGAGCAGGGCATGTTCCTGCGTATTGAGGCGTCCGCGGTACCAGAAAAGAAGAAATCAGCCATCGGCGTGCGGGGAATCCGCCTTTCAGAGCAGGACCGGCTGACACATATGTACCTGCTGTCAGCGGATGATCCTGTTAAGACGGCACAGTATGAGCCTGCAGAAGTCGTATTAAACCGCCTGCGTATAGGCACCAGGGATACAAAAGGCGTCAGGCGCTGATCAGATCACAAAACAGGAAAAGGAAAGCAATGCATGATGGAACAGTTAACACTGAAAATAAAATACCATTCAGACCAGATAGAAAAATTAACTTATATTGCAGGAAAGAGCGACTGGATTGACCTGCGCAGCGCACAGGAGGCTGATTTGAAAAAGGGGGAATTCCGCTTGATCAGTCTCGGCGTCTCGATCCAGCTGCCGGCGGGGTATGAGGCAGTCGTCGTGCCGAGAAGCTCGGCCTATAAAAATTTTGGCATTATACAGACAAACAGCATGGGCGTAATTGATGAGAAATACTGCGGGGACAATGACGTATGGATGATGCCGGTGCTTGCGGTACGCGATACGCATATCAGCATCAACGACAGAATCTGCCAGTTCCGCATACAAAAGCACCAGCCGCAGATTGCGTTCGTAGAGACAGACGAGCTGGGCAATGAAGACCGCGGAGGATTCGGCAGCACGGGCATGCAGTAGCATAGAATCCGGATTCAAACATTCGAAAGGCCGCCCGGTTAAGGAAACTGCAGTCCAAAGAAGGCATACGCATTGTGATGGAGTTAGAGAACTGCAGCGAAGAATAGGCATGCATCCGCAGATTAGGCTTGCCTTAAATAAAAAAAAGGAATAAGATAGAACATGTATACAGAAAAGAACAGTTAAGGTTAGAAATCAGCCAGAAAGGAGCTTTGTATGGAAAACCGTATAGTAAAATTTTATTCAAGAGAAAGCAATATGCTCGCGCTGCATGCGATACCGGGACATTTTGCGACCAGCAATTCACATATCAACTTTTATATCGATGTGACCGGCATGAAGGCGAGGGTTAAGGAGGCAGAAGAGGCGGCAAAGATTCTGGCACACAAATTCGGACATCTCGGCTACGCAGATACGATTGTCTGCATGGACGGTACAGAGGTAATCGGCGCGTTTTTGGCAAAAGAGTTTGAAAAAGAACATATAGCGTCCACGAACCAGCATAAAACGGTATACGTCATTTCACCGGAGCAGAGCAGGGACAATCAGATGATCTTTCGTGATAACACAAAGAACATGATTGCAGGCAAGCATATCATTCTTCTGCTTGCTACGACGACGACAGGCGAAACTATTAGAAAGAGCATGGAAGGCATACAGTATTATGGCGGCATTATCGAAGGAATTGGTTCTATATTCAGTACCGTAGATTCTATAGGAAACAGCAGGGTGCACGCACTGTTTAATGAAAATGATGTGATCGGCTATCAGGCATTTCCAAAGGCAGACTGCCCGTTCTGTAAGCAGGGGACGAAGATCGAAGCGGTAGTAAACGGATTTGGTTATTCGAAACTGTAAGGCAGAAGCTGCACATATACATAATTTGACAGAAAAAAGAAAATAATCTGTAACAAAAACAACAGATCCATCTCCTATATACAGGAGGTGGATTTTATGCATTGGGCAGGGGATCATGCTGAAGATAAAAATAAGATTGAATATCAGCATAAAATCCGATATAATGACAGGATGGAATATGGGCAGCAGGAGCCTGATAAGGACTATTACGCTCAAGCGAGGAGTCATTCCGATCAAAAACGGTGCGGGCCAGACAGATTTACTATGGAACACAGGAAAGCAGCATTCTGCTTTGGAAGGAGAATTAGAGCCAGATCCATATAGGAGTAAGAAATGTGTGATACGAATATTATAAAAATACAGGATCATAAAGAGCTGGTGTCATCAGCAGCAGAATGGTTTCATCAAAAATGGGGCATTCCAAAAGAAGCATACGTACAAAGCATGGAGGAATGCCTCCGCGGCACATCGCATGTGCCGCAGTGGTATGTAGTTATGCAGGGTGCGCAGATTATCGCGGGGCTTGGAGTGATTGAGAATGATTTTCATAACCGCAGGGATTTAACGCCGAATGTGTGTGCAGTGTATGTCGAAGAAGCATACCGGAACAGAGGGACTGCAGGCAGAATGCTTGCGTTTGTCTGTGACGAATTTTCCAAAGAAGGAATCGACACGCTTTATCTGGTTACGGATCATGTATCATTTTACGAGCGGTATGGATGGGAATTTTTATGCATGGTACAAGGAGACGGAGAAGAAGAGCAGTCAAGGATGTATGTGCACTGCAGTAATGCACGCAGAGCTTTGGAGGAAACGGAATGGAACAGATGACATTATTTGAGCACAGCATGCCTGAGCCTCTGGCGGCAAGGCTCCGCCCGCAGGGCCTGCATGAATATATCGGGCAGGAGCATCTGCTTGGAAAAGGCAGGATTCTGCGCCGGCTGATTGAAAGCGACCAGATTTCATCCATGATCTTCTGGGGGCCGCCGGGAGTCGGAAAGACGACGCTGGCACGCATTATTGCAAACAAGACAAAGGCGGCATTTATAGATTTTTCCGCAGTTACCAGCGGAATAAAAGAAATACGCACAGTCATGCAGCAGGCGGAACAAAACCGCCGGTATGGTGAAAAAACAATTGTATTTGTAGACGAGATCCATAGGTTTAACAAAGCGCAGCAGGATGCGTTTCTGCCATACGTAGAAAAAGGCAGCATTGTATTAATCGGCGCGACGACAGAAAATCCATCCTTTGAGATCAACAGCGCGCTTTTATCACGCTGCAGGGTATTTGTATTAAAAGCACTGGCAAAAGAAGAGCTGCTTGAACTGTTAAAGCGCACGCTGGAAGACCCGCGCGGATTTGGAGGCCTGCAGGTAAAGATCGCGCCCCATATGCTTGAGGCAGTTGCCGGATTTGCAAATGGCGATGCACGTACGGCGCTGTCGGTTCTGGAAATGGCGGTATTAAACGGAGATACGCAGTGCAATACGATTACAGTATCCGAAGATACGCTGGAGCAGTGTATTTCCAGAAAGTCATTATTGTATGATAAAAAAGGTGAGGAGCATTATAATCTGATTTCGGCGCTGCACAAATCTATGCGCAATTCAGACCCGGATGCGGCTGTATACTGGCTGGCACGCATGCTGGAAGCAGGAGAAGAGCCGTTATATATAGCGCGCCGCGTAATCCGGTTTGCCAGCGAGGATATCGGTCTGGCAGACCCGCAGGCACTGCAGACTGCAGTAGCTGCCTTTCATGCCTGCCATGTCATAGGCATGCCCGAATGTACGGTGCACCTGACACAGGCAGTTGTCTATATGTCGCTGGCACCAAAATCCAATGCGTTGTATACCGCATATAACGAGGCCAAAAAAGATGCGCTTACGCAGCTGTCTGAGCCGGTGCCGCTTGTCATACGCAATGCAGCGACAGAGCTGATGGGCAGCCTTCATTACGGCGAAGGGTATCAGTATGCCCACGACACGGAGGACAAGCTTACTTCTATGCAGTGCCTGCCGGATTCCCTGCTTGGCAGGGAATATTATCATCCGACTGCGCAGGGTATGGAAGAGGCGTTTTCGGCCCGCTTAAATCAGATTAAGGCATGGAAAAATCAGAATCGAAAATAATTCTAAGGAGGAGTAGTATGAGCTTAGATCATGCCGCATTAAGGCGGCGCAATTCCTTTTTGCTGGTTTTGACTGCATGGATCTGGGGAATTGCATTTGTAGCGCAGAGCGCAGGCGGTGACGCAGTAGGGCCGTATACCTTTAACTGTATCCGCTGTATTATAGGCGGCTTTGTCCTGCTGCCAGTCATAAAGCTGCTCGGGCGTCTGTATCCAGAACGGAGAAACAACCCCCGGACAGGGCAGGGGCAGCGTGTGTCAGGATGGGCGGACAGGAATCTGATTGCCGGAGGCATTGCCTGCGGCACGGCACTGGCGGTGGGGAGCAACCTGCAGCAGCTGGGGCTGTATTTTGGCTCTACTGCCGGAAAAGCAGGGTTTCTGACGGCATGCTATATATTGATCGTGCCGGTGATCGGGCTGTTTTTCCATAAAAAATGCGGCTGGAATATCTGGGCAGGCATTGCGGCTGCGGTAGCAGGGCTGTATTTATTGTGCATTCATGGAGATTTTTTCATCCAGTTTTCTGACCTGCTGCTGCTTTTGTGTGCGCTGGTATTTGCAGTACATATTATGCTGATTGATTATTTTGCGGTGCGTGTGGACGGTGTGCGCATGGCATGCATTCAGTTTTTTGTAAGCGGGATTCTCTCCGCAGTACCGATGTTTTTGATCGATATGAAGCATTCGATCGACGGCATAGCGGCATGGATGCCCGCACTGACGGCAGCAGATGCCTGGATTCCGATATTATATGCCGGCGTATTATCCTGCGGTGTGGCATATACGCTGCAGATCATAGGGCAGCGCGGCGTAAATCCTACGGTCGCATCACTGCTTATGAGTCTGGAATCTGTTTTTTCAGTACTGGCAGGATGGGTGATTTTAGGAGAAGCACTGTCAGGACGCGAGATCTTAGGATGTGTGATGATCTTTGGGGCTGTCATACTGGCGCAGCTGCCGGTTCAAAAGTAAACGGCAGCCGCAGCGCATAAAAATTTTTATAAACAATCGCTTGACTTTTCTATATGCCCAGCTTATAATATTAAAATCATACGTACGTGATCAGGCTGAATATCAGCCTGTTTTTTGTATCACGGGAAACTGTGTAAACAGCGATTGAACGATCAGGCTGATTTTTATGGTAATTGTTCTGCCGTACTGCCATGATTCGTATTAAGCGGCCGGTATGCCGGCAGAAAAGAGAGGAGAACATATGGAACAGAAATTTTTTATTTGTGAGCATTGCGGCAATATTATTGCAATGGTAAAGGATGCCGGAGTTCCGATAATGTGCTGCGGCCAGAAGATGAAAGAAATTGTACCGGGTACGACAGATGCGGCGGTAGAAAAGCATGTCCCTGTATATACAGTGGAAGGCAGCCTGGTAAAGGTACAGGTAGGTTCCACGGAACATCCTATGCTGCCGGAGCATTATATTGCATGGGTATCCCTGCAGACCAAGCAGGGAAATCAGCGCAAGGCGCTGCAGCCGGGCAGTAAGCCGGAGGTATGCTTTGCACTATGTGAAGGTGACGAGGTAGAAGCAGTGTATGCATACTGCAACCTGCACAGTCTCTGGAAAGCTTAAAGGAATATAGCGGAAAACAGGGATGCAAAAGCAAGCAGATCATAAGGATATAACAACTATATAAGAAATATATTAAGAAAGAAGAGAGGAAAAAGATATGAAATATGTATGTGATGTCTGCGGATGGGAATATGATGAAGAAAAAGGATATCCAGAAGGCGGGATTGCACCGGGAACAAAATGGCAGGATGTGCCGCAGGATTTTGAGTGTCCGCTGTGTATGGTAGGCAAGGATCAGTTTTCAGAAGTGTAATGCCTGCTTCTATAATATCCAAAAAAGTTAAAATCGAAATAAAAAATGACTGTGTACCGTTTGGAAGTATACAGTCATTTTTTATTTCATGACAAAAGAAAGCTCACACAGCGAACTTTCTTTTGTTTGTAACAAATAGAAAGCTCACACAGCGTGCTTTCTATTGTTAAATAGTAAGTGAGGTGTGATTTACTATATAGGATAAAGGACAGTGGTGAGGTAGTACTGTCCGATGTCCACGTGATCTGCTGCAGCCTGAAACGCTGCATTTTGTATTCATGCGTTTCGATTATGCACAATCGATGCTGAATACACTGACACTTTCTTTCATCTGTGTGGATAAGCTGTCGAGCTCGTCCGTCCGGTCAGAAAGTATCTGGATTTCTTCATAGGCATTTATGAGCGAAGCGGTTACTTCCTGTATGCTCGCTGCATTTTCCTGTGCCATTGCCGCTGCGTTTTGTACGGCACCAATCATGTTTATACGTACATCCTCCATATGCTCAGAACGGGAGATGACGTGATTCATATAGTCTACTGAATCGGTAATTCCATTTTTGACCTGCTCAAATACCTGGCCTGTTTTTTCAATATGTATTCCCTGATTTTCGATAAAAGAACGTACCTCTGCCATGCGGTGGATCGTATGGTCTGAATTGCGGGTCAGGCTTTCGACCATTGTCCGTATGTCTTCCACAGCTTCATTTGCCTGCACGGAAAGATTTTGTATTTCAGAAGCGACAACACCGAATCCCCTGCCGAGGTCTCCTGCCCTGGCTGCTTCGATGGAGGCGTTTAGTGACAGCAGGTTGGTCTGGGAGGCGACCGCTGCGATCAGGTCTGTAGCAGTCTTTATGCGATCGGCAGATTCCTTTGTGAGTGCTGTCTGCGTATCCAGATCATCGATGGAAGTGCGCACCCGCGCCATGTCTTTATTTAACTGGAGTATTTCATCCATAGTCTGCCTCGACATATCCTGAATCTGGCTGGATATCTCATACATTTTTTTGATGTCTGCATTGCTTTGTTCAATCATTTCGCCCATAGAAGATACATCATTTCCTGCTTCGCAGGCATCTTCAGCCAGGCTGGTACAGCCTGCAGACATTTCCCGCGCAGACTGGTCAAGTCCTTTCATCAAATGCAGTATTGTACCGGAATGCTCATGAAGCTCTGAAGATGAATGGTCGAGCTGTCGGCTTTTTTCATGGAGCATATTCGCGATTGTCCTTAGCTTACTGCCCATCAGCATAATTTCCCTGCCGAGCATGCCCAGTTCATCAGAACGGTTTAAAAGGAATGGGTCGATCTGTACAGTCAGGTCGCCGTCTGCAATCTGTCTTAACAGCTCCATGCTCCCTGCGAGTGCATTGTTAATGCGTTTTACAAGTATTGTCACAATGATTCCTGTCAGTACAAGGACGGCTGAGATCACAGCAAGCATCTGCAGGCGGATTTCATTGATGAGCCTGGCTACGACCATGCGGGGCTTTCCAAGAAAGACCATTCCTACAGGCTGGTCCGTGCCCTCTTGAAAAAACGGGGCATAGCATACGATGTATTCGGTATCGAAGATCTCGGTCTGGCGGTCAAAATAATATTCGCCGTTTTTCAGCACTTTTTGTATGACTGCAGCAGGTGCTTTTGTCTGTATCTGGCGTTCTCCCGAGCTGTTTTTGATGGAAGTGAGTATTCGGGTGTCGTCCCAGTATATGGTGACATCCATTCCGGTGTTATCTTTAATATGGTCTGCAATTTCGGATGACTGCGAGATATTTAATGTTTCTCCCTTCCATAAGTCTCCATTTTCATCTATATTATATTTTCCGGGATTTCCGACTTCAAATATATCCCTGACAGCCAGTGAGGCTGCCTGCATTCCTTTGCAGGCTTCGTCATATATTCCGTCAGCGATTCTGTCTGCTGCCAAAAGAAAGGTACCGATACCCAAAATGAAAACAGGCAGCAGTGCGATGGACATCATTTTTGCTCGTAATTTCATAGTCTATTCTCCTTCTAGCGTTCCATCCAGACAGAAAGGTATTGATAGGCCGGCCTGCGTAACGGCTCTTCTGTGCGGCTGGAAAAATGAACAAAAAAGTACCGTTGTTATTATATCAGATAATAACAACGGTATATACGGCATGTTCTTCACGTATTCAGTCTGTTTCTTCACATAAAAGGAATTAAAATCCTGACAATAAACATCTGCTGTTCCGCCAGGCAGTCAAACTGTGCATGGTATTTTAACACAAATTCCTGTACGCTTTTCATTCCAAGCCCATGCTCGCCGCCCTGTGTGGAGATCGGAAGGCCGGTTTTATTGGAAAATCTGACCTGTTCATGCCATGGGTTTTTGATTTCTAAAAAGAATCGTTCGCCTTTTTTATATTTTATTGTCAGAAAAATCTGGCGTTCTTTAGGATTCAGCTTTGCAGCTGCCTGTATGGCATTTTCCGTCAGGTTGGCAGTCAGTATTGCCAGATCATAGTCGTTGATTTCCTGCTGGGGAGGGAGGGCGCATGCGATTTTAAGATTGACCGCTTTTGACTCAGCTTCTTTTGCCATGCCGCATAGAATGCTGTTTATTACGATATTCTCACAGTATGTAACTAAATAGGGTCTGTCCAGATATTCAAGATCTTTATGCAGCATCTGTTCTGCTTGTGCGTATTTATGCTCATGCAGCAGTTCCATCAGGAGATAGTCTTTGTGCCGCATATCGTGGCGCATAAGGCGGATATCCTGAATCGCTGTTTTTGCTGCATCGGTCTGGAGTTCTATGCCATGGATATAGGCATGCAGTTCTTTATTGCGCCAAAAAAGCTCTTTTTCACCAGACTTGGCGGAGACATAATGCAGCAGCAGGATATACATGACAACTATCGTGACAATCAGTGAACCTGCACTGTACATGATTTCCGGGCGCTGTTCAAATGAGACTGGACAGTACAGCATGAAGTAAAACGTAATGTAGCACATGGCAGGAACCAGGCACATCCATATTGAGATTTCCCTGCTGAGCAGCTTTAAGCAGATATCCCTGATCATATAGTACATGCAGAGAAAGACAAGCAGGTTGCACAGCGTGCAGGCAGCCATGGCAGGCATGCTGTCCCCTGTAATTAAAAGGACACCGCAGGAGGCAATGTTTCCTGCAATCACAAAATTGGAGGAGCTGAAACCGATAAACAGCGCATAACTGTCCTTTTTCTTGGACAGTATGAGCGCACATGACTGCAGGATCGGTATCTGGATTATGCTGATAAATATTTTGAGCAATGGAGCATCAAAAGCAATGCTGATCCGGTATATTTCCAGCAGCACGCTTATAGTGACGGCAGCTGCACAGATCAGGGCAGATATCAATTTAGAATATTTTAAAATCAGGAAGGTCATAAAATAAAATGACATAAATACGCAGGAATTAAATACAATCCATAGATGAAAAATTTTCATGTCGGTTCCTTTCAGCAGTTTTCTGATATGTATTTTAAGTAAGTACGCTTTACATCAGCCTGACGGCTTTTGCTGACCGGAACCTGTGTTCCAGAACGCATTGTCATCTGGCTGACATCGTAAAGGCTGACCTGGCCTAAATTTACAATAAATGATTTATGTGTCTGGATAAAATCACTGTTTTCCAGCAGCATGCTCATATTGTTTTCAAAAGACTGCCGCAGCAGCCGGCTTACAATTTCCCTGTGGTCTGTCGTAAAAATGTGGGCGGCCCTGGCAGAGCTTTCTACATATTCGATTTCATGATAAAAAATCCGCTGTATGCCGTCTGCTGTATTAATGCAGAGCGTTTTTAACGTGTTCAGTGCATTTGCGACTGCAAAATCCATTGCTTCGCAGAACTCGGTTTCTTTTAGGGGCTTTAACAAATATCTCTGCGCAAATACTCCAAATGCCTGATACGCATAGTCTTTTGATGATGTCAGGTATATAATCACTGCGCGGCTGTCCTGCCTGCGGATTGTCTGACCGACATCTATTCCGTTTCTCTGCGGCATCAGCATGTCAAGTATATAGATCTGGTAATTCCCATTTTGTTCTATCTGCATTTCCAGGTCTTTGGCCCGGCTGAATCTGTCGATGGATAAGTCCAGTCTGTTCAAAGCTGCGTAATGTGTGATCATATCTCCCACATAGCGCAGTGTATCATGCTCATCATCACATATTGCTACCTTAATCATTTTATCTGTGCCCCATTTCTTTTTTAGTCATGACGATTTAATAATATATGATTAGGGCGAGATATGTCAATATGTGAATAATATGCAAATATAAGCATGCGAAATTAATTGATTATAGTCAAAATTGTTGTGAAATTCACGAAAATGGTTGCCTTTTGTTGACTTTGATTGTGAAATGTGTATAATAAAGGTAAGCGTAATAAGAAGTAGAAGTTAGCTGGAAAGCAGGAGGTCCATTATGGAAGAAAAAAAGGTTACTGCTGTGAAAAAGTTAAAAGGGTTTCGCAGCCTGACAGCTATGTTGATTTCGATTATTTTCATACTAATCGCCATTCCGACAATCGGTCTGGCGTGTCTGGGTGTATATTATCTGAGGCAGTCTATGGAAGAATCAGTCGAAGCATATGAGGAAGCCATGACAGACGGTTATCATATGGAGATAAAATCTCAGGTACAGGGTGCAATGGCAGTGATACAGAAGTATTATGACAGCAGTCAGAGCGGTGAGATCACGGAAGAAGAAGCACAGGAAATGGCTAAAAATGCGGTTCGCGCAATGCGCTACCGGGATGATGCGTCCGGTTATATCTGGATTGATGGAGAAGACCATGTGTTGGTTATGCATCCGATTCTTACAGATCAGGAAGGTACAAACAGGTACGACCTGACAGACCAAAACGGCGTGAAGGTGACACAGAGCATAGTATCCGTAGCTAAATCCGGGGGCGGATACAATGAATTTTATTTTACAAAAGCAGACGGCGTGACAGTAGCACCGAAGGTTGCTTATGCTGAGATGTTTGAACCATGGGGATGGGCTGTCGCTACAGGAAACTATGTTGATGAGATGAATGCAAAGATCGACAGCATGAAAATGCGTATTCAGGATGAATTCTCAGGCATGCTTATGATCTATGGCGTTTCGGCAGTTGTTATGCTGGTTGCTGCGCTTGCGATAGCTGTATTTGGAGGACTTAGGATTACTAAGGGCATTAAGATGGTGGAGGGCAACCTGCATCAGGCAGCCAAAGGAGATCTGAGCTTTAAGGTCAGTCCGGCATTGTTAATCCGTGCAGATGAGATCGGGGAGATGGCCCGTTCCCTTGAAAATGTCCGCCAGTCACTGGCAGGCATGCTGGGCAGCATGATCCATACCGGAGAAGCCCTGAATGAAAGCAGCGAAAATTTCAGCAAAAAATTTGGGCACATATCTGAGAGCATACAAAACACAAACAGGGCGATTGAAGATTTGGCACAGGGTGCCACCAGCCAGGCAAATGAGACTGAGACCGTCAATGACAAGATCAAAGAGCTGGGAGGCGTAATCGAAGTAGAAGAAAGCGGCGTACATAAGCTGGAGGATACAGTATCCTCGATGATCAAGCATACATCTGTTGCGTCCGACAGCATAACAGAACTTGACCGGATCACAAAAGTGACAATTGATGCGATCGAAACCGTTTCCGAGCAGACAAATAAGAACAATGATTCTGCCGCAAATATCAATAAGGCCGTAGAAATTATTAAGGAGCTGGCGACCCAGACAAACCTGCTTTCTTTGAATGCCAGCATAGAGGCTGCCAGAGCCGGAGAGGCGGGCAGGGGATTTGCGGTAGTAGCAGAAGAAATCCGCAACCTGTCGGAAGAATCTTCCGGCAATGCACAGGAAATTGAAGAAATCGTAAAAGAACTGATCGGCAATGTAGAAATTTCTGTCAGCAAGATGAACGAGGTGACGAACAACGTACAGAAGCAGCAGAAATGTCTGGATGAGACAAGAGAAGCATTTAAACACTTGAATAGAGAGGTGGCGCTGGTAGAAGAAGTGACAAACGATATCGGCAGCCAGACAGAAATTTTAAATTCTTTAAAACAGATCGTTACGGATTCTGTCAATAATCTGGCAAGCGTAGTAGAGCAGAGCGCTGCGTCTACGCAGGAAACAAGTGCAAGCATGGCACTTCTGTCCCAGACAATTGGAGAATGTTCAGAAGATACGCAGGGACTGGTAGAGCTGAGCCACAGGCAGAATAAAGAGGCCGGCAGGTTCCAGCTTTAAGATTTATTTATAAGATATATAGGCAGTTGTAGGCGGAATGCTTATGGCTGCTTATTACTTGTAAAGAAATAGGCATAAAAATTTCGGAAAAAGTGGTGGTTCTAATTAAAAAAATAGTATATTTTTATAAAATTTGCGTTGATTACTGAAAAAGGTAATGCTATAATTGCCACATTGCATCAATTTTTACAAAAAATTCAATTTTTGAGGGGGATCACATTTATGAAAAAAATATTTACCAGAAGTCTGTGTATCTGCATGATTGCTGCACTGGTGCTAAATATCGGCATAGTAGCAGTGATCCAGCTGGTTGTTGCACAGCAGGTCAGCAATACGGATAGTGCTGACAGCCTGGAATCTGTCAAAGAAAGGCTCGCAGAAAATGAGGAGGATATAGCGGAGCTGACCAATACGGTGGGGGAGAACAATCTGGCAAAAACACGCGCATTTGCAGATCTGCTTGCAAAAGATCCAGGTATTTTAGATGATGTCAAAAAGCTGGAAGAAGCAGGGGAGCGGCTTATGGTAAATGAGCTGCATGTGATTGATGAAAATGGAATTATTATCCAAAGCACTGTAGATGAGTACATAGGGTTTGACATGGGCAGCGGAGAGCAGTCTGCTGCATTTTTGGAAATCATAAAAAACCCATCTATGGAGATCGTACAGGAACCGACGGTAAATGCAGCAGCAGGTATTGTCACGCAGTATATCGGAGTAGCAAGGAAAGATGCGCCGGGGGTAGTGCAGGTCGGCATACGTCCGGAAGTGCTGGAAAATATGCTCGCGGGAACACAGATTCATATTGTGTTAAGGGGAGTTGAGTTTGGGGAACATGGATATGTATATGCGGTGGATACACAGTCGGGTGATATTCTGGCCCACCCGGATGAGGATTTAATCGGTACCCTGGCGCAGGAGGCCGGTATTCCGCTGAAAGCAGGAAAAGGAACTGCAAATATAAATGGAACATCAGGAAAATATGTCGCACAGGAATATAACGGAATGTATATCGGTACATTTGTGTCCCTGGCTGAATATTACCATGATCCGTTTATCCAGACACTTGTTATGGCATTTAGTATTTTTCTCATATTTGTAGTTCTTCTCTTTTTTATCAACAATATGATAGAACGCAAGATTGTAAACGGCATACAAAATATCACATTGTCTGTAAAGAAAATATCAGACGGTGATTTTGGAATTACGATTGATGAGCGCGGTACGCCGGAATTTTCTGTGCTGAGCGATAGTGTAAACAAAATGGTAGGATCGATCTGTGAAAGCATGAGGGAAAATGAAGAATTAATCGGCAGGCAGAAAGAGGATATGGAGAACAACCTGAACCTGATCGAGAATATAAAAATGGTCTGTTCCAATCTCGACGGCGTATCGCAGGAGACATTGTCTACTGCGGATGCGATCAATAATGGTACGAGCGAGCAGGAACAGGCGGTGAGAGATTTAGAGCATGTCATGGATAATCTGGTGCAGGAGCTTAACCGCAGCGCAGGCGTATCGCAGAATGCAGCGGATGCAGCGCTGGCTGCAGCCGGGACGATTAAGACAACAGGCATGCAGATGAAGACACTGGAAGAAGCCATTGAAAAAATCAGTGCAATGTCAGCACAGATTGAAGAAATTATCGGCGAGATCAACTCGATTGCACATCAGACAAATATGCTTTCGCTGAATGCCTCGATCGAAGCTGCCAGAGTCGGTGAAAACGGCAAAGGCTTTGCAGTCGTAGCAACGCAGGTCGGCGACCTTGCGGCAAGGAGTGCGCAGGCTGCAAAACAGACGAGTGAGCTGATTACGAATTCCATCAATGCAGTCGAAGAAGGCAAGGTTATCACAAAGAGAACTGCCGAAGAATTTGCCGCTGTAGTAAAAGAGATTGAAAAAGCAAGCCAGAGCGTATACAAAATTACGGATATGGTAAAGCAGAATGTAGAAACCGTGTCTCATGCAGTAGAAGGACTGGATGTTATTGCAAATGTTGTGCAGAAAAATGTGCAGATTTCCCAGAACAGCAAGGAAGTGTCCATGCATATGGCAGATGAAGCAGGAAAGCTTCTGGATCTGGTTGAATAGATAAAAAGCAGAAAAATGAAAAAATAGAATTTAAATATAATACAAATGCATGCGGATTATACAAAAATAAAATTTTAATATAATATAATATTCAAAAAAGGAGGAGTGGTATCATGATGAATTATAAGGAATTGGAAAGAGATGCAGAGATTGGATATGCGCGCGCAGCCAGGCTTTTAGAAGAAAGAGAGCAGCTGCTTGAACGTCTGCCGATCCGTGATGGGCTGGGAAATCCATTGACCTGGTGTCCGTCGGCAATACCACAGCGGCTTTTACAGAGCATTGATAAAATGTATGAAAGCATTTCCATTACGGATTTTGATACAGACATATCGATAGATCAGGAATCATTTCACAGCTGCCGGATTGAAGGGGCAGAAACGACGCAGGAAGAATTGTTTGAGGTGTTCCGTGCAAACCGTACCGGGGTAAAGGGTGATAAGATGATTCAGAATACATATCGTGCTGTAAAATATCTAAATGTCAGACATAAGAGGGATGAAGAGACGCTTATAACCTTATGGAGGATTCTGACGGATGGGGTTTTAGATGAGCCGGTTTCTCCTGGCGAAGCATACCGTACAGGAAATGTGGCGGTCTGGTCGCACAAAGTGCCGGAGGCAGAGCTGCTTGGCTACTGCATGAAGCAGTTTTTTGAATTTTATTATGGGGACAATATGGACTGCGTGAAGTCACCGTATATTAAAATGGCTGTCCTGCACTTTTATTTTGTATATATGCACCCATTCTGCGATGGAAACGGGCGTATTGCAAGGCTGATTTCATCAGATTTTCTGATTCGATCAGGCCTTGAGAATTTCAGTGCCCTGACACTGAGCAAGACGGTTAACAATACAAAAGAGAACTATTATCAGGCCCTTGACCTGTGCGACAACCAGTTTTATGATGTGACGCCATTTATCCAGTACATTTTAAAGGCAGTATATGACAATATTTATGAAGTACTGGATAATCAGCATAAAAATGTAGTAGAATATATCGATTGGGAGAAGGTGTTTGAATAGTGGGATGGAACAGTTACCAAAGGACGGCAGAACAGTAAAAGGATTCTGGAAAAAGGTTTCAGATAAGATTTTATACAAGATCTTATATAAGATCACAGGGAAACTGACAGGAGAATTGTCAGAAGAAACCAAAGCGAATGTCAAAAGAAAAGCAAGGGCAATGACCAGAAAATGGCACCGCATGATCGGGACGAAGCATATGTGCATCGGAGCGCTGTTTTTTGGACTGACTGCGGGATGTATCAGCTACAGTGGTATATTGGAAGTGGCAGACCAGATGTTCAGCGATATGATTTATCAGTCGATTGCCACAAAAAACAGCAATTCGCAGATCCGTATTATTGCAGTTGATGAAAAAACGGTGGGAAAGTATGGAAAATACGAGGACTGGTCGAGGGAGATGACGGTCCGGCTGCTGAACCGTCTGAACAAGTCCGAAGACAAAAAGCCGGCCGTGATCGGGCTGGATCTAGACTACAGTGAGAAGAAAGACAGCGCAGGCGATCAGTCACTGGTAAAAGCGTGTACTGCTTATAAAAATCTCTGTTTCAGCGCCTCAGTTGTTACAGCGGAGCCTGTTATAAATCTGGATCAGATCAATGGATATGGTGCTTACAGCGCCAATAAGCTGCTGGAAACAAACGAGCAGCTGGTTACAGTGATTGAACAGCCGTTTGACGATCTCCTGGATCAGGCTACGATCGGCATTATCAATAATACGCGCAATTCTGACGACGGATTTGTGCGGAATGCGTTTTCAAGTGTCAGGATCAGCGGCTGGAAGGTAGACAGCTTTACGACAGCCATTTATAAAAAGTTTATGGACTATAAAGGAAGAGAATACCGCCTGCCTAAGCTGGATGAGGATATGTCTTTTCAGTTTACTTTTTCAAAAAGAAGCCATGAATATACCGTGTACTCGTTTTGTGATGTAATAGAAGGAAAGATTGCGCCGGAGGCGTTTGCCGGATGCATGGTGCTGGTTGGCAGCTTTTTAAATGACCAGACGTTCCACGCACCAAATCAGCGCGGTACGAGTATGCATGAGATGGATATGCAGGCAAATCTTCTGGAGGCACTGCTGGAGCAGAGGACAGGGCAGGAGGCATCCAAAAAATTTATGGCCGTATTTTATGCTTTTTTTATGGCTCTGTTATTTATAGCCACTTCCTACAGTTCTGTCCGTCTGACCGTTATGATTGTAGTATGTGTCGGTGTCGTACAGTTTATGGCATGCTGGATTGTGACTTTGTTTGGATATTATGTAAATATACTTGTTCCGCTCATTATGGCAGTGCTGATTGCGGTGTATAATCTGATCGTACGGTATATAATCGCCGTTCAGAATCAATATGCCATGGAAGATGTGTTTAAAAAATATATAGACGAAAGCGTGGTAAGTGAGCTGGTAAAGGACGGGCGGGTGCAGGCGCGTATCGGAGTCGTCAGAAAAGATGTGGCCGTATTGTTTGTAGATATCAGAGGCTTTACGTCGCTGTCAGAAGTCCTTCCGCCGGAGCAGATCGTAGATATTTTAAACGCGTATCTGGAGCTTGTTGCGCAGGTGGTTGCGAAATACCGCGGCACTTTGGATAAATTTATCGGAGATGCCGCGATGGCAGTGTTTAATTCTCCGTTTGATCTGGAGGATTATGAATTTAAGGCAGTGTGTGCAGCATTAGACCTGCGTGCCAGTGCATTTGCATTAAATGAGAAGTGCAAGCAGGAGTATGGAATGCAGCTGGCAATCGGCATCGGCATTCAGTGCGGGGAGGCAGTTATCGGAAATATCGGCTGTGAACGGCGTATGGATTATACGGCGATCGGGGATACGGTAAATACCGCCTCCCGGCTGGAGGGTGCGGCAGCACCCGGGCAGATTCTGATCAGCATGGAAATGGAGCAGCGCCTGCGGGGGCGCATACAGACGAATTTTGCCGGAGAATATACATTTAAAGGAAAGAAATGTGCAGTATCCGTATATGCAGTAGAGGGCATTGCCAGTGCGGCAGACAGCCAGTCTGCATGTAGGGAGTTATAAAGGGAAGGAATTAAATGAATAAGCTGTATTGCATACCAAAACTGCAGCAGATGAAAGATTATCTGGTATTCGCAGAAGAATACCAGATGCGGTTTGAATACAATGATTTTTTTCTGCCGGCGGTTCTGGATCATGAACTGGAAACTGAGAGGCTGATTGAGACGTATCTGGCGGCGGGCAGGGACTGTTCACAGGATACGCTTCACGGAGCGTTCTTAGATATATGCATTAATAGTATGGACAGCAGTATTTTTAAAGTAAGTGACATGAGGGTGCGCCAGAGCATGGAGATCGCAAGGAAAATGGGGCTTCGGGCAGTTATTTTCCATACCAATTATATTGTAAACTTCAGGCTTCAGGGCTATTTAGACACATGGCTGCTGCGCAGTGAAGCATACTGGCGCCAGATTTTAAAAGAATATCAGGGGCAGGAGATCTTTTTAGAAAATATGTTTGACGATTCGCCGGTGCTGCTCGGGCAGCTGGCCGAAAGAATGGCAGATGAGCCGCGCTTTGCGGTCTGTCTGGATACAGCCCATGCTTTGATTTCGGGAAGTCCGCTGGAGCCATGGCTGGAGGGGCTTAGGCCATATGTTGCACATGTCCATATCAATGATAATGATGGGATTGAAGACCTGCATCAGGCAGTCGGCAGTGGAAAATTTCCATGGGAACTGTATGACCGGTGGATTCGTTCCTTCGAACACAAACCGTCGGTATTGATTGAAGTCAGGGAGTTTGATGACCTAAAGAAATCGGTAGAATATATGGAGCAGCACCACCTGTATCCATTTGGGGAGGAAAAATGTGCGGGACAGTGTCTGCATAGTTCAGATCAGCCAGTGCAGTCCGCATAGATAAATCACTGAAAGTTAAAAACGCAGCAGGTATTGTCATATTCTCTTTAAGAAATGATATCACCTGCTGCAGTTTTTGATTCAAGTATTTGATCTAAATTTTACTGCCTGCGCAGCTTAAACTTTTGTACAGAGACTTTCAGCCGTTCTGCATGGCTGTACAGTTCTCTTGCAGACTCGGCAGATTCCTGTGCGGTAGCAGCATTTGTCTGTACGACATCAGAAATCTGGTTCATGCTCTGTGTAATCTGTTTTAACGTGTCTGACTGCATGGAGGCTGAATCTGCGATCCGTTCCAGCATATTGTTGGAATTATGTGCATTAGATACGACTTCTGTAAGCGCGCTGGTAGTGTCAGCGGTCAGCGATACGCCGTACTGCACAAGCTTCATAGAGTTTTCAATCAGTTCGGCAATATTCTGCGCGGAAACAGAGCTTTTGTTTGCAAGCTCCTGCACTTCATCTGCTACGATCGCAAAGCCTTTTCCGGCTTCTCCTGCACGGGCAGCTTCTACTGCCGCATTGAGGGCCAGAATATTTGTCTGGAAACAGATGTCTTCAATTGTCTTTACGATGCCGCCGATCTGATGGGAGGATTCTAATATGTCGTTCATTGCAGATGTCAGCTCAGACATCTTCTGATCACAGATCTGCAGCTGGCTGCCGGCTTCTATAGAATTTTTCCGTGCGATCTCTGCATCATTTGATGTGCGTTCCACCTGGGCAGTTATGTTTTGTATATTGGAGGAAAGTTCATGCACGGCAGAGGCCTGCATGTCTGTTCCGCTGGACAGCACTTCTGCGCCGGAGGCCATCCGCTTGGATTCTTCCGATACCTGTTCTGCGGTCAGGTTGATCTGGGACAGCGCTCGGTTTAAGGAATCCAAAATCTGCCGCATTGCATTCTGGATCGGAAGGAATTCCCCGCGGTAGTCGTTGCCGATGGATAAGTCCATCGTGCCTTTGGCCATTTCTGCCAGCTTGTGGTCGATATCGTTGATATATTTTTTTAATTCTTTCTTTGTTTCATGGATGGAATTTACGAGCATGCCGATTTCAGATGTGTTCGGCTGCAGTGCAAATTCTGCCGAAAGGTTGCCGTTTGAAATTTCGCCCATCTGGTCACGTACGGCAATCACTGGCTGCAGTATGCCTTTTCTTGTGACGATCATCAGTATCATCTGCAGTATGCCCACAAGGATCAGGGCAGCAAACATAGAGGCGCGCAGCCACGCAGATGTATGGGACAGATCTGTGATCACCTTCTGGGTACGTGTATCCAGTGCAGATAAAAACTGTTCTTTGAGTGCATTAATCTGTGTAATTGAATCTGTATATTCAGCACCATATACATAGTCCAGCGCGCTTTCGCGGTTTCCTTCGATTACTTCGTTCATGGCATTTTCCTCAAGCGGCACCAGCAGGTTTGATAGTGCATACATATCGTCAATCATTTTTTGTTCTTCATCCGTGATGCCGATTTCCTGCATGGCAGAAACGCCCAGGTCGCGGTTTTTTAAATCGTTTACTTCATGCCAGTAGTTGTCGTAGTGCTCCTGGGTGCCTGTAGCAGCAAATGCACGTACTTCATTTGTCAGATAAGCAGAACCATTCATAAAACGGTTGGCATTATAGGTCAGGTTATACCGTTCCTCAGCTGCAGTATTTAATTTGTTGCGTATGTAGTTGTTTGCAAAAAGAGACAGCATTAAAAATATAAGTGCTGCGAGAGAAACCCCATTCAGGATCAGGGTCATAGTTGACTGGTTCATAGTTTTTTTCATGTGCTTTGCTCCTTCCGGGTCTGCCTTATGCATCCTAATTTTATTTAAGATGATATTTAAATATATCTATATGCTAGTTTACAATATATGTGGTAAAAATTCAATAGGCATTGTCCGGCTGCGTGCAGCAGCTTAATATAAAAGTAAGCATGCAGCAGCTGGTTTAGATACTGCAAGAACCAGCTGTTCTGCATGCAGATGCTGCCGGGGACGGCTATTTTGCAGTCAGTTCTGCGATCAACTGCTCTACGTCTTCTATACAGGCACCACAGATTGTGCCGACGCTGTTGACTTCCTGTACATCCTCAAGTGTTTTTGCTCCGTTGTTCACAGCCTCTTCGATCATTCCTTTTGTAATATCAAGGCAGCTGCAGATGATTTCATCTGAATCCATACTATTTCTCCTTTCTGGATTTAATTTATGACCCTATCAAGTATGCGGCAGATTTTGAAAAAATATACATCTATTGTAATTTTTGATCGATCTGCTATAATGTTCTTAAAACAGCAAATAACCGTATGGGATCAGGAGGATAAAATGAAATTAGAGCAGGTAGAAGGATACGAATATATAGAAGGCGGTGTCTGCGCCGCAGCCGGATTTGTTTCAGGCGGCTGCAACTGCGGACTGAATCCGGATAAGGCAAAAAATGACCTTGGCATGATCTATAGTGAGCGGATCTGCAGTACGGCGGCAGTCTATACGACCAATAAGGTCAAAGGCGCGCCGATTGTCATTACGCAAAAAAATCTGGAAGCAACCGGAGGGAAGGCAAGGGCAGTTATTGTAAACAGTAAAAATGCCAATACATGCAATGCCGACGGTGAGCAGAAAGCATGGAGGATGTGCGAGCTTGCGGCACAGCAGCTGCAGATCGACCCGCGGGAGGTGGTCGTGGCTTCTACAGGAGTGATCGGACAGGTGCTGCCGATTGAGCCGATTGAGGAGCATATTGCGCAGCTGGCAGCAGATTTATCACCGCAGAATCATGAAAAGGCGGCAGAGGCCATTATGACAACAGATACCGTAAAAAAAGAAGCCGCAGTATCCTTTAAAATTGACGGCAGAACATGCCGGCTCGGCGGCATGGCAAAGGGCAGCGGCATGATTCATCCGAATATGGCGACTACGCTGAATTTCATTACGACAGATGCGGCAGTATCGGCAGGCATGCTGCAGAAAGCACTGGGTGAGATTGTAAAAATAACTTATAACTGCCTGAGCGTAGATGGAGATACGTCTACGAATGACATGGTCTGTGTTATGGCAAACGGAGCAGCGGGCAATACAGAGATTACAGAAGAAGGGGACGCGTATGAATCCTTTAAGACAGCACTGTATCTTGTAATGCTGCATATGACGAAAATGCTGGCAAAAGACGGGGAAGGAGCAGGCAAGCTGCTGGAATGCATATGCGAAGGAGCACCTGATCTGGATACAGCCATTACAGCTGCCAAAAGCGTAATCCGGTCTCCGCTGGTAAAATGTGCAATGTCCGGGGCAGATGCAAACTGCGGCCGCGTACTTTGTGCACTCGGCTATGCAGAGGCAGATCTGGATGTGCATAAAATCGATGTTGAGCTTGCTTCGGCAAAAGGCTCGGTTATGGTATGCAGGGACGGAAACGGACTTTCGTTTTCGGAAGATGAGGCAGCCGAGATATTAGCAGAGGATGAGATTAAAATCTGTATTCAATTAAATCAGGGAAATGCGAAGGCTACGGCATGGGGATGTGATCTTACTTATGATTATATAAAAATAAATGCAGATTACCGCAGCTGATTATAAAAATACAACGGCTTATGAATGGAGCGTGTTTGAAAAATGCCCTGCATAAGAGAAAGCATTTTTCGAACACGTAAGCCTGCGCATTTACACATGCTCCCTTACATGTGCCAGCACCATCATCGACAGCTTAAACGTCATAGCATCTTCAAATTTTCGAATATCCAGGCCGATCATCTTCTCCAGACGTTCCAGCCGGTACACAAGCGTGTTGCGGTGCAGATAGAGCTGTCTGGCAGTCTCGGAGATATTCAGATTGTTTTCATAGAATTTTTGAATCGTATTCTGCGTTTCCTCATCTAAGTCATCCGGCACATGCGTTCCAAATATTTCATATAAAAATGCATTGCATAGATCAATCGGCAGCTCTTCAATCAGCCTTCCTATGCCGAGCTTGTCATAAGCGATCGTATCGCGTTCGGCAAAAAAGGTGCGGCGGATTTTAAGGGCAGTCGATGCTTCGCGGTAGATTCTGGGCAGCTGTGCAAAGCTGTCCGCAGTCGTACTGTAGCCGATATGTGTCTGTACGAGCGCTTCAGCACGCAGCGTATCTACCAGTGTCTGCGCAAAGGTTTTTAGGCTGGCAGAGATCTGCTCGGCATCGTCTGGATCATCGATTTTCTTCCTGCGGCTGCCCCTTGCCTTGGAAGAATTTAATGAGGACTTAAATTCTTTGATGATATTTGAGCTGTCCTTGATCAGCAGCAGATGAGTTTCATCAAGTTCACAGCAGAAATCCATCTTATGTCCTGCGAAGGCATGGTCTAAAAAATGAAACGTGTAGGAGTCCTCCAGGCCCTCATCGCATTCGATAACAAATGCCGCCCATCTGGCGGGTGACAGCTTCAGCCGCTTGATCTGGCGGCTGATCTCAGATGGTGTCAGTGCACCATTGACCAGATTCCGTATAAATCCGGATTTTGTTATAGAATCCTCCTGCGATTCCAGAAGATGCTTTAACTGGCATACTGTCAGACGTCCGATTGTAAAGGAGTCCGATGTGTAATTGGATACCAGCAGCACATAAGAGAGTGTATCTGAGCAGACGATTTTAAAATAATGATAGGTTCCAAGCGACTGACTGTCTACGTCAGACTGGAGAAATTCCTGTACGCTGTCTGCCAGTTCGATTCCTGCATTTGCAGCAGAGGCCACACAGTTTCCATCTGCATCGTACAAAATCATCGGAATTCTGGAAATCTCCATTACTTCTTCAAGTATTGTTTGAAATTTTTTCATGAGCGGCAGCCTCCTGCATGCTATGGTATTGGTAGTAAAAAAGAAAGGAAGCCAATACCGGGTTGGTGATATTGTATGCTTCCTTTCTATTGTTTAAAACTGATTCGCATCAGCGTATAATCAATCCCCGAAGAGACTAATTATATAGATTTTAAATAAATGCAAAACTAAAAATTAATTTGTAATTGTCAGCTCTGTATCACGGTCAAATACATGAATCTTTTCTGGATTTAATGCCAGTGTAACATGATCGCCAAGGCGAGCCGGAGTAGAGGATTCTACCTTTGCACTCAGGTTTGCATCGCCGATTGGGAAGTAGAGGATTACTTCAGAACCAAGTAATTCGTATCCAGTTACAGTTGCATCAATACGAGCTGCGTAGTTTTCCATTTCAAACTTGGAATCACCGATATCTTCTGGTCTGATACCCATAACAACGGTTTTTCCATTATAGCCGCCATCAATTAATTTCTTTGCTTTTGCAGGCGGAAGTGCAATTGAGAATTTGTCAAAATTCAAAGTTACATCAGAACCGTTTGCTTTACAGGTAGCATTTATAAAGTTCATCTGTGGAGAGCCGATAAATCCTGCTACGAATAAGTTATCCGGCTGGTTGTATAATTTCTGTGGAGAATCCACCTGCTTGATATCGCCGTCTTTTAATACAACGATTCTTGTTCCCAGTGTCATAGCCTCTGTCTGGTCATGTGTTACGTAGATAATCGTAGCTTTTAATTTTTTATGTAATGCTGCAATCTCGGTTCTCATCTGTACTCTTAATTTTGCATCCAGATTGGATAAAGGCTCATCCATTAAGAATACCTTAGGGCTGCGGACGATAGCACGGCCCATGGCAACACGCTGTCTCTGTCCACCGGATAAAGCCTTAGGCTTACGCTCTAATAACTGGTCAAGGTCAAGGATTTTAGCAGCTTCACGTACTTTTTTGTCGATTTCATCCTTCGGTACTTTTCTCAGTTTAAGACCGAAAGCGATGTTATCATATACTGTCATATGCGGATACAGAGCGTAGTTCTGGAATACCATTGCGATATCTCTGTCCTTAGGCTCTACGTCATTCATACGCTTGCCGTCGATAATTAAATCACCGCCCGAGATATCTTCCAAGCCGGCTACCATACGCAGTGTGGTAGATTTTCCACAGCCGGATGGACCTACGAAAATGATGAACTCCTGATCCTTGATATCAAGGTTGAAATCTTTAACAGCTTCGAATCCGTTTGGGTATTTTTTCTGGATGTGTTTTAATGTTACACTTGACATTTTGAAATCCTCCTAATTTTTTGTTATAATTTTAACTCTCAACGGCTGTGTAAACACCAACCGATAAGGTACTGCTTCTTCTTTACATATCTAACTATACCAAATTCAGCGGTTTCTGGCTATATTGTGTTTTAATAAATATTTTATATTTCGGTTGGGAGATTTGACGAAAAACGAAAATCAGCAATAGTGCATTCGTTATATTATATAAAAATGAATAAAAATATTAGTTGATTTAACGAAAATATCAAAAAATAAAATTTTTATCTAAGTAAATTTGGCTATTTATGAATGTGCGTGGAAGGATTCATTTGGGATGTTTTTGGCCGCAGGAACAGTTTATTCTGACGGATATCTGCCAGATTCTGATGAAACTATCGGAAAAATATTTTCATTCTTGGAAAATTGTGATAGAATACCTCTGATACTGTATTTACAGAGCATGATTTTGAGAGCAGGAGGGATTTATGCGCGTAGGAATGGGATATGATGTCCATAAACTGACGGAAGAACGCAGGCTTATACTTGGCGGCGTGGAAATACCTCATACACATGGGCTGCTGGGGCATTCGGATGCGGATGTAGTGATCCATGCGGTTATGGATGCACTGCTGGGAGCGGCAGCACTTGGAGATATCGGAAAGCATTTTCCAGATACAGACAAAGCATATGAAGGCATAAGCAGCCTGAAGCTGCTGGGACATGTAGGCGGGCTGCTTATGCAGGAAGAGTATTTTATAGAAAATATCGACGCAACGATCATAGCCCAGCAGCCGAAGCTTCGGCCGTATATACCGCAGATGGAGCAGAATATTGCAGATGTGCTCAAGCTTCAGAAAAACCAGGTCAATATTAAGGCTACGACAGAAGAGGGACTGGGATTTACAGGTACAAAACAGGGCATATCTGCCCATGCAGTCTGTGCACTTTCTTCCTTATATGAAAGCAGCTACGCTGCGGCTTCGGAACCGGCAGCCAGATGCAGCGGATGCAGCGGGTGCGGAAACGGGACTGCGGCCCTGGGCCATATATGTGATTAGAAATAATCTGTTGTAAAATACGGACGGAAAGGAAGAAAAGGATCATGAAAATATATAATACTATGACAAGACAGAAGGAGGAGTTTGTCCCGATTGAAGAAGGCAGGGTGCGGATGTATGTCTGCGGCCCGACGGTCTATAATCTGATCCATATCGGAAATGCAAGGCCGATGATCGTATTTGATACGTTCAGGCGGTATTTGGAGTACAAAGGATATGAGGTGGCATATGTATCCAATTTTACAGATGTAGATGATAAGATTATTGCCAAGGCGCTGGAAGAAGGCGTGGATGCCGCTGAGATTTCTGCACGTTATATCGAAGAGTGCAGAAAGGATATGGCAGCTATGAATGTAAAGCCTGCGACTGTGCACCCTATGGCTACGCAGGAGATCGACGGCATGATTGAGATGATTGCCGCCCTGATCGAAAAAGGATATGCGTATCAGGCTGCTGACGGGACGGTATACTTTCGGACAGGCAGGTTTGAAAGGTACGGCAGGCTGTCGCATAAAAATCTGGAAGACTTACAGGCCGGGCACCGTGACATCAAGGTGACAGGAGACTTAAAAGAAGAGCCGTTTGATTTTGTACTGTGGAAACCCAAAAAAGAGGGCGAGCCGGCATGGGAATCTCCATGGAGTGAGGGACGTCCGGGCTGGCATATCGAGTGCTCTGTCATGTCCAAAAAATATCTGGGTGAAACAATAGATATTCATGCAGGCGGAGAAGACCTGATCTTTCCGCATCATGAAAATGAGATTGCACAGTCCGAAGCAGCAAGCGGCAGGCAGTTTGCACGCTACTGGATGCACAATGGATTTTTAAATATTGATAATCAAAAGATGTCAAAGTCCCTGGGCAATTTTTTTACGGTCAGGGAGATCGCGGACCGGTATGACCTGCAGGTGCTGCGGTTTTTTATGCTCAGCGCACATTATAGAAGCCCGCTGAATTTTAGCGCCGATCTGATGGAGGCTGCGAAAAACGGACTGGAGCGTATTTTAACGGCAGCAGAAAATCTGAAGCGTCTTATAGACGGTGCACAGGCGCAGGAAATGACCGCAGAGGAAAAAGAACTGTATGCAGGGGCGCAGGAGTATCAAAAGAAGTTTGAGGCTGCCATGGAAGATGACTGCAACACGGCAGATGCGGTTTCTGCAGTTTTTGAGCTGGTAAAATATATAAATATCCATGCATTGGGACAGAATACAAAGGAATACTTAGACAGCCTTTACAATGAGCTTCACATCCTGTGTGATGTGCTCGGCATTGTAATTGAGCGGGAAGAAGAAATTCTGGATGATGAGATCGACCAGCTGATCAAAGAACGGCAGGAGGCCAGAAAAAATAAAGATTT
Organism: uncultured Eubacterium sp.; assembly: GCA_910586445.1. Lineage (GTDB taxonomy): Bacteria > Bacillota > Clostridia > Lachnospirales > Lachnospiraceae > Eubacterium_J. The sequence continues at coordinate 42,671 of CAJUHV010000013.1, forward strand.
TGCCAGAGCGGACGAAATCCGCGATGAGCTGGCACAAAAAGGCATTATTTTAAAGGATACAAGAGAAGGAGTTACCTGGAGACGTGCATGAACATACAGGGTACGGCATAGAGGCTTTTATTAGAAAGCAGTTTCAGATCGAAGAAAAGGATATCCGGTCATATTCGCCGCTGGCACTCGCTTATATCGGAGACGGGATTTATGAGCTGATCATAAGGACAATTGTGGTATCAAAAGGGAACAGGCAGGTGAAAAAACTGCACCGGGAGGCCAGCTGTCTTGTAAAGGCGCAGGCGCAGTCAGCCATGATGGAGGTTCTGCGTCCGCTTTTGACAGAAGATGAGGCTGATATTTACCGCAGGGGACGCAATGCCAAGTCATATTCGGTATCCAAGCACGCCTCCGTCAACGATTACCGCAGGGCGACCGGATTTGAAGCGCTGATGGGATATTTGTATTTAACGGGCGATATGGACAGGCTGATGGAGCTTGTAAAAGAGGCGGTGGCGGGTTATACACCCGATGAATATGCAGGGACTGAGGCCCGCAACAGGTATGGAAAAGCAGAGAAAAAGCAGATCGGTATGCAGGAGGATAAAAGAAGCATATGAAAATAAGGATGAAATTTAATAGAAGAATGTCAGCAGGAGAAGTCCGGGCATTTGAAGAGCGCAAGGCGGCAAAAGAACGCGGTGAATCCGTAGAAAAAAGGACGGTTAAGCGCAGAGAATATGAAAAGCCGCAGGAGGAATATGATATAAAGGAGCCGTCTGAGGCAGCAGGGCGCAGGGAATGGCCAGGACAGGACCGCAGGCCGGGGAGAAAAGAGCGCACAGACAGCAGTGGAAAGTACAGCTGGGGTGAAAAGCCGGGCCGCAGTAAGAAGGCAGACCGCGAGGAAGGCATGGGCCGCAGGGACAGGTCAGGGCGCGGGGAAGGCATGGACCGGGTGAATAAGCTTGGCCGGGGCGGTAAGTCAGGGCGCGGAGAAGACCTGAACCGTGGCAGCAGGTCAGGACGTGAGGACAGTATGGCCCGCGGCAGCAGGTCAGGACGTGAAGCGGATTTAAACAACGGCAGCAGAACGAGCCGTGAGGAAAGCATGGGCCGGGGCGGAAAGCCGGGCCGCAGAGGCACAGGTGTCGGAAAAGTAAAGGAATTGTGGAATACAGGGCATATACTGGCGAAAAGACAGAAATCAGAGCCGGAATATGATGAATATGCAAAAGCAGATGAGGCAGAAAACAGCTGGGAAGAATCTTACAGCATGGGAGAAAAGGGCAGCGGTCAGGCAGGCTATGCAAGGGCAGGCAGGAATTCTGCCAGAGCAGAGGAAACAGCACAGACAGATTTAAGCCCAAAAGCCGATGCAGCCAGGCAGGAAACAGAGGGTATCGGTATGGGATATGAGCCGGATGCGTCGCTGCCAAAGATCGAGGGCAGAAATGCGGTATTAGAAGCATTCCGTGCCGGAAAGACAATAGATAAGCTGTTTGTACTGGAAGGCTGCAAGGACGGCCCTGTTCAGACTATTTTAAGAGAAGCGAAAAAGCATGATACGATTATTAATTTTGTAGATAAAGAGCGCCTGGTCCGTATGTCCGGCACAAAGAAGCATCAGGGTGTTATCGCGGTGACTGCTGCTTACGAATATGCGTCTGTAGATGATATTCTCCAGAAAGCAGAGGAGGCAGGCGAGCAGCCGTTTTTGATTCTGCTGGACAGCATCGAAGACCCGCATAATCTGGGTGCGATTATAAGGACTGCCAATCTGGCAGGTGCTCATGGGGTCATTATACCAAAGCGCCGCGCGGTCGGCCTGACCGGGGCAGTGGCAAAGGCTTCTGCAGGTGCAATTAATTACACACCGGTGGCAAAGGTGACAAATTTAAACCAGACGATCAAGGAGCTGAAGGAGCGCGGGATCTGGTTTGTCTGTGCGGATATGGAAGGAGAGCAGATGTACCGCCAGAACCTGACTGGCCCGATCGGACTTGTAATCGGGGCAGAAGGAGCGGGTGTCAGCAGGCTGGTGAAAGAAAACTGCGATTTTACCGCTTCGATTCCGATGAAGGGTGAAATCGGATCGCTGAACGCCTCGACAGCGGCAGCAGTGCTGTCCTACGAAATAGTAAGACAGAGACAATTCGCTGATAATTAAATGCAAATTTGCAAAAGCATTAATTAAGTTATGATTTGATGAAACGCATCGGGCCGTATGGGAGGCAGACCATGGCTTGAAACAGGAGACACATGGAACAGGACAAATACAAGGATGTATCGGACGAACAGTTAATTGAACTGCTCAGGGGCGGACAGACAAAAGTAATGGATTACCTGATGGAAAAATACAAAAATCTGGTGCGAAAACGAGCCAATGCATTGTATTTGATTGGAGGGGAGACAGAAGATCTGATTCAGGAGGGGATGATCGGGCTGTTTAAAGCCGTCCAGGACTACCGCCCGGACAGGGAGGCATCGTTTTACCGTTTTGCAGAGCTGTGTATTTCCAGGCAGATGTATACGGCAGTGGAGGCGTCACAGCGTAAAAAGCATAGTCCCTTAAATACGTATATTCCTCTCAATGCCGGACAGGACGGCGAGGACGGAATGTATCTGGAGATGGAAAATCATCTCCAGACACTGAATCCAGAGACGCTTATTATCAGCCAGGAAACAGTCAGGCAGCTGTTAAAGCAGGTCAATGAGCGTCTGAGCCATATGGAAAGACAGGTGCTCTCCATGTATCTGGACGGCATGAACTATCATCAGATTGCGCAGCATATGGGCAAAAAGCCCAAATCGATCGACAATGCCCTGCAGCGCATACGTGCCAAGATTAAATAAGCCCCGGATGAAAATTTAATTATGTGTTAATCAGCATGGCTGACCGGCATAAATTCCGGCCTGCGGTTCTTAAATACGGTATAGTAAGAAAATCCGCAGGCAGAAAGCAGTTCGGGCAGCCTTTTAAAATCATAGGCGGCATGTTCCGGCTTGTGGCCGTCTGCGCCGATCGTAAGAATTTCTCCGCCAAGCTCCCGGTATCTTTTTAATATGTCTTCACAAGGATTTGGGTGGCCGAGCCCATATTTAAAGCCTGCCGTATTCAGCTCAATGCCTTTTCCAAGCAGAATCAGCTGCCTTAAAATCTCATCTATTACATCTTTATATTTTTCATAAGAATAAAAAGCATTCTGATTCGGACCGTAGCGCACCACATAGTCGATATGACCGTACACATCAAAATCGTGGAAGGCATGGATATTTTCAAGAATTGACTCGAAATATTCCAGATAAGCAGCTTCTTGCGTCCTGCCTTCGTAAAACGAGGCATAATAAGGGTCCATGCCATGCACGACATGCGAAGAGCCGATCACAAAATCAAAGTCATGCTGCGACAGGAGCTCTTTATGCTTCTGCGCCAGATGCGGCTGCAGCCCCAGCTCTATGCCATACAGAATATCAAGCCTGCCTTTATATTCTTTCTGAAGGGCATGTATTTTCTTTTCATATAAGGACAGGTCAAGTAAAAACAGGCCGGGTTCCTTAGGATAGTCATAATCCAGGTGGTCTGTAAAGCATATGCCCGTTAAGCCCTTTTTTATAGAGGCTTCGGCCATGGATTCTGGCGAGCTTGAGCTGTCGCCGGAAAAGCAGCAGTGCATGTGTGTATCCCAATACATAAAATTTATCCTTTCTAAAATCTAAGAATTCATAATAAAACGAAATTGAGCACGGTCAGGCCTGTCCGTACTCAATATATTATTTATGGCAATAGAAATTTCGCGCAGCGTGTGTTTTAGAGCGTGTTTGAAAAATGCTTTCCGTGAGATGTGCTTCACACTTGGTGGAGAATTTATCCCAAATTTATGAGGCATAGCGGGCTATGTTGATTAAATTTGGGATAAATTCTCCGCAAAGTGGGGAGTGCAGATCGCGGAAATGATTTTTCAAACACGCTCTAGGACATCTCCCGCAAATTGTAACGCACATTTAACAGAAAGTATTTTTCAAACACGCTCCAGGGATCTTCACCAGTGCAGACGCATAAAACGCAGAGGAAAATTCACTCCCCGCAGGCAGCCGCTTATATTCCTCGGCCGTGTACAGGAACATGCGCACCGGCATGTTCTGGTTTAATGCTGACCGGTGCTCCATCAGCACAATCAGCCGGTTGTGCACCGTAGAGCAGACATCATTTAAGATGTCTATGTTCATCACATTGTCGAGCTCTATGTTCTCGAAATCAGAATCCTCAACGCTGCTGTCCGCATCGGCTTTGTTGGAATAAATTGTTTTATTCTGCAAAACACCGCTCACTTTCCTTCGTGCCGGAATTTTTATTAATTGTAACATATCATGTAAGTGCTGTCTATTCCAAACTTTTTATCCAGACTTTTTATCCAGACTTTTCATCTGCTGATCATGCCGCTGTCAGGATTTGGACAAAAAAATGCTGCTCTATCACTTTGTTACAACATTCCAGATAAATTTTTAACAAAGTTTCGAATGCTACTTGAAATTTTACAAAAGATTGGTTAAAATAGGAAATGGCTTGGGTATATTATCCAATGAGATAAAAATATTTCAAATATGTTTAGGAGGAAATGAAACATGGCAGTAAGAGTAGCAATCAATGGTTTTGGCCGTATCGGCCGTCTTGCATTCAGACAGATGTTCGGGGCAGAAGGATATGAAGTAGTAGCAATCAATGACTTGACAAGCCCTAAGATGCTTGCACATCTGCTGAAATATGATTCTTCACAGGGTAAATATGAATTGGCTGACAAAGTATCCGCTGGCGAAGATTCCATTACGGTTGATGGTCAGGAGATCAAGATCTACAAAGAACCAGATGCAAACAATTGCCCATGGGGCGAGTTAAAAGTTGACGTTGTATTGGAGTGTTCCGGCTTCTATACAAGCAAGGAAAAAGCACAGGCTCATATCAATGCCGGCGCTCGTAAAGTTGTTATCTCTGCACCTGCAGGTAATGACCTTCCTACAATCGTTTACAATACGAACCATGAGACATTAAAAGCTTCTGATACGATTATCTCAGCTGCATCCTGTACAACAAACTGCTTAGCACCTATGGCTGACGCGCTGAATAAGTATGCACCGATCCAGTCTGGTATCATGGTGACAATCCATGCTTATACCGGAGATCAGATGACACTTGACGGCCCGCAGAGAAAAGGTGATTTAAGAAGATCCCGTGCGGCAGCAGTAAATATCGTTCCAAACTCCACAGGCGCTGCTAAAGCTATCGGCCTTGTTATTCCAGAATTAAACGGCAAATTAATCGGATCTGCACAGCGTGTACCGACTCCTACCGGCTCTACAACTATCTTAACAGCAGTTGTAAACAAAGCTGATGTAACAGTTGACGGTATCAATGCAGCTATGAAGGCAGCAGCGAATGAATCTTTCGGATACAATGAAGATGAGATCGTATCTTCTGATATTGTCGGCATGAAATTTGGTTCTCTGTTTGATGCTACACAGACAATGGTCAGCAAAGTTTCAGACGATCAGTACGAAGTACAGGTAATTTCTTGGTATGACAATGAGAATTCTTACACTTCTCAGATGGTTCGTACAATTAAGTATTTCTCAGAATTAGCATAATTTTTATTGTTTATTTAGACTCACAAAGGGTCCGGTCGTTTAAGGACCGGGCCCTTTTATGAAACAGGGCTGATGAAATATGCAGCTGTTAGTATATTTAGATTTGGAGGAAAAGACTCATGGGCTTAAATAAAAAATCAGTGGATGACATCAATGTAGCAGGCAAGAAAGTACTGTGCAGATGTGATTTCAATGTACCGTTAAAAGAAGGCAGCATCACAGATGAGAACCGTCTGGTGGCAGCACTTCCTACGATTAAAAAACTGATTGCAGACGGTGGAAAGGTTATTCTGTGCTCCCACCTTGGCAAGCCTAAGGGCGAGCCGAAGCCGGAATTATCTCTTGCACCGGTTGCTAAAAGGCTTTCAGAGCTGTTAGGGCAGGAAGTAAAGTTTGCAGCAGATCACGAAGTAGTAGGAGCTAACGCAAAAGCAGCAGTTGAGGCAATGACGGACGGCGAAGTAATCCTGCTTGAGAATACCCGCTACCGCAAGGAAGAGACGAAAAACGGCGAGGAATTCAGCAAAGACCTGGCTTCTTTATGTGATGTATTTGTAAACGATGCATTCGGTACCGCACACCGTGCGCACTGCTCAAACGTTGGTGTAGCCCAGCTGGTAGATACGGCAGTAGTCGGCTATTTAATGCAGAAGGAGATCGATTTCTTAGGAAATGCGGTAGAAAATCCGGTACGCCCGTTTGTAGCGATCCTCGGCGGTGCAAAAGTAGCGGACAAGTTAAATGTTATTGACAACCTGTTGGAAAAATGCGATACACTGATTATCGGCGGCGGAATGGCATATACATTCTTAAAGGCACAGGGAAATGAGATCGGTACCTCTTTGGTAGACGATTCCAAAGTAGATTACTGTAAGGAAATGATCGCAAAGGCTGAGAAGCTTGGCAAGAAGCTGCTTCTGCCGGTAGATGCCGTAACGATTAAGGACTTCCCGAATCCGATCGATGCTCCGGTTGAGACAGAAGTATATGATTCCTCTGCAATGCCTGCTGACAGACAGGGCTGTGATATCGGGCCGAAGACACAGGAAGTGTTTGCAGAAGCTGTTAAATCCGCAAAGACAGTCGTATGGAACGGGCCGATGGGCGTATTTGAAAATCCGACGCTTGCAGAAGGCACGATCGCAGTTGCAAAGGCACTGGCTGAGACAGATGCTACTACGATTATCGGCGGCGGAGATTCTGCAGCTGCTGTCAATACACTGGGCTTTGGCGATAAAATGTCCCATATCTCTACAGGCGGCGGTGCTTCTTTAGAGTTTCTGGAAGGAAAAGAACTGCCGGGCGTAGCAGCAGCAAACGACAAATAATTCATGAAAAGAAAGTCTCCTCAGCGAGCTTTCTTTTGTAAAAAATAAGACCTTGAGAGGATTATGCTATGGCAAGAAAGAAAATTGTAGCCGGTAACTGGAAAATGAATATGACCCCAAGCCAGGCTGTAAAATTAGCTGAAGAGTTAAAACCGCTTGTTGCAAGCGATGACGTAGAGGTAGTATACTGTGTTCCGGCAATTGACATCATACCGGTTGTAGAAGCAGTAAAAGGCACCAATGTAGCAGTAGGCGCAGAAAATATGTACTATGAGGAAAGTGGTGCATATACCGGCGAGATCTCTGCTGAAATGCTGGTTGATGCAGGTGTCAAATATGTCATTATCGGACATTCTGAGAGACGTGACTACTTCAAGGAATGTGACGAAATGCTGAATAAAAAAGTGAAAAAAGCGCTGGAACATAACCTGATCCCGATTTTATGCTGCGGCGAGTCTTTAGAGCAGCGCGAAATGGGAATCACGCTTGACTGGATTCGTATGCAGATCAAGTCTGATTTAAAGGATATTACGGCAGAGCAGGCAGCAGGCCTTGTAATTGCGTATGAGCCGATCTGGGCTATCGGAACGGGCAAGACAGCTACATCTGACCAGGCACAGGAAGTATGCGGCGCTATCCGTGCATGCATAGCAGAAATGTATGATCAGGCTACGGCAGATGCGGTTCGCATTCAGTACGGCGGATCTGTCAATGCTGCAAATGCTGCAGAGCTGTTCGGCAAGCCGGACATTGACGGCGGACTTGTAGGCGGTGCAAGCTTAAAGGCTGATTTTGGCAAAATCGTAAATTATAAATAAATTCTGGATTATTTATTCGGTTATATGGCAGAGAAAATGCCGGACTGAATGTGATGTTAATCAAAATTTATATTGCTGTTTTTATAAAAAGCTGCTGTTTCATAATAGGAACAGCGGCTTTTTATTCATGATAAAAGAAAGTTCAAGCAGAGTGGTTTCTTTTGTCTGTAAATCTTTGGAAAATGCACAATGATTCGTACTCATTTTGAAGAAAAATAATTTTGTAAAACAAAAAATCTGCCTATGGCAGATTCTTTGCTGTGTTTAATCAAAATTCTGTTCGTCAATACGCATGTATAATCTATAAATAAAATCTATATATCATAATGTACATTTGACTATTGATTAATGCACATTTTGGTTTGTTATTTCACAACAGTCACATTCGTAGCCTGCGGTCCCTTGGCACCTTCAGTCACTTCGAATTCTACGGCAGCGCCTTCTTCCAGAGACTTAAAACCTTCCATGTTCAGCCCTGAAAAGTGAACAAATACGTCTTTGCCTTCTTCATCTGTTATGAAACCGTAACCTTTCTGGTTGTTAAACCATTTTACTGTTCCTTTGTTCATGACAGTACCTCCAAATCATATTAGCTGTTTTCAGCTTACGCATACAATATCATATGAAAATGGAAAAGTAAAGCGAAAAAAGGGCTAAATTTCGGAAAAAGCTACGTTTTTTCGATTTAAGAAGTTTATTGTAAACTTTTCCCATTCTGTTTCAAAACTTTTGTCAGTAATAAACGTGCTGTAGGAGACTCCGGTAGTAAGCATCAGCCGGCCGTTCTGATAATAAATGTTTAGGAAAGCTGCCCGGATGTCTGACTCAGAGATAGAGGTGCCGGAGGCTTGGATCGTATTTGTCAGATTGGACGGGGACAGCATCAGCACAAATTTAAAATAGGTCGGCGTACGCCTTCCCTTGATCAGCTCAAAGCAGACAGGGCGTATCTGGCCGTAGGGGAGGTATGTAAGGCCGTCGAGGTGCTGGCCTGACAGGTCGTCTTTATCTGCAAAAAAAGATTTGTTAATCCGGCCGTCAATGTCATATTTGACCGCGGCATGTATGGTGGCTTCGGACAGCAGAAAATTGTCAAACAGCTCACTGCGAAGAAGCAGGTGCATAAATTCTTTTTTTTCGGTTAATTCAAATGCTTTCATATAGTTTGGAATCTCCTAATAAGTCAGTTCAAATGCTTTATATGGATTGAAATCTATTCATAAAATATGTCTGCACTGCATATTATGCAGGCTGCAGTGGATTTCATGGCAGCGTAATGCGGGCCATATAGTTATTATAGAGGATCTTCTTTTTTTTACAATATAAAAAAGAAAAAGATTGAAAAACCAGCGTAAGCAGGATATGATAGATAGTAACGGCGGCATCGCCCGGATTATAAATGAGATTGTAGTCGGATTACATGGAAACGTATAGAACAAGTAAATTGCAGCATAAAAGTTTGAAGGGAAAGGATAAGTCGGAATGAAACGAGTGCGTATATGCAGGAATAAAAAAAGATGGACGATCGGTCTGCTTCTGGCATTGATGAGCGGCGCTCTGGCGGGCTGTAAGCTGCCGGATGAGTTTGCAGGCATTGTGCGTCCGGTGGAAGAGGTTGTAAGCTCTGTCAGGCAGAATATGGAGTTAAAGCAGCAGATGGATGCGCTGGAGCTGCCAAAAGATGTACAGAGCATTTCAAAGGGCAGATATGCATATGAAGCTTTATCTGATGAAAAACAAAAGATCTATGACCAGATGCTGGACGCGGTTATGAATCACGAGGCAGAAGTAACGCTGTCTACGTCGGAGGGCAGGCATCTGGAAGATATTTTCAACTGTATCAAGGCGGACTACGGCGGGCTGTTCTGGGTAGAGAGCTTTCGTTATACACAGTATCAGCGAAACGGCCAGACAGAGATGATGTCGTTTTCGCCGAATTATACGATGACACAGGAAGAGCGGCTTTCCATGCAGAAAAAAATAGACAGAAAGGTAAAAAAATACCTAAAAGGAATAAAAGATGGGGACTCCGATTATGATAAGGTGCGCCGGATCTACCGCAGGCTGATTGAAAATGTGGACTATGAACTGGAATCCGAAAACAACCAGAATATCATCAGCGTATTTGTGGATCAAAAGACGGTATGCCAGGGATATGCCAGTGCAATGCAGTACCTTATGGAGCGGCTGGATATTCCGTGTGTCATTATTACCGGTATGGCGAAGGGAGGCCCGCATGCATGGAATCTGGTGCAGCTGGACGGCGAATGGTATTATGTAGATGTGACCTGGGGCAATTCCAAGTATCATGATGACGAAGAGAACGATGTAAAATATGTGGAGTATGATTATCTGAATATTACGACAGAAGAAATGCTTCAGGACCATAATCCGCAGATGAAGTTTGAGCTGCCGGAATGTACGGCGGTAGAAAATAACTATTTTGTGCAGGAGGGCATGTATTTTACGGATCTGGATGAAAAGTCAATAGCAAAAATCGGAGCAATTTTAAAAAAGGCTTATGAAAAAGGGAAGAGCAGCATAGCAATCAAATTTGCAGACAGCCAGCTGTGTACACAGGCCAAGGAATATTTCCTGACAGACTACCATATCAGCGATTACTGCAGCGGATTGGAAACGGTGTATTATAAGACAGATATGCAGCTGAATATTTTTGTGGTTATATTTCCATAATAAAAACGGCCGGAATGATTTTTAAGGCACGCTCCAGCGGTCAGCCGACTTCGAATTCCACAATTTGTAAAAAGCATATTTACAAATAATGTTATTAATGGTATTATCATGTAGTAATCGATACTATGTTAAAAAATGATTAATAACATGTGAAGTCGCATATAATATGATATATTGTTCAGGTGCCTGACGGGCATCTAATGAAACTATATGTATGAAAGCGGATTCAGAGTGGAGGAAGTTATGGGCTATAAAATTATTGTGGACAGCTGTGGGGAATTTACAGAAGAATTAAAGAAGGACGAACATTTTAGTTCTGTGTCTCTGGAACTGGATGTGGATGATTATCATGTAGTAGACGATGAAAGCTTTTGTCAGGCAGAGTTTTTACAGAAAGTAAAAGAAAGCCCAAACTGCCCCAAATCAGCCTGCCCGTCGCCGCAGAGATATTACGATGCCTTCTGCGGAGAGGCGCAGAATATCTATGCTGTGACATTGTCTGCAAAGCTGAGCGGGTCGTATGGCAGCGCATGTACGGCAAAACAGATGTTTGAGGCCGATTTTCCAGATAAAAATGTATATGTCTTTAATTCGTGTTCCGCTTCGGGCGGTGAGACGCTGACTGGGATGAAAATACAGGAGCTGGAGGAGGCGGGACATTCCTTTGAAGAAGTCGTGAAGCTGACAGAGCAGTATATAGAAAGCCAGCAGACATTTTTTGTATTGGAGACACTGGAAACACTGCGCAAAAACGGCAGGCTGAGCAATCTTAAAGCACTTGTGGCAAATGTGCTCAATATCAAGCCGGTTATGGGCGCTACCCCGGATGGCCTGATCTGCCAGCTGGCACAGGCACAGGGCATGAACAAGGCGCTGGAACGCATGGTGCAGGAGATTTTAAAACGTACGAAAAACTGTGAAGAAAAGATGCTTGCCATCTCCCACTGCAATTGTCCGAAACGGGCTCAGAAGGTGAAGGAGCAGATAGAAAAGCTTATGAAGTTTAAAAGAATACTGATTTTGGAGACTGCCGGTGTAAGCACCATGTATGCAAATGATGGGGGCGTGATCATAGCTGTTTAGCAGATGGTGCATTAGGTATATGATATAAAGGATCTGGATAATATCCGCTGTACGAATTTAAAGGAATTGCCGTGAAAGAACTTGTGCAAATTTGCGTCAGTTTCTAAAGTATGGCGGATTTTTTATTTGAAAGGCGGTCCGTCATATGTTATCTTAGTATAGAGGCCGTTATAAGACTTTAGATAAAAGGGGGCTTTAAAATGGATCATATTGTATCAAAACTGCTGATGTATGGAGATATGCCGAAAGATTCTATTTTAATGGAGTTAAGCAGCATATGTCTGGACCTCAGGGAAGGCGGGCAGACAAAGGACAGGCTGATTACAAGAGTGTTCCGGCAGGTCAAGCGCCTTTTGGTTCTGGCGACAGATTTTGGCTTTAACAGCAATCTGTGGCACAATTATCTTACATTTCTGCTGATTACAGATGAAAATCCATTCAGCATTACATGCGAGAAGACCGGTGCAAATGACGGGAGTGTCAATTATTTTGCGAAAAATGATTTTAAGGCATTCAAAGAACTGTTTGACTATGATTTTGCATGGCTGGAAAATAAGCTTGGAATCGACTGCTTTACACATCTGTCGGATTATAAGGCGATTGGAAAATCGGAATTGATGTACAATAAAAGTGTGAGTGAAAAAGTACAGGCTTTAAGCCGGCAGCTTGACGAGGCTGCGGATGAAGACGAGTTTTTTTCCTATGTGACAGAATTTTACAAAGCATATGGGGTAGGAATGTTCGGGCTGAATAAAGCGTTTCGGATATCGCCGGATGAATCCGGGCGCAGCATTGTCTTTCAGCCGATTAACAATATGGACAGAGTCATGTTGGATGATCTGATCGGCTATGAGATTCAGAAGAAGAAGCTGGCTGACAATACACGTGCGTTTGTGGAAGGGCGCAGGGCAAACAATGTGCTTTTGTTTGGAGACAGCGGCACGGGCAAATCGACGAGCGTAAAGGCGATTGTAAACGAATTCTATGACCAGGGACTGCGCATGATTGAGATTTATAAGCATCAGTTTCAGGATCTTTCCAGCGTGATTGCAAAGATCAAAAACCGGAATTATCGGTTTATTATTTATATGGACGACCTGTCATTTGAGGAATTTGAGATCGAATATAAGTTTTTAAAGGCTGTGATCGAAGGCGGTGTGGAGACAAAGCCGGAAAATATACTGATCTATGCGACTTCCAACAGGCGTCATATTATCAGGGAGACCTGGAGTGACCGCGATGACGTAAAGGTAGAAAACGGCATGCACCAGTCTGATACGATGGAAGAGAAGCTGTCGCTTGTAAACCGGTTCGGTGTGACGATTAACTTTTCAAAGCCGAGCCAGAAAGAATTTTTCCATATTGTAATCGAGCTGGCACGCCGTGCGGGAGTCGGGCTGAGCGACGAGGAACTGTGCGCTGAAGCCAATAAGTGGGAGCTGAGCCACGGAGGCATTTCCGGCAGGACAGCACAGCAGTTTGTGAATTATCTGGCAGGGCAGTATGGGACGCAGCATGGAACAGCGGATTAAAGAGTGAAAGAAGGCAGGAAACAGCGGGCTGAAGAGTGAGAGAAGGCAAGAAACAGCGGACTGAAGGGTGAGAGAAGGCAAGAAACAGCGGGCTGAAGAGTAAAAGACAGCACAACAGAAAAGGAGGTATGGTATGAGCGAAGCAGAAAACAGGATGAACGATTCTGTGGAAACAGATTTCCCGGAAAAGCGAGATTATGAGAAAGAACTAATCTGTATTATTAAAAGTGGTGAGCCTCCTCATATCATACGCGAAAAGCTGGAGGATTATCACGAAAACGATATTGCCACTGTCTGGGAGGAATTAACAAAGGAAGAGCGTTTAAAACTGTACCAGATCCTGGGCAATGATACGGTATCGGAGATCTTTACCTATCTGGGCGATGATGCCAGCATTTATCTGGAGGAGCTGGGGCTTGAGAATGCAGCCGATATTCTGGAGTCAATGGATGCAGATGATGCAGCCGACATTCTGGACGAGATGGAGGAGGAAAAATCTGACCGCCTAATGCAGCTGATGGATGAGGAATCCAGACATGAGATCGGCATGATCCAGTCTTATTCAGATGACGAAATCGGCAGCAAGATGACGACCAATTTTATTGTCATAAAAAATGAGCTTACAATACCTGAGGCAATGAAGGAGCTGGTGACACAGGCGGCGGATAATGACAATATCTCTACGATCTATGTCATAGATGAGTCGGAGAGCTTTTACGGTGCGATAGACTTAAAGGACTTGGTCATCGCACGCAGGTTTACAGCGCTCGAAGACCTGATTACGACGTCATATCCATATGTGTATGCCAAGGAGACGATCGATGAGTGTATCGAAGACTTAAAGGATTACTCTGAGGATTCTATACCGGTACTGGACAATGATAAAAAGATTCTGGGTGTTATTACGGCACAGGATATCGTAGAAGTCGTAGATGAAGAGATGGGTGAAGACTATGCTAGGCTGGCCGGACTGACTTCGGAAGAAGATTTGAACGAGCCTTTATTTGAGAGCATGAAAAAACGTATTCCATGGCTGATGGTGCTGCTGCTGCTGGGCCTGATCGTCTCCAGCGTGGTCGGCATATTTGAGCAGGTCGTATCGCAGCTTACGCTTGTCATATGCTTTCAGTCACTTATTTTGGATATGGCGGGAAATGCAGGGACGCAGTCGCTTGCGGTGACAATCCGTGTGCTGATGGATGAGAACCTGACCGGGACGCAGAAGCTGCGCCTGATGCTGAAAGAAATGCGTGTTGGTGCCGTGAACGGCCTGCTGCTTGGTGTTTTGTCGCTGGCGTTTATCGGGTTTTATATTTTCCTGATCAAAGGAAAGACATTTGGATTTGCGTTTGCAGTCAGCGGATGTATCGGATTTTCCCTAATGGTGGCAATGGTTATTTCCAGCATTACAGGGACGGTGATTCCTATGTTTTTTCATAAGATCAAAATAGATCCTGCAGTGGCCTCAGGCCCTTTGATCACCACCGTAAATGACCTGGTGGCAGTCGTGACGTATTATGGAATGACCTGGATACTGCTTATCAATATAATGCAGATGACGGAATAAGCGGGCGCGCAGCAGAACGGTATTATAGCGGGGGATACCGTCTGCTGCGGGAGCCTTATTATGACAGCAGTGTGTGCCGGCATCTTAATTTTTTTAGAAAAAAGACGATAATAATTACAGAAACATAAACGGATTTTCTAAATAAATACAAGGATGTGACAGATATGAAGATCGGAGAAGCGCGCCAGGTCTATGGAGACCAGATCAGATCCTACCGGAAACAGAAAAACGAGCTGTCAAAGCAGCTTGAGTCTGTGAAACAGAAGCTGCAGCATATATCGTCTGGTGAAGATCATAAAGAAGTTCATAAAGAAGATCATAAAGAACAAAAGGAAATGTATGAATCCGAGGCAGCAACCCTCCAGCTGACGCTGGATGCACTGGATGAAAAACAAGAAGAATACCGGGATTATTTAAGCAGAGTGACGGAGCAGTACTGTGCCTATTGGAATGCCGAGGCGGCTGAGCAGCAGAAAGAGGCAGCGAAAGAGGGTGCCGAGGAAATGGGCAAGATTATGGAAGTCGCGCGGCGCATTATGAAGGGTGATATCGTACCGGCCTCGGATGAGAAGAAGCTGATGGAATTTAGTGAAGATATGTATCAGACAGCAAAAAATATCGGTGCGATGGCCCGCCGTGAGAAAAGAGAAAAGCACGATTCGCTCTGGGACGATGAGAAGAAGGCCAAAAATAATGACGACCCGAGAGAAACGGCAGAGAATGCAGCTGCTGTTTCTGGAGGGCCGGAGATTATAGAAGCGGAGGATCTGATCGCGTCCGTAAGCGCTGAGTGATAAAAGGCTTATTTTGAGTATTTAAAGAAATCTGAGCAGACTGCTTTCCTGTGCCAGTGGAAGGCAGTCTGCTTTGTTATCCGCCGAGCGTCACATCTTGTTTTTGATACCATGACAGGGCATTTAAAAATTGTTGTTCATGAAAATCAGGCCACAGGTCTTTTACAATATAAAAGTCGGCATAAACGGTCTGAATAGGCAGAAAGCCGGATAAACGGCACATGCCGCCCCAGCGGATGACCATGTCAATCCTTGGTATGTCACGTGTGATCCAGCCGTTTTTTAAATCCCATTCCCAGCCATAATTTACAAGCAGGTTTACTTTTAGCTGTTTATTGTCGTCCGGCCTGCGGCTGCGGTGTGTATATGGGATCAATTCTTTTGGGAAGCAGGAAGACTGCGTGTTGCCGATTACATACAATTGTGCATGCTCCTGCTCGATCATTTCCGCGGCCTGCACACAGGCACTGGAAAAGGCCGTCACCTGCTCTTTTGGGCGTCGGCAGTTATCTACGGTAAATCCGTAATAGGTCAGCTCCTGTATGCCTTGTGAGCGTGCAGCTTTTAAAAGGCGCAGCCCGGGATCAAGGCCGTGTACGTAGCCGTCCTTTTTTTCTAAGCCGTTTCCCTTGGCCCAGCGCCTGTTGCCGTCCGGGATGATGCCGATATGTTTTGGAATGCGCAGCATGGTGATCCTCCATTTTAAAGTGTGAATATATATAACGTTTTCCTATATATTATAATATGATTAAATTATATAGCTTTATTTTCTGGTGTCTTATAGTATGACGAAATTATATGGCTTTATTTCTGGTGCCTTATAGTATGACGAAATTATATGGCTTTATTTCTGGTGCCTTATAGTATGACGAAATTATATGGCTTTATTTCCTGGTGTCTTATAGTATGACGAAATCACACGGTTTTATTCTGATTTTTTATAATGTAATTCAATAATATGGTTTTATATGCTGAAATTCAATGGTCTGACAAAATAATATGGTTATATTTATTGATGTTTCATAGTGTGATTAAACTATATAGTTATATTTTCTGATGTCTCATAGTACAACCAAACAATATGATTTTACATGCTTATATATTATAGTATGATTTAATAATATGGATTTACATGCTGAAATTCAATGGTATTACAAAATAATATGGTTTTATTTAATGAGGTTCAGACTATGACTCAATAATATAGTTTTTGTATGCAGATCTTCAATAGTGTGGCTAAATAATATGGTTATATCTGCTGATGCTGCATAGTACGGTTAAATTGCAAAGCATTTTTTCATCGATATCTTATAGTATGGTTAAATCATAGATTTTTATACAAAAAATTACAGGTTCTTATTCTGCATTTAAAAGAGAATAAGAACCTGTCTGGATTAAAATTTATATTTTAAAATTCATCTTTCGGCCCTTTTTGAGGCTGAAACAGCACATGGTCTTTGTAAATAATGAGTTTTATGGAATCACTGCTGTATTTTGCGGCAGTTTTGTTCAGATAAGACAGCATATCCTGTTCTGTCATGCTGACAAGCTTTTTGAGACTGTTTTTTTTCCAAAACTGTTCCATGTCAGCTTTAAATTGTACAACAGCTTTGTCGCGGGCTTCAATCGTCAGGCGGTCTGGATCTAAGACTTTATAGCCAAACTGGTACCAGAGGCTGCAGGTATCCTGAGATGTATTTGTCTTAATGCCCAGATCCTGCTGCAGGACTACAGGCTGTTTTTTCGTATGCTGATTCCGGCTTTTTGCCGCAGTAATATTTTCCAGTGTCGAAAGCGTATACGTAACTGCTAAAAAGTCTTTTTCACGTGCGGTCAGTTTCACCTTATAATCGTCGTGGGTGATGTCTTCCCAGATTGCGGCGAGATCATCCAGAGAAAACGAATCGGTACATTTATCGAGCGCAGCGTTAAATTTTTTTACCGTGTCTTTTTTATAATGGTCTGTTTTCAGTGAGAGAATGGCTGCGTAATCCGTTCTGCGTCCTCCATCTGGAAATGTACGTGGTTCTTCCCGCAGCTTCGCAGGATAAATAAATTCACTGCCCGCTGCGTTGTTTGAAGGATTCTCGTTTGAAGGATTCTGGTTTGAAGGATTCTGGTTTGAAGGATTCTCATTCACAAACAGAGGGGAAAAGTACCAGTCGGTAAAGGATACCGATACTGCATTAGAGCTGAACTCATTTTCTAAATGCGGGATTTCAGATTTAATGGCAGCTTTCATCTGTTTTTGGTTTTTTAATTGATCCAATGTCCTGCCGTAGAAAAATGTTTCGATGGCATTTACGACATTTCTGCGCGTATCATCATATTGTTTGACTGTCAGAATTTTTTCATTCTGGATAATAAGCTGGAAATCGTATTCGAAAGCAGCAAAATCCAGCGCATTCTGGCAGGCTGAGCTTGTGTATCCGCCATATGATATCGATTTTTTCTTTTCTGCGGTTAACGGCGTCAGTATATAGTGCAGGAAATAAGCAGCAGGGTGGCTGTCTTTTTGTTCATAAATCGTTTCGTCCACAGTCAGCCGGTCCAAAAGATCCAGATACTGTTCTGTGTCAATGATATCCCAGACCTTGGATCTGAAAGCGGATATTGTCATATTTTGGAAGTTATCAAAACAGAGGGCAGCTAATTTTTTATACTCGGAATCGGTAAAGTGTGTGCCTGGTACCGGAGTCAGGTTTTTGGCAGTCAGATCCGACAGCTTTGGGGAGTCGGCCAGTTTTGGTGAGTCAGTCCGTGGGCCATATTTTTGGTCAGTCGGGCCGGCATTGGCTATAGGAGCTGGCTTTGCTGTGGCGGATGGCTCTTGTGCAGCAGGAGGTTCTTGTGCAGCAGGAGGTTCTTGTGCAGCAGCTGTTGTGGCAAATGTAAAAGTTATGCCTGCAATCAGAATGCATGCGGCTGTAGTTTTTATAATATTAGTTTTTTTCATCTTCATAATCGCTGTTATCCTTTCTTCGGCTTTATTTTTGCTGAACCTGCTGCAGAGCGGAGCAAATCCAGACTTTTTTTCTTCCATGCGTATGAGTGCCATGGCATATGCAGATTTTTGGGCTTCACCGAATGCATGAATGACTGCTTCATCGCAGGAAAGCTCTATGTCCTGGCTGGCGAGCAGATACATAGCCCATACGAGCGGATTGAACCAGTGTATGCAGCATGCAGCAGTCAGAACCAGCTTGTATATGGCATCAAACCGCCTGATATGCACGTATTCGTGTGCAAAGATATATGCGAGCTGTGAGGTGTCCTCCCAGTCAATGCCCTTTGGCATCAGGATGACGGGGTGCAGTATTCCGTAGGTAAGGGGAGCCGTAATAAAGCCGGACTGCCGGACTGTGATACGGCGCTTTATTTTATGGGAATTCTGCCAGTTTTTTGTATAGCTGTTGTCCACCGGAAGGGACATGGAAAAAATCTGGGTGCACTTTATATAAGAAGCAATGAAAAACAATGCACATGCATTCAGTCCTATCAGCCATATAATCTGCAGTGGAAAATCTTTTGCATGCGCAGTCAGCTTCGCATATGCCGTGTGCAGGGCAAAAATAGCATTCTGATACCAGGCAGGGCGTGAAAGCTTTGCTGTGTCAGACTGCATATAGCTGCTTTGTGGACTGCGCTGCTCAGGATCAGGCCGATTTTTGTCTGCAAATGGGCTGCCGCTGCTAGCAGAGCGGATCGTATCGGTATGTGAGCTGCTGCCGGCAGAGTTGATTTGATCTGTAAGCAGGCTGTTATCATGCAGACTGGAATTGCCTGGTAAATTATTATTCGTAAACGGACTGCTGTTTTCTGCCGGATTAGTCTTATCTGTAAGTGGACTGCCTCTGTCAACAGAGCTGATCGTATCGGCATGTGAGCTGTTGTTTTCAGGGGTAATCTTGTCTGTAAGCGTGCTGCTGTCAGCAGAGCGGATCGTATCGGCATGTGAGCTGCTGCTTACTGAGTTGATTTGATCTGTAAGCAGACTGCCGCTGTCTGTGAAACTAAGTGAATAAATGCTGTATCTGCTGGGGATAGAGACAGGAATGAGCAGACGCAGCAGCACGATGCCCCAGAGCACCCAAAAGGCAGATTTTGGCAGCTTGTGGATGGCGGCAGCCCGGATCAGCATGATGATCGTGATCATAACAGCGCCGGCCATGCTCATAGAAAGCAGGCTTATAGGAGGCAGATAGATATGGGGCAGAATGGATTTGAGCATATACATAATTAACACCTCATTTCTTTTTATAATATGCTTGTAATTGTTTACACATCTGCATGAGTTTCTTTTGCAGGCCACAAGACTGTAGTAGTGTGCATAAATATACACTACCACAGTCTTTCCAGTGTGTCAATATTTTTTGATAAATAGTAGTGAAAATTGTGCAGCAGCAAAGCATAGACTTTTTGATTAAAATGCGTATAATAAAAAACACAACATAAAATATAACAGATATATAACAGCAGTCAGATCTATTTTATAAAATGATAGGAAAGAAAAAGGTGGTTAAATTATGAACAGCAGTGAAGTATTAGATGTATTGATTATCGGCAGCGGGCCGGCGGGACTTGCAGCAGCCGTCTATGCAAAGCGGGCGAATCTAAGCATTCTGGTAGCGGAAAAGGAATACCTTGGCACGGGGCAGATTGCGGAGACGGATCAGGTAGACAATTATCTGGGTTTTTCAAAAATAAACGGCTATGATCTCGGTGAAGCGTTCCGCAGCCACGCAGAAGACCTTGGCGTAGAGTTTTTTGAAGGAATGGCAGATGGGTTTGAAAAGACGGATGATATCTGGAGCGTTCATTTTGCAGACGGGCAGACAATCCGTGCCAGAGCTGTCATTTATTGTGCCGGAGCGTCGCATCGTCATCTGGGCGTAGATGGAGAGGAAGACTATATAGGAAAAGGGGTTTCTTATTGTGCCGTCTGCGACGGGGCGTTTTACCGCGGGAAGGATGCAGCAGTTATCGGCGGCGGTGATACGGCATTGGGAGATGCGCTGTATTTATCGGATTTGTGTGACAAAGTGTATCTGATACACCGGAGGGAAGAATTCCGCGGTTCTGCTGCATCTGTGCAGAGGCTGAAAGAAAAAGAAAATGTAGAGATTATTACAAGTGCTGTGCCTGCCAGAATAAACGGCGAACAGACCGTGACTGCTCTGGAGCTGAAGGACGGCAGGACGATACCTGTCAGCGGTACATTTGTGGCAGTCGGCATGCAGCCGCAGACAGAGTATCTGCATGGCGTGGTAGAGCTGGATGAAACAGGGTATATTGTCGCTGATGAAACAGGCGTGACTTCCGCAGCAGGCTTTTTTGCAGCAGGGGATGTGCGCACAAAGGCGCTGCGGCAGGTTGTGACAGCTGTATCTGACGGAGCGAATGCAGCTGTATCGGCGGCAGAATATTTAAAATAGAAATGAGGAAAACAATGAGTCATCCTGTTACAAAAGAACGAGAAACAAAAGAACGAGAAACAAAAGAACAAGAAACAAAAGAACAAGAAACAAAAGAACAAGAAACAAAAGAACAAGAAACAAAA
>CAJUHV010000013.1:63780-71946 GCA_910586445.1 uncultured Eubacterium sp.
GAAGAAAAACTAAGGCAAGAAGCAAAAGAAGAAAAACCAAAGCAGGAAACAAAAGAAGAAAGAATAAGGCAAGAAGCAAAAGAAGAAAAACCAAAGCAGGAAACAAAGGAAGAAAAAATAAAGAGGGAAACAAAAGAAGAAAAAATAAAGCAGGAAAAAATAAAGCAGGAAAAAATAGAACAAGAAAAATTAGAACTCTTAAAAAAAGAGTTAAGTGAACTGGGCAGCGCTGCCGTAGCATTTTCGGGCGGCGTGGACTCGGCGTTCTTATTAAAGACAGCACACGATGTGTTAGAAAACCGTGTGGCTGCCATAACCATACAGTCGCGCATATTTCCTGGGCGGGAGATTTCCGAAGCAGAGCAGTTCTGCAGGCAGTATGGAATACGCCAGATCATCTGTGAGGTGGATGAGCTTTCTATAGAAGGATTTTCGCACAATCCGCATAACCGCTGCTACCTGTGCAAGCGAAGGATGATGGAGCAGGTAATGAAAGCTGCACAGGCAGAGCATCTGGCATATATTGTGGAGGGATCAAATCTGGATGATGACGGGGATTATCGTCCGGGGCATCAGGCGGTTGCGGAGCTCGGCATTAAAAGCCCGCTGCGGGAGGCAGGGCTTTCAAAGGCACAGATCCGGTCATTATCCAGACAGATGGGGCTGACGACCTGGGACAAGCCTTCGTTTGCCTGTCTGGCATCGCGGTTTGTCTATGGGGAGACGATTACGCCCGAAAAGCTTTCTATGGTTGAAAAAGGCGAACAGCTGCTGCTGGATATGGGATTTTATCAGGTGCGTGTACGCATTCATGGCCTGATGGCAAGGATTGAGGTGCTGCCGCAGGATTTTGAACAGCTGCTGCAGGAGGATTTAAGGCAGCATATTGTAAATCAATTTTTGGAATACGGCTTTATGCATGTGTCACTGGATCTTCTCGGATACCGCACCGGAAGCATGAATCAGGGAATAGAGGCAGGCAGCATAAATTTGTATGGAAAAATATGAATTTTCTACCTTTACATTATAATATACTGCCGATATAATGAGAGACAAAATCGGAAAGGGAGAAAAAGCTGCATGTCAACATTTAATTACGAACAGGTAAAAAATCCGCAATTTTTTGCAGAAGGGAGGCTGGAGGCGCATTCTGACCATGTCTGCTATGCAGGCCGCGGGGAGGCGGAAAGGAAAGAGTGTTCATATCGGTATCCGCTTGATGGTATCTGGAAGTTTTTTTATGCCAGAAATTATGCGCAGGTGATTTTGGGATTTGAGCAGACGGATTATGACTGCCGGCCATGGGCAGATATCCGTGTGCCGGCTCATATTCAGATGGAAGGATACGATGTGCCGCAGTATGCGAATGTGCAGTATCCATGGGACGGCAGGGAAGAGATCTGGACAGATGAGATTCCGACAGAATTTAACCCAACGGCCAGTTATGTCAAATATTTTACGCTGCCGCAGCAGTTTGCCGGCATGCCGGTCTTCATTTCTTTTCAGGGGGTGGAAAGCGGCATGGCGCTCTGGCTGAACGGGCATTATGTGGGATACAGTGAAGACAGCTTTACTCCGTCTGAGTTTGAGCTGACGCCGTATTTAAAGGATGGTGAAAATAAGCTGGCAGTATGTGTATTTAAATGGACAGCCAGCAGCTGGTGTGAGGATCAGGATTTTTTCCGTTTTTCTGGAATATACCGGAGTGTCTATCTGTATGCGGTGCCAAAAACACATGTCTGGGATATTAAGACTGAGCCGGTTGTGGCAGAGAATTTAACGCATGCGGATTTAAAGCTCTGTCTGAAGACGCAGGGTGCAGGATCGGTACAGATCAAAGTGTCGGATGCGCATAAGGTGCTGATAGAGGATACGGTACAGATCAAAATGCCGGATGCGCATGAGGTGCGGATAAAGGATATGGAAGAGAAAGGCCGGACAGAGGTTTCCTATCCGGTTGAACATCCGAAATTATGGAGTGCGGAAATACCATATTTGTATGACTTAGAGATTACGGTATATGATGAGGAGGGACGGCTTACCGAATTTATTCCGCAGAAGATCGGATTCAGGCGTTTTGAGATCAAAGACGGCCTGATGTGCTTAAACGGCAGGCGGATTGTGTTTAAGGGAGTGAACAGGCACGAATTTTCATCTAAGACGGGTCGGGCTGTTTCTACAGAAGAAATTATTACGGATATCGTTACAATGAAGCGCAATAATATCAATGCAGTCCGCACATGCCATTATCCTGACGATACAAGAATTTATCATTTATGTGACCAGTACGGACTGTATCTGATTGCAGAAAACAATATGGAATCGCATGGATCTTGGGACCCGGTCGTGCGCGGCGAAGCAGGGATGGATATAGTCGTGCCGGGAGATAAGGAGGAATGGCTGGCAGTAATGCTTGACCGTGTAAATTCCTGTTATCAGCGTGATAAAAATCACCCGGCAGTGCTGATCTGGTCGTGCGGCAACGAATCGTACGGCGGCAGGGTGATCTACGAAATGTCGCGCCTGTTTCATAAACTGGATGCGCACCGGCTGGTACATTATGAAGGAGTGTGCCACGACCGTCGCTACAATGAAACAAGTGATATAGAAAGCCAGATGTATCCGTCTGTGGTATCGATCCAGAGGTTTTTGGCGGAGCATAGGGACAAGCCGTTTATCTGCTGTGAATACACGCATGCGATGGGCAATTCCTGCGGCGCCATGCATAAGTATACAGACCTGACAGATACTGAGCCGCTTTATCAGGGAGGATTTATCTGGGACTATATTGATCAGTCGATTTCAAAAAAAGACCGCTACGGTGAGGAATTCCAGGCATATGGCGGAGATTTTGGGGAACGTCCGACGGATTTTAATTTCAGCGGCAACGGCATCGTATATGGAGGCGGGCGGGACGCTTCTCCCAAAATGCAGGAAGTAAAATACAATTATCAGAATATTTCCGTATCGTTTGAAGAAGATACATTTACGGTGACAAATAAAAATCTGTTTGTAAATACAGATTTTTACCGCTGTGTCGCAAAACTGCAGAGAAATGGCGTATTTGTCGCAGAAAAGACACTGGACGTGGCAGTTCCCCCGTTATCAAAGGCACAGTTTGCCATGCCGTTTTCAGATCAGGAAGACGGTGAGTATGCAGTGACTGTTTCTTTCCTATTAAAAGAGGACACATTATGGGCGAAGGCAGGACATGAAGCTGCCTTTGGACAGAAGATTTTTAAAAAACCATTTATATGGAAGGAAAGCAGCAAACCGCTGCGTATAATTCGAGGCAGGCAGAATATCGGCGTCAAAGGAGATGGGTTTGACGTGCTGTTTTCAATTTTATTTGGCGGACTTGTTTCCTATCGGTATGCGGGCGTGGAAATGATGGAAAAAATTCCGCTGCCAAACTTCTGGCGTGCGCCGGTTGACAATGATCTGGGCAGCCTCGGGCAGGCGCGTTATGCACAGTGGAAGATTGCCAGCATGTATATCGGCCATAAAAGTCTGGCACAGGCAGATAGAGCAGAACATGCAGAAATGATAGAAGCGTCTCCGGTTACGGTAGAGGAAGGCGATCACAGTGTTACTGTGACATACTGCTATCATATGCCGACAACGCCGCACAGTACATGTAAAGTGGCTTATACGGTATACGGCGATGGTGCAGTAAAAACAAAGCTGTCCTACGATCCGGTCAGGGAACTGGGAGACATGCCGGAATTTGGCATGATGTTCTGTCTGAATGCAGATTACGACCATGTCAAATGGTATGGCTTAGGGCCTGCGGAGACTTATGCAGATCGTAAGGAAGGGGCAAAGCTCGGCGTTTACCAGAATAAAGTTATGGACAATATGGCAAAATATCTAGTCCCGCAGGAATGCGGCAATAAAATGGGCGTGCGGTATGCGGCAGTGACAGATGCAAAGGGCAGGGGAATGCTTTTTGCCGGAGATTCCATCAGCTTTAGCGCACTGCCGTATACGCCTCATGAGATGGAAAATGCTTCGCATGGCTATGAACTGCCAAAGGTACATCATACAATTGTACGCGCAGCACTGGCGCAGATGGGAGTCGGCGGTGACGACAGCTGGGGAGCCGCTGTACACCCGGAGTATTTGATTGATGTAGAAAAGAAGCTGGAATTCACCTTTGTATTTAAAGGAATCTAGATAAAAAAACAAAGGAAAAAACAAAAGAAAAAACAAAAGAAAAAACAAAAGAAGAAGTCTAATTAAGAAATAAAAAAAGACACCGCATCTATTGGAGGTTCTTTCTGTACTTTGGCTGTCCGCATATTCTCTGAATTTGCTATAAGTTACTAAATTGGCCCGGCAGAGTAAAACGAGAATAACAGAGCTGCCCAGACATCAGAAAGAACCCTATTGGATTGCTGCAGTGTCTTTTTTGTTATAAAATTCGGTCTCTGCGCCTGTTTTTTATGCGCAGCCAGTTTCCGATTTTAGTAATGCTGGAAAGTGTCGCGATCAAAAATAAGCCCGGTATCAGTATGATCCACCATGCTCCGCTAAGCAGCGAGCGGTCTGCATTAGACAGCATGCTGCCCCATGAAATGACCTCCAGCGGCAGGCCGAGGCCCATAAAGCTCAGCGTGGATTCGGCAGCAATAGCATTTCGGATATTCATTACTGCCATAAATAAAATAGAAGAGACAAAGTTTGGAGCCAGATGTTTCCGTAATATATGAAAGAAACCGCCGCCCATGCATCTTGCTGCGATCACATATTCACTGCTGCGAAGCCGGCGCACCTGTATGCGGACGACCTTTGCAATGCCAAACCAGCTGGTCAGCCCGATTATAAGCGAAAGGCTCCATAAATCCGCTTTTCCCCATATAGCCTGTATGAAAATGACCAACAGCAGGTTTGGTATGCTGATCAGTATTTCAGCCGCGCGCATAAGGCATGCATCCAGCCACTGCGGGGCAAGGCCGCTCACGGTGCCGAACAGTATAGCCGTCACA
Organism: uncultured Eubacterium sp.; assembly: GCA_910586445.1. Classification (GTDB taxonomy): domain Bacteria; phylum Bacillota; class Clostridia; order Lachnospirales; family Lachnospiraceae; genus Eubacterium_J. Next base: position 68,769 of record CAJUHV010000013.1, read on the forward strand.
GTAGATATAAATGCAGCGGCAAATCCGATAAATAAAGAGATCCTTCCGCCGTACCAGATCATGGAAAAAATATCACGCCCCACTGCATCCGTGCCGAATGGAAATTCGCTGCACGGTGCTGTGTTATAATGTGCCAGATCCATATAGGCAGGATCTTTTGAAAGAAAGAGGCGGCAGCAGGTGCACCCTAGTCCTAGTATAATAATAAAAAGCAGTGCCATAGAAACGGCAGCTGACTTATCTATCTGAAATCTTCTGCCTGACTGTGGAGGAATTTTTAGCTGAAAGCTGTCATCAGGCGGTGTGTTTTTTGGGACAAATGTAAATCCTGCGCTGTCGGGTGCCAGATCCTTTTGCGAAAAAGAAAGGCTGCTGCTGTCAGGTGCTGTATAAGGGATTAAATGGCTGTTATTCAATGGAACTACCTCGTTTTCGTATCATTATCGGAAAATAGCGGCAGATTTTAAAAGACTGCGGTGATCCGACAAAACTATTATACGCTTGACGGTCAGGTTCAGCAAGGATGATTTTGGGTGGAGCGGTATGTGCTGCCGGATGCCGCTGGAGCGTGTTTGAAAAATCATTTCTGCCAACTGCACGCCCCGTTTTAAGTTTCTTGGATTACTGATGCCCAAGATGATAAGGAAGAAGGCAGTGGCGGCGGATTTTCAGAAAAATTTGAATATTTTTCGTCACGGATTAATTACTCAATGCTGAGCCCCCAGTCCATTCATTACTCATCTGCGCAGCCATGCTGCAGAGCATAAGCAGTGATTTTGTCGCCTGCAAATGAGGAAGGCAGCGGGGCGTTTGTTGGAATGTGATTGTACAATTTCAACAAAAAATGTTTTTACTATTGCAATTAGGTGTAAGGAATAGTACAATAATTGCGGATACAGTTATAATTAACTTTCATTTGTCGAGAATATTTTAGTAGAAATATATAAAATGTCAAAACTTTATTCAAATGTTGCGTTGATGAAATTGGCAAGTATTCAATCTCAATATGCTTATCGGGAAATGCTGAGTTTTATGCTGACATCAGAAGACAGAAAAGAACGCTATAAATATGCTGTTAAATTGATGATGGCTTACCCGCATAATGGATCGTCTATATATTCATATGCCATGGAATTAAATGACGATAGACTGATTCAGACATTGAATGATGTAGCTAAAAAGTTTAATATTCAAACAGAGATATCTGAAAAGTACAAAGAAATATTTGAGGTAAAAGATGAAAGGGTACAGCTTATTCCGAAAGGTACTATTATTAGTGAATTGTTATTTGACTTAGCAAAGGAAATAAAGGCAAATACTTTTTATATGGCGGTAGGATTTATTTTTTCAAGTGGACTAAAATTGCTGTACCCGTTAATAAATTATATTTATGATGCTGATGGAACGATTGAATTAATAACTCGTTCATTACAAAGTTTTGAGAATGAAGGGAGAAATAATAAAATTGATAAAGGAACAGTGATATTTTTGAATAAACTTATAGATGAAATCAACCTAAGCCTTTTTACTTACACAGATATTTTTTATCATGGGAAATTTTATTATTTAGCCAATGACGAAAAGGCGTATATATTAATTGGTTCCTCAAACATAAGTAAAACTGCTTTTTTAGGGAATTATGAGTTAGATACATTAATTACAGTGGACTTAAAGAATGAAAAAAAACAATTCCTTTACTGGTACGAAGAATTTCGTCAGCAATGTAAATTGATATCACATTTAGATGATACAAAATATGAGAACTTTAAATGGGAAAGTGAACTGGATATCTTATTATACGTTTAAATATTTTGATTTTGATGAATTACTAAAGAATGTATCTTCTCTTACAAAAACACAGATGGTGTTATCCAGTGATTTTGTGGGCAGAGGGTATCATATTTCGGATAGAGATAGACTGGAAACAAAAATACATAGATTGTTTGAATAATGATAAAATAGAAGATGTTATGAGAAAGGGGATCTTATGGCAATAACACAGATTGCATTTAAAATACCACCGGAAATACAAGCAGGAATTGATGCAGGTGCATTATTACGGTTTGGCGGAGTGGTTCGAGATAGGGCGGGGCATATTGTGAAACATCTGGAGGAAGTTTCTATGCCAGAAGCGGATAACAGTGCGGGAGAAAATACGGTTGTTCAATTTGCAAAAAAGAATAAATATTTTATCATTGGAATTGCGATTGCAGCAATAGCAGCAGGGGTTATCTATGTTGTGGTTAAAAATAAGAAAAACAAAGAAGAACGGATTCCGAAGTGTGTGGCTGATTTTAATGAATCATTTGCTGAATATGTAGATTCGATTAAAATGGGAGCTGTAAGCGAGAAAAAAATTGATAAAGTTATGATAGCGTTAGAAGAAATAAAAAGGAATCAAGAGAAAGAAACAATCACCATAACATTTTCTGTCGAAAATATTAGTCTTTTACTTGGCATGGTAAGAGACTATACGATGAAGTTTGCAGAAGCAAATTCATTTGAAACACTGGAAGAAGATATAAAAGAGTATGATGAAATAGACGGATTACAACATTATTTGAAAATACAGAAACAGATATTTGAAAAATGTGCATGAAATAAGACATTTCAGACTGAGAAGAAAGTAGGATATCATGGATAGAAACGTGAATATTATTGTTGGCCTGAATGGCGAGAAGATTGTCCTGATCAACGATATCCGTTTTAAGGGCAAAAAGCGGGAAGACTGGAAAGAGGTGGAGAGCTATCTTAAAGAGTATGTCGGGGAATTTTACGAGATTGCGGAAACCTCCGAGAAGATATTCATTTCCAGCAGCTTCCCGGATGAATACGCCGGTTCAGAGAGCAGGCTTGCCTTAAAAGGGGCTGTTGCAAAGGCCAAAGCCAATGCAGCGCAGGGGATACCGGAGCTGATCCAGATCGCTACGAATGGGGAGTATTCGGAGAATACGAAAAAGAAGCATGAGAAAGACGCTAAATATGGCTGGTATCGGTATGATGTACGGTTTGCCTTGCCAGTATATGATGATAAGAGCGGCGAGGTCTGCCGGTACAATATCTTCTTTGCCCGGATGCTGGTGCGCCATGATGCGGATGGGAAAAAGTATCTTTATGACCTGTTGGCAATAAAAAAAGAAACGAGCAGCCCGCTTGAGTAAAAACTGTACGGTGAAAA
>CAJUHV010000014.1 GCA_910586445.1 uncultured Eubacterium sp.
CCTGTTGCCCTTCGTCATTGATGCCGGAAACCGATATGACCTTGTCATAACGGTTTAGAGCGTATTCAATGGAGGCATTGATATCCAAGCTTACGTAAGAGTAAGGCTCTACATAGCTATAGGAACCAATACCTACGAAAGATAACAGAACCAATGCTAGCGAAGCACAGATAGAGAGCTTCTGCACCATGCGATTTGTGGAATGCTTTTGTTTTATAAAAAGCTCCTGTCCGATGGAATAACCTTTGTTTTTCAGTTTTTTGAATGTACCATCGTCACATAATGCCACCGCAGCGCTATTACTGCATTCTACTATGACGGCTTTCAAAGTAGATGGCTCCTTTCTTTCATAAATAGCTAATAACTGTTTACAGAAATACTTACTCAGCGATCTGGGTTGGGTTGGTTGGAGCTGCTAAATATGATTCAGGTATTCAGCAAGCTTTGGATAATCACCGGAAAGTATTTCTGCTGCGGTTATTATGTATTTACGATGTCGCTCCAGAATTTTTCGGGGTACTTTGGCATTTTCGGAAATAATTTTAATTGGAAGCTGTTTAGTGGTCTTCATATTGTTAATCAGGATCGGGTGTTCTTTTAGGTAACGTATGGCATTAGCACAGGAATCCTTAGTTTTTCCAGCCTTTGGGGAACAGTCAACGAGTTCCATAAATGAGATTCCATAAACATCAAGATACTCGGAAAGGGCTACGATTTCATCCAGCAGAGGATTGTCATCGGATACGGAGGCCTGTTTCATGACATTGATCTGATAACCCATATTTTCGGAATCTTCATCGACTTCGCCTTCAAATAAATATGGCTCAGTCTGCATTTCAGTAGAAAAACGTGCCTGAGAACGAAAATAGTCTGTCAGGCGGTGCTCAATCAGAAGCTTAGCGTAGGATGGAAAGGCACCTTTGGATTCGTTGTAAGTGTCAATCGCATTTGAAAAAGCGATAAGGGCGATTGACCATTCGTCATCACTTTTGCTGATATAATGTTTTGAAAATTTGCTTGCGCAGTTTAATATAAAGTTTTCATTTTTATGAATAAAGGCATTTCGCTTGCTTTCATCATCAGCAGCAGCAAGCGCCTCTTTCCCCATATTAAGAAACATAAATTCTCCTTGGTATTACTCAACAGAAAATTCTATAGATACCGTGTCTTGGAGATTCAGCGAAATCCCAAAACACAAAACTATGTTACAGTATACCACGAAAACGCTATTTTATCAGTAATATTTTTAATTATTTTTATGGAAATTCATAAAAATAATTAAAATTAATAACAGATGTTTATTCCTGCGAGGTATTTCACTCATGCGGCATTTCCCATGCCTCGGCAGCAGCACGATAGCTGGCTGAGGCAGATATGCAGTCATCTTTTGCTTTCAGATCCAGATCTGCTGCTTCTGAGAGACGGGCATAGCATTCCGACAGGCCTAAAAGCGGCAGGTCGCCGCTGGTATGGACATCTAAAACGCAGGTTGTCTCATGGGCAGCGCAGCTGTACCAAAGGATGGACTCTTCAAAATCATTGATCTGTTTGAAATATGCAGCGAGTTCACAGCAGATCTCCGAGCAGGGATAGTAAGTCATGGCGCGGAGTGCATATTTAAAAAAGCCGGATATATCATTTTTAATCCGCATACAGCGGCACAGAATACAAGCGGCTTCCTGGCAGCGTGAAGTTTTTTCATCATGCTCTATAAGCGTCCGCATAAAAATAGGCTCTGCTTTTTGAAAATCCTGATCTGAACCGGATATATACAGTTCCCTTGCATACATAGTATGCAGTTTATCAGAAATTTCCTGTCCGTTTTTGAATGCATGCAGAAACAGTGCAAAATCGCGGCTGCTGTGCTGTTTATCAGGCATATGCAGTATTTCAATATCGCTGTCAAAAACCAGAGGCTGAATCTGTACAGTTTCATGGATCGGGTCTACCCATCGAAACTGCCGAAGCCTTTTATATAATTTTGGCCTGTATTCGTCGCGGATATTCATTACCGTGTTAAATTCATCGGGGGTAATATATTTCATTTGTACAATATCGACTTCTGGCTGCAGTGACTGTTTTAAAAATGTGAAGCGCCTGTGGTTGGCGTAATCAAGTACTTCGTCTGCATCAGCAGTATAAATGTAATCCATAGTAGCTTTGGAAAAAGAAAAATTGCGGGCTGAGCTGAAGTCGTTGTTCCATTTAAAATCGTACAGTCGATCTGTATAGCGCGCCGCAATTTCTTTGGTGCCGTCCGTGGAACCAGTGTCTACAATTATAATTTCATCCATCAGGTCTGCGATAGATGAAAGGCACCGGTCAAGTACGGCTTCTTCGTTTTTTACAATCATGCATAGGCTAATTGTCGCCATGTAGTCCTCCTGTATGGTATATTGGGGTATTACTCTTTTCAGAAGAATAAAAATAAGAGCTGTCTATGATAAAGATAGCACTTCTGTTGATTATATTATAATAGTATAACGTTAAAAAAGTGTGAAAAGTTTCATTATAAAGTAAAAAATTTTTAATGAAAAAAATACATTTTTAAAAACCTGATTTATTATATCATCATTCTGGGAAATTGTCGAGATTTTAAATAATGGGAACACGGAAATCGGATAATTCATCCCAAATTTAATCAACATAGCCCGCTATGCCTCATAAATTTGAGATAAATTCTCCATATCATGCCCGTTGGGTACCAAGTGTGAAGCACATCTCACAGAAAGCATCTTGGACTACTAATGTCCAAGATGATGTGGGAGATTTGACCCGAATGAGGGAGGCGTAGCGGGCTGCGTTGACCGAATGAGGGCCAAATATACCGCAAAGTGGGACGTGCAGCGGGCAGGAATGATTTTTTAAACACGCTCTAGGCAGGCAATTATTATTTAATTTTTGAAAATTGATTTTCGTGTAACTGAGAAAACAAATTATGGATGCCCAGTCAATGTTATTTCTGCCGTATCATTGACCGGGCTGTTTATGCGGCCTGTTCAGCGTCTTGGAGAATCAGCTGATCCAGACGTAAAAACTGCACCATCTGGTACAGGTGACTCTGCTTTCTTAGAAATGCCCGAATACCTGTATTTAGGAATAGCAGATGACTTAGAGGCGTCAAATACGAAAGCATCTTGGCGGACTGTAAATACATAGGTGTACAGCCCGTCAGATGTGCGCAGGGTAAGTGTCTGATCGGCCAGCTGGTAAGTTCCAAAGGCTAAATAGCTGCTGAAAGCGGAATATGCAAATGAAAATGTATTATCTTCCATAGATAGTGAAATGCATGGATCTATATCATCCGGCGAATTTTTGAAGGTATAAAGTATATGTGTGCCTGATGAATCTGAGCTGCTGAGGGCCTGGTCTGCGATTTTTTCAAGCCGTGCATTAAAAAATCTGCGGACTGCATTAGGGCTGTATATTTTTCTCAGCAAAACGCTGCCGTTTTCATCGATTGTCCATACCTGTCTGCAGCTGCGGTCAAAAAAATATTCTTCGGATTTATCCTGATCGTAAATAGTAATCTGGTTTGTTTTGTCATTTATGGTTATGCCGGTATTCGAATCTGCTGCGTCTGTAGTGCGTTCTGTCTGGATCTCGCCTAAAAACTGCAGTACCTGTTTCATGGCGGTTTTTGAAGTAATGATATAGGCACGGTCAGCGCTCACCAGCCGTATGTATTCTGGACGGCCGGCAGAAGCTGTGTCTCGTAAAGGCGTGCCGGCCGGATCAGTTAAAAAGCAGAATCCAGAAATAATGCATAAAATCACTGCGGCAGCGATGATCCAGACAGCAGGTTTTTTATAGCGGAGCACAGCTTTTATGCGTTTTGCAACACTTATCTCGCAAAAGGCAAGTGGACATGCGGCATAATAGCAGTGCCGCTTGCTGCAGTTGATTAAGGCATCTGCATAAGGTTTTTTGCTTTCGGTTCCCATGTCAGCAATTACTTTTTCATCACAGGCCAGCTCAAGATCCTGGCTGAACAGCCGATAGGCAATCCATACCAGAGGATGGAACCAGTATATAGTCAATAACAAAAATGCAAGAAGCTTCCACCAGTGGTCACGTCTTTTTAGATGAGTGTATTCATGTGCCAGCACATATGTGAGATCCTGCGGGCTGACTGCAGATGGCAGAATTATACGCGGGCGGAATATGCCTAGTATAAATGGTGTCGGGACGTGGTCGCAGAGCCATGTATGATCATCCTGCCTGACTGATTCACGTACCTTTCTGCGCAGCATGAGATAGCTGATAAATGCGTAGGAGACTATGGCAGCCATGCCGGTGATCCAGACGATGGAGGCAATAAATACATAAATCTGCAGGGGATTTGCACTGGCAGCGGCATCCGGCGTGAATGCATCTGCAATAAGCGGATTGATCGACTGGTTTAGTATAGGGATTCCGCTGTACACAGCCGGCGCATGTGAATAAAGGATATCCTGTGGTATTGTTTCTGCGCTTGGGATCAGACTGAAAGCGCTTTCAAAGGATAACGGACATAAAAGGCGTATGCCGACCATTGCCCAGAGAATGCACCGCATGGATTTCGGGGCTTTGTGCAGCAGCAGCCGCAGCAGCATAACAGCAAGAATGAGCCAGCCTGCGGTGATGCTCATATTAAAGAGTTTTAAAAATAATGTTTCCATATGCATACCTCCTTTTTAATATAGATGTAGTGATGATCTGAATCCTGCGTAACGAGAACTATAAGAACCGTAAGCGTACAGGCTCATCAGAGCAGGTGGAAGTCAGCGCTGTAAACAGGCAGGTTTTGTAGAAGAAACGGTGGCCAGCGCCATAAATGAGCGGGTTTTACAGCATAAGCTAAATTATTGTTTGTCATATTCTGCGATTATACTGCGTAAATGATCGACTTCTTCAGACGTCAGGGATTTTCGTGCAGTAAAGGCAGTCAGAAACGCAGGCAGCGATCCGTGAAAAGCTTCTTCTACAAATTTTTCGCTCTGCAAGGAATAAAATTCTTGTTTTGAAATCAAAGAAGTGACAGTGCCCTTGATATTTTGGAAAATCCCCTTGTCGCAGAGGCGCTTTAATACGGTATACGAAGTTGTTTTCTTCCAGCCGAGCTGTTCCAAACTGTATTTTGCAAGGCTGGATGAAGAAATAGGTTCATTCTGCCAGATTATGTCGGCAAAGCGGGATTCAATCGGGCCCATTTGTAAATTGCTCATAATAATACAAATCCTCCTTTCTAGTCTACATATTATAGAATGATTAAATTCTACAATATGTAGAACGAAATGTCAATAACTATTGAGAACAAAAAATATAGATCATCAGGACATTTTATGATATGCTAAACTTAGAAAAATACTTTTATAAAGCTTAGGAGAGAAAATGAATAAAAAAATCACAAATATAGAGGTAAAGAAAAGGAATAGGAATGATGTCTTTCGCTATATATGCAGAAATGGAATGGTGTCCAACCCGGATATTTCCTATGCCTTAAAGCTGAGCCTCCCGACAGCCACGCAGATTACAAAGGAACTGATCGAAAAAGGACTGGTTGAGGAAAAGGGTGAATTAGAGTCTACAGGGGGAAGAAGGGCAAAGGCGCTGGGGCTGTCTGCGCATGCGGGAAAGGCAGTGGGACTGGATATTACCAAAAATCATATCAGCATAGTGCTTACAGGCCTGACTGGCAGCATATTAAAATATGACCGAATATTTATGCCGTATGCTCCAAAGGACAGTTATTATCAGGAAGTAAATCAAAGGCTGCAAAGTTTTTTGGATGAGAGCGGCTGCGGCAGGCACGAGATTCTGGGAATCGGGGTTTCTTTTCCGGGAATTATTGACCTAAATAAAGAGCAGGTAGCTGATTCACATGTACTGGGATTGAAATCGCTGCCATTTTCTTCGGTAAGCAGTTTTTTTTCTTATCCATGCCATTTTCTAAATGATGCCAATGCAGGGGCTTACGCAGAAGGAATCCAGGCTCAGTCTGAACATATGGAAAGCTTTTTTTATCTGTCCCTGAGTAATACAGTAGGAGGGGCGGTATACAGTAACGGCCGGCTGGAGCAGGGGAGCAGTTTCCGCTGCGGAGAAGTGGGGCATATGACGATTGTACCAGACGGTAAAGAATGTTACTGCGGAAAATCTGGATGCCTGGATGCTTACTGCTCTGCAAAGTGCCTGACAGACGGAAAACTAGAAGATTTTTTTGTGCGAATTGGGCAGGGTGATCCGCAGGCAGTGCGTCTGTGGGATCAGTATACAACGTATCTGGCTATAGCGGTTAATAATATTCATATGGTTTTAGATTGTGATCTTGTACTGGGAGGGTATGTCGGCAGCAGTATGGGTGGATACATCAAGGATATACAAAAAAAAGTATCTGAAAGAAATACATTTGCAGAAGGCAGTTCTTTTGTCAGGGCCTGCAGGCATAAGACGGGGGCAGCTGCATTAGGGGCGTCCTTGGATATTATAGAACGGTTTATGGAGCAGGTGTAGGGATTGGTTTTATAGAGTTTAAAGTTTTAAGAGATTTCGGTAATGAAATCTCTTTTTTTGTTGCACTTTTACTAAAAATGATATTGATGTTTTGTGAAAAGTGATGAAATTGGAAATATTTTCAATTATTTATTGACATTTTTATATCAAAAACATAAAATAACACACATAATAAATGTATTTAATAAAGTATATATTAAAGTTAAAAAGAAAGAGGAGGAATTGATCATGGGAAAAATGATGAAGACAGCTGTTATGTTGGGGATTGGCAAAATGGGGTTTGAAGAAAGAGAAATTCCAGTGCCAAAAGACAATGAGGTACTTGTAAAACTAGAATATGTCGGTATCTGCGGCAGTGACCTGCATTATTATGAAACAGGAGCGATCGGAGATTACGTAGTCGAACCTCCGTTTGTGCTTGGGCATGAACCGGGAGGAACAGTTGTGGAAGTCGGAAAGAATGTAAAGCATCTGAAAGCGGGTGACAGAGTTGCACTGGAGCCGGGAAAGACCTGCGGGCATTGTGAATTTTGTAAAACAGGAAATTATAATCTCTGCCCGGATGTTGTGTTTTTTGCAACACCTCCGGTCGATGGGGTATTTCAAGAATATGTGGCGCATGAAGCAGATCTTTGCTTTAAGCTGCCGGATAATGTAAGTACTATGGAAGGTGCGCTGATTGAACCTCTGGCTGTAGGATTTCATGCTGCAATGCAGGGTGGAGCAAGGGCTGGACAGACAGCCGTGGTTATGGGTGCAGGATGCATCGGTCTTGTGACGATGATGGCGTTAAAGGCAATGGGCGTTTCCCGGGTATATGTGGTAGATATTATGGAAAAGCGTCTCGAAAAAGCATTGGAGCTGGGGGCGGACGGTGTAATTCACGCGGGGCAGCTAGATGCAGTAGAGGAATTAAGGAAAGTGACAAATGGAAATGGAAGTGACCTTGTAGTAGAGACCGCAGGTACGCAGGTGACAACGGTACAGGCAATACATATGGCAAAAAAAGGCGCCGTAATCGTTTTGGTAGGGTACAGTAAAAGCGGGGAAATGACACTGCCAATGAGCCTGGTACTGGATAAGGAGCTGACGTTTAAGACCGTATTCCGCTACCGTCATATCTATCCGATGGCAATAGAAGCAGTGGCAGCGGGCAAAGTGAATCTCAAGGGCATTGTAACAGATGTGTTTGGGCTTGACGAGGTGCAAAAAGCTATGGATTATAGTGTGAACAATAAGGCGGATATCGTAAAGGCTGTTATCCGTATTGCAAAATAGGCAGAAATAAAATGTTAAATGCAGCTGCACCCAAAAATGACAGGCGTTTTTGGTGCAGCTGTATGCAGACTGCGGGCAGGGCAGAAAAGGAGCAGAGAGGGGATTATAATGGATCATAAAAATACAGATATAAAGGTACCGCTGATCAGCAAGATTGCTTACGGGATGGGTGATGTTGGATGTAATTTCAGCTGGATGTTTGTAGGAAATTTCCTGATGATTTTTTATACCGATGTTTTTGGAATAGGAATGGGGGCAGTTGCAGGGCTGATGCTGTTTTCCAGATTCTGGGACGCTATTAATGACCCTGTGATTGGAGGACTGACCGATAAGACGCATACAAAGTGGGGCAGATACCGTCCGTGGCTTTTAATTGCTGCACCGTTAACGGCGGTTGTACTTATCCTGACTTTCTGGGCGCATCCAGATTGGCCGCCAACAGTAAAAATTGTATATATGGCAGTTACTTACTGCATACTTGTGCTGGGTTATACTTGTGTCAATATTCCATATGGCACGTTGTGCGGTGCAATGACACAGAATATAGAGGAACGGGCAAAGATTAATACGTTTCGGTCTGTCAGTGCTATGATTGCAATCGGCATTATTAATATTATTACGGTGCCTCTGATTGCAGCACTTGGTGCAGGCAGCGGCCAGAGAGGATATCTTTTGGTTGCTGTTGTTTATGGAGGCATTTTTGCAGCCTGTCATATTTTCTGTTTTGCAAAAACGAAAGAAGTCGTAGAAGTACCCGAGAAGGAAAAAACGTCTTTGAAGGTACAGCTGGCTGCTGTTTCAAAAAATAGGCCGTATATAATCGCAGTAGCAGGACAGTTTCTGTTTGGAATCACGCTTTATGGAAGAAATGCGGATGCACTTTACTACTTTACTTATGTAGAAGGAAATCAGGCATTGTTCAGTACTTATTCACTTTTTATCATCATTCCTTCAATCATTGGTGCAGCATGTTTTCCGCTTGTTTTTAAGCTGACAAATAATAAGGGGCGTTCAGCGGCTATTTTTGCTCTGCTGACAGGACTCAGCATGTTTGGCATGTACTTTTTCACGGTTGGAGAGTCACCGGTTCCGTTCTACCTGCTTTCATGTCTGGCGCAGTTTTTCTTTTCAGGATTTAATACAGCGATTTATGCAATCGTTCCTGATTGTGTAGAATATGGGGAATGGAAGACAGGGCTTCGCAATGATGGTTTCCAGTATGCTTTTATATCATTGGGAAATAAAATCGGTATGGCAATTGGAACTTCTGCCCTGGCAGGTGTTTTGGGCAGTATGGGCTATAAAGCAAATCAACAGCAGAATGAGGCTGTATTGTCTGTAATAAAGCATTCTTTTACGACTGTTCCCGGCGTGCTTTGGATTGTGACGGCAGGAGTCTTGTATTTTTACCGGTTAAACAAGAAATCCTATATTAAAATCGTACAGGAAATTCAAGATAGGAAGGCAGTGCCGTCTAAATCAGGGATAAATGGCACCGTATCATTTAACACACCGCAGCAGTAACGCAAATCAGGCAGTGATAAACTGTAAGTTTCTATCTGGATGGAGTGCCAGAGCGTGTTTGAGAAATCATTCCTGCGATCTGCACTCCCCAGTTCAAGTTTATGGAACTGCTTATGTCTAAGATGAATGCATTCTTTTTCAATAATCTGGTTGAGTGCAGCTTTAGGCGGGCTGGCGGCTTTCAGCTCAATGATGCAGCGTAACCAAAATCACTGTCTTCCAATGCATTTTCAAATTCGATCATGAGCTGTTTGTTTGGTATTTTAAGCGTCATGCCGTTGTATGATAATAAACCGTAAATGACCATTGCAGCATAGATTTCTTTTTTTGTAGATGGGCGGCTCTGTCCTGCACTATATTCTTTTTTGATTTCGATTGTAACGGGAATATCTAGAGCGTGTTTGAAAAATGCTTTCTGTCAAATGCGCGTCACAATTTGTGGGAGATTTGACCCGAATGAGGGAGGCGTAGCGGGCTACGTTGACCGAATGAGGGCCAAATATACCGCAAAGTGGGGCGTGCAGTTGGCAGGAATGATTTTTCAAACACGCTCTAGTCCAGTAACTCTGGCAGGTACCGTCTTCTAGGGCACAGACAACGGATCTGGGATTGTAAATCCGGCTGCCGTTTTTTGTCTGGTATCCGTTATACCATTCGCTGATTTCATTTAATGATAATAAGGTCTGCCTGCGGCAGAGCATTTCTACCTCTGCTTCTGTAAAACCAAAATATGTTTCAAATAGCGGATCGTTTAACATCGTATATTCTTTAAACATATTTAATGCTGATCCAGTGCCGTATTTTTTGAGTGGAAGTACGCCGGTCATGTAGGCAAGTGCCACATAAGGCCGGTCTTTTAATAAGTCTCTTAAAAATTCTAAAAAGTCGCTCTGATTATCTGCATATAGATCATGGCTGAATATATAATCCCATTCATCAATAATGAAAATAAATGTGTCGTCTGTGGCAGACAGCAGTTCTGAGAGACTGCCAAAGTGTGTATCCTTTAGTGCTGGATAAGCGGCTGTCAGATCCTGTTTTAAAGACTCTTTTATGAAGCTGATATAGTCTGCGTATGTGCTGCCGCTGTCAGGCAGATTGTTTAAGCTTATATTTATAATATTATATTTATTTAGGTGCTTTGTATAGTCTTTGCTTCTGCTTATATTTAAGCCGTCAAATAATTCTTTTGAATCATAAGCGAGGCCATAATATGCTCCGAGCATATTCAATATGGATGTTTTTCCAAAACGCCGCGGCTTTGTGACACATAGATATCTGTTTTTCGTCCGAATCTGTCTGCTTATTTTTTCAATGATGCAGGATTTGTCTACGAAAAATTCGTCATCTGCAAGCATCTGGAAATCTTTATAGGAATAACTGGTATTTAAATAGTTTGGCATTTTCATCATTCCTTTTAAGGTATAGATTTAGAACGTGTTTTATTCAGTATACAGTGCGCGACGGATAATTACAAGCACTTTGCAGGAGGCCGATAAAATCATTGAATTAATCGGTTTCCTGTTGAATAATATATGGTAAAGTTGTATAGTTATGTAGTGTTTGTATTATATGGTAAAATAAAAATCTGGAGGGTGAAGCATGGCTGCAGTAATTAAGACGGAGTTTGACCAGGTAGTTGGCAGGATTACGCAAAATTATATTTCAGATGAGGTGTTTGTGACAAAGGAGAACCGTCGTCTGCCGAGCAGAAGCAGTATTATTATTTTGATTAAGAGGCTGCGTTCGCTTATGTTTCCGGGATATTTTGAGGAAAAGAATTTTGAATATACAGATGCGCAGTATTTTGTAGGCAATACATTGAACCATATACGCAGGGAGCTTAGGCAGCAGGTAAACATCGCTCTTCAATATACGAGCGAAGGTGAGTCGAGGGAGCAGACTGCGGAACACTCGGATGAAATAGCAAAACATTTTATCAGCAGGCTGGCAGATATACAAAATATGCTGTTAAAGGATGTACAGGCAGGGTTTGACGGAGATCCAGCTGCGAAAAGCCGTCAGGAGATCATTTCTTCTTATCCGGGCGTGTTTGCAATCTTTGTGTATCGCATGGCACATGAACTGTATTTAAAAAATGTGCCGTTTATTCCGAGGGTGATGACAGAATATGCACACAGCCGTACAGGTATTGATATTAATCCGGGGGCGGATATCGGGGAGTATTTTTTTATTGATCATGGAACCGGCGTAGTTATCGGTGAGACGACCAAAATCGGTAATAATGTCAAACTGTACCAGGGTGTGACGCTTGGTGCGCTTTCAACAAGAAAAGGGCAGCTTCTGGCTGAGGTAAAACGTCATCCGACGATTGAAAATAATGTAACGATTTATTCTGGAGCAACAATTCTGGGCGGTGAGACAGTCATAGGGGCAAATTCTATAATCGGCGGCAATACCTTTATTACAGAATCTGTCCCGCCATATACAAAGGTGTCTTTAAAAGCGCCGGAGATGACCTTCCAGGCAGATCCGCCCAAAAAGGATGAAGAAAAATGGGTGTGGGACTGGGTGATCTAGAGCGTGTTTGAAAAATCATTTCCGCGATCTGCACTCCCCGCTTCAAGCTTCTTGGACTGCTAATGTCCAAGATGATGCGGATAATTCATCCCAAATTTAATCAACATAGCCCGCTATGCCTCATAAATTTGGGATAAATTCTCCATATCATGCCCGGTGGGTACTAAGTGTGAAGCACATTTCACAGAAAGCATTTTTCAAACACGCTCTAGGTCGGCTTTAAGCAGATTTTGGTAAATGCGGTAGTCAGTCTCTTTAAAGACATTGAATATGATATCGATACTGCTCTGTGTCTGCTTCTTATAGTCATTTACTGTCTGGACTGCAATCTCTGCCGCTCTTTGATTTGGAAAATGAAATTCACCGGTTGAGATGCAGCAAAAGGCAAGGCTTTTGAGGTTATGTTCTTCAGCAGCCGTTAAGCAGGAGCGGTAACAGGATGCAAGAAGCTGTTCATCATATTTTGTAACGCTGCCATGGATGACCGGGCCGACCGTATGGATGACATAGCTGCAGGGCAGATTGAAGGCAGGTGTTATTTTGGCATTTCCAACAGCTTCTTCGTGTCCTTGTGCCCGCATTATCTTATCGCAGGCAAGGCGCAGCTGTAAGCCGCTGAATGTATGGATCTGGTTGTCTATGCAGCTGTGGCATGGATAAAAACAGCCGAGCATCTGGGAATTTGCTGCATTTACGACCGCGTCGCAGTGCAGTGTAGTAATATCACCCCTCCAGAGATAAATGCCGGTCCGGATGGGAGCCAGGCTGGTGAAGTCGGTAATTCCTTTTTGTGCAGTCTCTTCTTTTAAATACGAATCCTGTATAGTAAGAAAATCTTCGCTGACGGCTGACGGCCTGCGGATATTAAAGAGTGAACGGAGCAGATCTTTTTGCTCCGGCTCATTTTCGGGTATTATCATGCCTTTATATTGTGGCTGTTCCTGCAAGAGGTATTTGATCAAATAAATTCTTTTTGCTGATTGATTCATTACTTGTCCTTTCTGCGTCTGGATAGAGCTTTCAAATGTACATATAATTTAATATGGAGAGATTGTACTGCCGATAAACCATAACGGCATTTTGCTGTAATGTCAATAGCTATATCGATGAGGGACAGTATTCAGCATAAATCGAAGGTAAGTATAAGCGGAGGCGGTAAATATCAGTCAAGGCAGTGAATTTGAGCGGAGGCGGTAAATATCATCCAAAGCAGTATTTTATTTACAAATATGTCTGCATTGATTTGTGATTTAACCGTGCCATAATATAAATTGGACGAAATAGATCGTGGTTTTGGTCATCGATTCCGTGTGCCGGTTTTAGTTAGAATTTAGGTAATAAATGAACTTGAATTTGGCATACGGAGTCAAGGTTTTATTTCGCTGACTGTTACGATGCAGCTGGATTTTACTCCGTCTTCACGGGCGTAGATATATGCTTTTCCCTTCTGCCTTGCGGTAATAGTGCCGTCCGCATCGACAGTAGCGACATTCATATTGCTGGTAGTCCACTCCGGGGTATTGCCAGAAGAAACAGAAGCGGAAATCCTGCGTGTATCACCAACAGTAAGCGCGAGTGTAGAGGCCGAGAGCCGGATTGTCGGCTGCCTGACTGTGACGGTACAGGTTGTTGATGTGCCGTCTACCTTAGCGGTGATCTTTGCGGTGCCGTGCTTGACTGCGGTGACAACTCCGTTTTCATCTACAACAGCCACGCTGCTCCTGCTTGAACGCCAGACAGGAGTATGTCCGGTTGAGACGGAGGCGGTCAGCTGCTTTGTACCCAGGCGGTAGAGCGACAGGCTGGATGGGCGGATTGTGACGGTAGTAGGTCTGACTGTAATGTTGCATGAGGCTTCAGCATTCTTGATTTTTACCGTGATCTTGCATGTGCCGGCCTTTTTTGCGGTGACAAGGCCGTAAGTATTTACAGAAGCAATAGAGGATTTGCTGCTGCGGAACGTAGGCTTTTTGCCGTTTGAAGTCACTGCGATCAGATAAAATTCTTCGCCGATATTCATAGTCTGGTTATATTTTGTGAGCACAACCATAGGAAACAGGTCGGCAGCATCGACGGTCATACGTGTAGCCGGAGTGAATAAGAACATAATAGTCAATAGGAGCATTGAAATAATGGAATATTTAGATCTGCGTGTCATAGTAGATACCTCCTTATATAGTAAGAAATGAATTACGATCTGCCGAAAGCAGAACAGTAATGCAGAAATGGGTGCTTTATCGATGTGGTATCTGACACACGGAATCGATAACTGGATAATAGCACGAAAAAAACGGTTTGTAAATCAGTACAATTTCACAAAAATTTTAGTACAATATATGGCAGAAAGGCCGTGGAGGCCTGTAAATACAGAGGCTGGCGATGTCAATAGACAGAATGTACAGATTAAACTTCAGCGGTTTTCTGCTTAATAAAAAAGTTATCTGCTGGAGTATTGTCATTTTAGTTAAAATACCCTATAATGACCAATAATAAGCCATGTGGCAAAATGATAATACAAGATCGAAAAGGGAGTGGTTTGAATGAAAGAATTTTTAAAAAAGCTGCGTATAGCCGCATATTTTTCAGCACTGCTGACGATTGCGCTTGGCGCTGTGCTGATTGGATGGCCGATGGAAGTAACGGGGATTATATGCCGTATACTTGGGGCAATACTTGTAGTGATGGGTGCAGTGTATATATTTGGGTATGTGATGGAAGGCAGGGGTATTTTAACGGTGACGGGAGGCCTGCTGTTTCTGCTGCTTGGTGTGTGGATTTTTATCACGCCGAGTTCTGTTGTCGCATTGGTGCCGATTGTGATAGGGGTCATACTGCTGGTACACAGCCTGAAGGATTTTCAAATGGCTTCAGAAGCTAAAAAGTGCGGCAGCGAGCGGTGGAGCGTGCTTTTTTTGCTGGCATTGGTAAACTGTGCATTCGGAGTTGTCTGCATCTGTGATTCTTTTGGCGTGCTTTCTGTAGCAGTGCGTGTGCTTGGAATTGCGCTGGTGTATGATGGGATTTCAAATATATTTATCGTGTACCATACCGCGCAGGCGTTAAGATGTGCAGCGGAAAAACTAGAACCGATCGATGTCGAGGTACATGAGATGGAAGAATAACATTAGGGGCAGCGAAGAGTGATTGGTGTCAAGGTACATGAGATGGAAGAATGACATTAGGGGCAGCGAAGAGTGATTGGTATCAAGGTACATGAGATGGAAGAATAACATTAGGGACAGCTAAGATGATCGATACCGAGACCCATAGGATGAAAAAATAACATTAGGGGCAGCGGAAAGTGATCAGTGCTGAGGTGCATGAGAAGGAATAATAAAATAAAGGACAGCGAAAAGCGATCGGTGTCGAGGTGTAAGACGTATGAGATAAAAGAATAGAATAAAGGACAAATAAACAGATTGAAAGACAGTCAAGGCATTATATAGAGCAGACTGGCAGAAAGACAGCCAGGGCATTATATAGGGCAGGTAAAGAAAGGCAGTTGAGGCAGTATATGCGGCAGATGGAGTTTAAAATGGAGCGCACCGGGCTGCTGAAGGAAGGTGATGTGCTTTCCGTGACAGAAGGCAGGCTCCCAAATTCTTATTATTATACGCTTGGGAATGCATATGCGATGTCAGCAAATTATACATTTCGGGAGCGTTTAAAATCGACGGAAGGAACTGTGCTTGAAGTAAAGGAAACACCAAAAGGTTTTTTTGTTATGGTAGCGTTTGATGAAGAGGTTGAAACTGGGAGTGTAGAGAGCAGGGAGGGTTAATATGGCTGCATATTTGGATGATGGAACATTAGATTTATTAAGCGTACAGTATCGATTGGAAAATGGATTTAAGCTAAAGGGCTTAAAGCTTGTGCCGCAGGCATTTATTATGCGTGTTGATGAGCCGGAACGCAGCGAGCTGGGTACGATCGTGTATGCAAAAGTCTATGCTCTGACTATGGTTGGGCAGAAAGTATGGCTGCTTGGGGAAAAGGATCTGGAGGAAAGCGGTATTTATGATAATACCTGGGTATGCCGGATTGAGCAGACAAGGCAGCTGATCTGCTGGAGAGAAGGGACAGACGAGATGATGCCGGTGTCAGAAAATCTGTGGAAAAATAAGCTGGAGGAAAAATAATACATGACCGGTCAGGGAAAACGGGAAATTGACCAGCTGCTTGCGGACAGCTTTAAGAAGCTGGCATGCACTAGCCCGATTGAAAAGATTACAATTAAGGAGATAACGGATGGTGCAGGCGTCATCCGGCCGACATTTTATAACCATTTTCAAGATAAATATGAGCTGCTGGAGTGGGTGATTAACCGTGACCTGATCGAGCCGGTGAAACCGTTTATCCGCAGCGGGATGACAACGCAGGCAATGACCTTTATATTTATCAATATCGAAAAGGAAAAGCAGTTTTATTTGAAAGTCAGCAGGCTGGAAGGGCAGAATTCTTTTCATAGCATTGCGCAGCGCTGTATACAGGCTCTGTTTGAGGCTGTCTGTGCAGAACACAGTGAGCGCAGGCAGCCGAAATATGAATGGCTGACGCCGGAACGTCTGGCGCAGTACTATGGGCAATCCATGGTATTTATTTTGGTTCAGTGGCTGCAGAGCGGAATGACGATTTCAGCGCAGGATCTGGCAGAGCTTTATGAGTATATGATCAGTCATTCGCTGGAGGATGCGTTAAAGGATCTTTAGTTTAGGCTGGTAAAATTCTATATTGGATATACATTTTAACTGGTTTGTATTTAATATTTAACAATAATCAAAATGTGTTAACAATATTTTACATACGAAAAAGATTGAATATTCTCATATTCAATCTTTTTTTATATACTTTTTTTGCACAGCTGCAGTGCAGCTAATGATCTAAGCATCAGCAGGGAGATGATCATACAAGGGCGCGCATCCCTGCCCAAAGCTGGGTCAAATATAAAAAGAAAGAGATGAATAAGGCATGATTAAGTTTGGAAAAGGAGTAGTAAGGCTTCGAATACCGATTCTGATCCTCAGTCTTGTGCTGTTGGTTCCATCCATAATTGGTTACGTGAATACCCGTATAAATTATGATATTTTATCCTATCTGCCGGGTGATATTGAGACAATGGCAGGGCAGGATATCCTGCTTGAGGAATTCGGAACAGGGGCGTTTTCGGTTGCTGTAGTGGAGGGAATGGGAAATAAGGATATAGCATCATTAAAAGGCGAAATCGAAAAGATCGACCATGTCAAATCCGTTCTCTGGTATGATTCGTTTGCAGATTTGTCCATACCAATGGAGCTGCTGCCGGATAAAATTGAAAAAACATTTGAAAATAAAGAAAAAAATGCTGCATTAATGATCATTATGATGGATACGTCCATGTCAGCAGATGAGACGCTGGAGGCGGTAGAAGAAATCCGCAGCCTGACTGACCAGCAGTGCCTGTTAAGCGGCATGTCGGCGGTTGTAGCTGATATTAAAAAAATATGTAACAGCGAAGCAGTCATGTATGTTGTGATCGCTTCTGTATTGTCAGCAGTTGTGCTGTCACTGACAATGGATTCATTTTTAATCCCGTTGCTTTTCCTGCTGAGCATCGGCATGGCAATTGTTTATAATCTGGGTACAAATTTTATAGCAGGAGAGATTTCATTTATTACGCAGGCGCTGGCAGCAGTGCTGCAGCTGGCGGTGACAATGGATTATTCTATATTTTTATGGCACAGTTATCAGGAAAACCAGCAGCGGTATGCAGGAGATAAAAAGCGGGCAATGGCACATGCGATCTCAAATACGGTTACGTCTGTTGTAGGCAGTTCGATTACTACAGTGGCAGGATTTCTGGCTATGTGCTTTATGACATTTACACTCGGGCTGGACTTAGGAATTGTAATGGCAAAAGGTGTCGTATTTGGCGTGGCCGGGTGTGTTACGATTCTGCCCGCGATGATTCTGACTTTTGACCGTGCAATTGAAAAGACAAGGCACCGGGCAGTCATTCCTGACCTTGGCAGGATCGGCAATTTTGTAACAAAAAAATATGTTGTATTTATCGTATTGTTTCTGCTGATTCTGGGGCCGGCGTTATATGGCTATACGCATAATAAAGTATATTACGATCTGGTAGGCACGCTGCCGGATCATCTGGAAAGTGTTATGGCAAATGACCATCTGGAAGAAGAGTTTAATATGGGTGCCACGCATGTCATTATCGCAGACAGTGGTTTAGAAGCAAAGCAGGTACGCAGAATGCTGGCCGAGCTGGAAGAAGTAAAAGGCATAAAATCAGCTATAGGGCTGGATTCTATTTTAGGGCCGGCCGTTCCGCCGGAATTTGTGCCGGATACTTATAAAGAAATTTTGGATAATGGAACATATCAGATGATATTTTTGCTGTCGGAATATAAGACAGCGTCAGACGAAGTGAATGCGCAGTGTGATACGATAAAGCAGATCATAAAAGAATATGACACATCTGCCATGCTGATCGGAGAGGCACCGTGTACGCAGGATCTGATTACGATTACAGACAAAGATTTTAAGACGGTAAGTACGGTATCCATTGTGCTGATTTTTATCATTATTGCGATCGTATTAAAATCAATTTCACTGCCGGTGATTTTAGTTGCAGTGATTGAATTTGCCATATTTATTAACATGGGCATTCCGTCTTATACAGGCACAGTGCTGCCGTTTATCGCTTCGATTGTAATCGGGACGATTCAGCTTGGGGCAACGGTGGATTATGCAATATTAATGACAAATAAATATAAAAAAGCAAGGTATAAGGGAGCAGACAAACAGGAGGCAGTATCATCCGCATTAAATAGTTCCCTGCAGTCCGTTTTTGTAAGCGCTTTGAGCTTTTTTGCAGCAACCTTTGGCGTCGGGCTTTATTCAAGCATTGATATGATCAGCGCTCTATGTGTACTGCTTGCAAGAGGCGCGATTATCAGCCTTTTTGTAGTGGCGTTTATCCTGCCGGCAATGTTTATGGTATTTGATAAGCTGATCTGTAATACAAGTGCGGGATTTAAAAACAAAGAAAAACAGGTAAAGGCAGGTTCTGTTTTGTCATAAAAAATAAGGCAGGCAGAATCAATCAGATCCAGTATAAAAATCAAAGGCGGAGCGGATGAAAGAGTTCGGGTTATGCAGTATGGATATAATATAACAGGAGGTTAGAGTGTATGAAGTTTCAAGAATTAAAAGAAAGATATAAAAATAAATTTACTATGCGTATGATGGCGGGGATTTTATGTATAGCACTGGCGGGAGGCAGCTTTGGTGTATATCAGCTGGCGGGGGAAAAAATGACCGCTGTAGATACGGAGCTGTCTGACGGGCAGAACCATGCGGCTGCGAAAAAGGCAAAGAATGCAAAAAAAGCAGATCTAAAGGCAGGAGAAAATGCAAAAGCAGATATAAAGTCAGATACAGAATCAGATGAAAGCATAACTAGCAAACTGTTGTCTATGTTTGGGAAAAATAAAGAGGCAGAAAGCGGGGATGAGAATCTGGACGGAAAAGAAGAAACCGTATATCTGATCTCTGATGCAAATGGAAACGTAAATCAGACAATCGTAAGCAGCTGGCTGAAAAATGGTTCTAAAAATGCCAGAATCGATGATGTGTCCTGTCTGTCTGAGATTCAAAATGTAAAGGGGGATGAGTCTTACACACGGATTGAGGAACAAATTACCTGGCAGGCGGATGGAGAGGATATTTATTACCGCGGGACTACGACGAAACAGATGCCGATTACCCAGCAGATTACTTATTATCTGGACGGAAATGAAATCTCGCCGCATGAGCTGGCGGGTAAAAGCGGCAGGGTTACGATCAGGTTTGATTATAAAAACAATGCGAAGATTAAGGCTGATATTAACGGCAGAAAAGAAGAAATATATGTGCCGTTTACCGTAGTATCCGGCATGGTTTTAAATGACAGTTTCCGCAATGTCAGAGTGAATAACGGCAGGGTATTATCAGATGGGAATAAAATTATAGCAGCAGGCTTTGCAATGCCGGGATTAAAGGAAAGCCTTGGCGTGAAAGAAGAGGATTTCGACGAAGATTTTGAGTTTCCAGAATATGTAGAAGTGACTGCCGATGTGGAAGACTTTTCACTGGAAATGACAATGACAGCTGCTGTGGCAGGCTTGATGTCTGACAGCGGGCTGTCCCAAAATATAGATCTGAGCGAAGTCGATGATACAATGGATGAGATGACCGATGCGATGGGCCAGCTTAAAGACGGAGGCAGCAGGCTTGCGGACGGCTTGGATACGCTGCATAATAATATGGGTGATTTTTCAAGCGGCGTGAACACATTAAAAGACGGCGTGAATGCCTATACAGACGGCACTTCAAGGCTTGCAGAAGGCATACAGGCATTGAGCGACAATTCCGGGGCATTGGAAACGGGCGTAAATACACTAAACCAGAGTGCAAAAACGATCAGCGGAGGCATTCAGAAATTAGATCAGACCCTAAATACGCCGATGAGTGAAAAAGAAAAAGCGGCTGCTGCAAAAGAAGCGGAACAGACAGCTGCGGCACAGTTTGCGAAGGGGTCAGAGACTTATCAGACGGTTTACGAGGCAGCAGTGCAGAATTTTCAAAATACAATAACTGGAGAAGCGACTGTAAACAGCGTGCAGGCAGGCATTCAGTCAGGGCTGCAGGCGCAGGGGCTGACTTGCGAAGGTGTTGTGGCAGCACTGGCGCAGTATTATGCGGCAAATGGGTTTACAGATGCTTCTGGAAAGACATACCCGGCTGAAGTATGCCAGACGAATGTTCCGGGTACAGAAACGACGTATGCAGCGTATTTTGCAAATGCGGTTTTAAACGGAGGGCTGGCCTCCTCACTAGCAGGCGGCATCACGGGCGGCATTGCGGGGCAGGGCGCACCGGCTGTCGGCGAGGCAGTTGTAAATGCATGTGAGACAGCAGCAAAGCAGGCAGGCGCTATGGCAGCTGTCGCAGGAGCAGAAGCAGCAAAGAAACAGGCCGCAGCAGCGATCGAGGCAGAAGATGAGTCCAGCGGTTACAGCCTTGTATCAGGCGCGCAGGCACTCAGTGCGGGTACGCAGCAGCTGGCAGACCGTGTGCCTGCACTGAAAAACGGAATCGGCCAGCTGCTTAGCGGAGCAAGGGAGCTGGCAGGCAGTAACGGTGCATTAAAAGACGGCGTATCAAAGCTGGCGGACGGCACGACGCAGATCCGTGACGGTGTTGTTAAGCTTGATGACGGTGCACATGAGCTGAGCGACGGGCTGGTTGAATTTGATGAAAAGGCAGTGTCGAAAATGGCTGAGGCCTACCATGGGGATGTAAAAGACCTGATTGAACGGCTGAAGGCCGCAGCAGAAGCAGGAGAAGATTATGGAACACTCTGTGGTGCGGCTGAGGGTGTTTCGGCTACTACAAAGTTTGTTTTTCGGACAGAGGCTGTGAAGGCGGATGAGGAAGAATAAAATCTGACTGAGACTAAGAATGAGATTTGAAAGAGCGGTGCGGTGTATGCACCGCTCTTCTGCACGTATTCATACGATACTGACTGGGATATATTTTATGCAAAAGGACACAAAAAACATACGATTCTATGATATACTATTAAATAAATATTTTAAAGGAGGATTTGCAATGAATCCAGATGTAAAACAAGAAGCTAAATTGCGTGAAACAATTCGTCAGCTGATTTCACAGATGACAAACGAGGAAAAGGCAGCTCTTTGCTCCGGCAGTGATTTCTGGCATACGCAGCCGGTGGAAAGGCTGGGCATTCCTGCATCCATGGTCAGCGACGGGCCTCATGGGCTGCGCAAACAGCCGGATGAAGGAAACGGAGACCATTTAGGGCTGAACGAGGCGATTGAAGCGGTCTGCTTTCCGGCAGCATGCGCAACTGCCTGTTCATTTGACAGGGATCTGATGTTTGATATGGGGCAGACGCTCGGAAAAGAATGCCGTGCGGAAAATGTATCCGTATTGCTGGGCCCGGCGGTCAATATCAAAAGATCCCCTCTCTGCGGGAGAAATTTTGAATATCTTTCCGAAGATCCATACGAAGCCGGAGAGCTGTCTGCGGCTTATATAAACGGCGTGCAGTCGCAGAATGTAGGTACCTCGATCAAGCATTTTGCTGCAAATAATCAGGAGACAGCCCGTATGTCTGCGTCTTCAAATGCTGATGAACGTACGCTGCGGGAGATTTATCTGCCTGCGTTTGAGACTGCAGTGAAAAAATCGCAGCCATGGACGGTGATGTGCTCGTATAACAAAGTAAACGGCGAGTATGCATCGCAGAATCACTGGCTGCTTACCAAGGTGCTGCGTGATGAATGGGGCTTTGAAGGCTATGTCATGTCGGACTGGGGAGCGGTGCGTGACCGTGTAAAGGGAATTGCGGCAGGATTGGATCTGGAAATGCCGGGCAGCGGCGGTATTAATGATCAGGCAATTTTAAATGCACTTGAGGATGGGACGCTTGATCAAAGTACACTGGATACGGCGGTAGAGCGGATCTTAAATATCGTATTCCGCTATGAAAAAGGCAGAAATGAAGGCGGACAGGAGAAGTTTGACCGGGCAGCCGATCATAAAAAGGCGGCTGAAATCGCAAAGCAGTGTATCGTACTGCTGAAAAATGAAGGTGTCCTTCCGCTTGCAAAGGAGGAAAAGACAGCATTTATCGGCGGATTTGCTGATGCGCCGCGTTATCAGGGCGGCGGCAGCTCCCATATTAACGCGCACCATGTGACTTCGGCGTTATCTCTGGCACCAGAATACGGTACAGTTAAATATGCGCAGGGATTTTCGGCAGAAGCGGACAAGACGGATGAGGCTTTGTCTGCAGAAGCAGTAAAAACAGCGGCAGATGCAGACAAAATCGTAGTATTTGCCGGACTGCCGGATGCATTTGAATCGGAAGGCTATGACCGTACGCATATGCGGCTGCCGGACTGCCAGAATGCACTGATTGAGCGGCTGCTGGAGCTTGGAAAGCCGGTCATTGTCGTACTGCATAATGGTTCTCCGGTGGAGATGCCTTGGGCAGGACGTGTGCAGGGCATTGTAGAAGCCTATCTGTGCGGGGAGGCAGTCGGTGAAGCAGAGATGGATATTTTATACGGCAGGGCAAACCCTTCGGGAAAACTGGCAGAGACATTTCCAAAGAGACTTGAGGACAATCCGAGCTATTTGAATTTTG
Organism: uncultured Eubacterium sp.; assembly: GCA_910586445.1. Taxonomy (GTDB): domain Bacteria; phylum Bacillota; class Clostridia; order Lachnospirales; family Lachnospiraceae; genus Eubacterium_J. The sequence continues at coordinate 23,051 of CAJUHV010000014.1, forward strand.
CAGGAAAAGCAAAAGAGGTAAATTATGCGGAGGGCGTATTTGTCGGCTATCGATATTATGATACAAAAAATATGGACGTGCTGTTTCCGTTTGGGCACGGGCTGAGCTATACGACATTTTCTTACAGCAATCTGAGGGTAGAAAAAAAGAGTGAAAGCGGCAGGGACGGCATGACGGTGCGGGTTGATGTTACAAATACCGGAAATATGGACGGAAAAGAAATCGTACAGTTATATGTGGCAGGCCGTACAGACAGCGTTATGCGTCCGGCGCAGGAGTTAAAGGGATTTTCGGCAGTTTATTTGTCAGCAGGAGAGACAAAGACAGTTGCAATGGAGCTGGATGAACGGGCATTTTCCTGGTACGATGAGGCCCTGCATGACTGGTATGCACCAGATGGTGTATATAAGATCCGTATCGGAAAGTCTTCCAGACAGATCGAGCTGACCTGTGATGTAGAATTAAAAGGCAAAATGCCGAAGAAACCATACATAGACGCAGATGTAATGATCGGAGACCTGTTGGATTATCCAGATACAAAGCAATACGTAGATGATACGCTTATTCCATTTTTGAGCATATTTACGGGAGGAAAATCATTGGATGAATGTGATGAAATGGAAAAGAGCATGCTTTATTATATGCCGCTTAGCTCGCTGCGCAGCTTTGCACAAATGACGAATGAAAAAATTGCAGAAATTGTGGAAGAATTGAAGGAACGGGTGAAGTAGGCTGGATAGATTATGACCGTATCCCTCTAAAGCAGGCAGATGAAACATAAAAATCTGCTGCTTTGGAGGGATTTCTGTTTTTGGGGATGAGCTGGCTGCGTTTAACAAAATATTGAGCATGTGTATATTGTCCATCGGAAATATGTGTGGTATATTGTCAATATATTTTAGCAGATGAAGCAGCAGGCTTTTTTAGAATTGGATGAAAGCAGAGACTATTCTGCCATAGGAGATTAAAAATGCGAAATAAGACATTGGATTATTATAATCAATATGCAGAGAAATTTGCAGCCGAAACTGTATCTGTAGATTTTGAATCAGTCCAGTCCAGATTTTTGCAGAAGCTGCCTCCGTGCGCATATATACTTGATTTTGGATGTGGCAGCGGGCGTGACACAAAGTATTTTTTGGACAGGGGTTTTCGGGTATATGCGACAGATGGTTCAGCAGAACTTTGTAAAATTGCAGGTGCATATACTGGCGCTGATGTAAGGCAGATGCTGTTTTCAGATTTAAATGCAGATGCATGTTTTGATGCAGTATGGGCGTGTGCTTCTATCCTGCATCTGCAAAAAAAAGAACTGCATGATGTAATGGAAAAGATAGTAAAAGCGGCGAAAAAAAACGGAGTGATCTATACGTCCTTTAAATATGGTGATTTTGAAGGGGAAAGAAACGGGCGATATTTTACATATTTTACGGAAAATACTTTTCGGGAATATATCAAAGATATAGAAGAAGCGGATATAGAAGAGTTATGGATTACGCCGGATGTGAGAATCGGCAGAGAAGATGAAAAATGGCTTAATCTAATACTGCGGAGACATTTATAAATACAGAATTATTAAATGCAGAGCTTGTAAATGCAAAATTACAAATCTATAAATGGGCAAATGGAGAAGAGAGAATTGATGAACGGACAATCTGTTAGTAAAAAATTAGCTGTCGTACAAAGCGATAAAGTCTGTATTGATAATGTAATGATAGAGCCTACGAGTGTTATGACGGGGGATAAAGATATCAATCGGTATTTATATTATCAGCTTAAAATCAGCATGATGAAAGCTGATAATATAGATATGATAGTGTCTTTTTTGATGGAATCGGGTGTACGGATGATCCTTAAAGATTTAAAGGCTGCTCTGGACAGAGGCGTAAAGGTCAGGATCTTAACAGGAAATTATCTTGGCATTACGCAGCCTTCTGCATTGTATTTAATAAAAAAGGAGCTGGGCGGACGGATAGATCTGAGATTTTACAGTGACAGAGAAAGATCGTTTCATCCCAAAGCATATATTTTTCATTATGCGGGGATGAGTGAAATATATATAGGTTCTTCAAATATTTCAAGAAGTGCCCTGACATCCGGTATAGAATGGAATTATCGGTTCAGCAGTCTTGCTGATCAAAAGAATTATCAGCTCTTTTATCATACATTTGAAGATTTATTTTTGAATCATTCAATAGTTATAGACGATGAAGAGCTAAAAAAATATTCCAAAAACTGGCATAAGCCGTCGGTATCAAAAGATCTGGAAAAATATGATGGTCTGGAAGAAAATGATACGAATGTGCAGGTGCTTTTTCAGCCGAGGGGAGCACAGATTGAAGCTCTGTATGCTTTGGAAGACAGCCGGGCGCAGGGGGCCTCAAAAGGATTGGTACAGGCTGCGACAGGCATCGGTAAGACGTATCTTGCAGCATTTGATTCTGCAAAGTATGAGAAGGTTCTTTTTGTTGCACATCGGGAAGAGATATTAAAACAGGCAGCTGCTTCTTTTAAAAATGTGCGTCAGTCAAACGACTACGGGTTCTTTTATGCGAAAAAGAAGGATATAGATAAGTCGGTTATATTTGCCTCTGTAGCTACGCTGGGAAGAGAGGCATATTTGAATGAAAAATATTTCGCAAAAGACTACTTTGATTATATAGTGATAGATGAATTTCACCATGCCGTGAATGATCAGTATAAAAGAATCGTAGATTATTTTAAACCTCAATTTTTGCTGGGGCTTACCGCTACGCCGGAACGTATGGACGGCAAAAATATTTATGAGATCTGCGATTATAATGTGCCTTATGAAATATCGTTAAAAGAGGCAATTAACAAAGGTATGCTTGTGCCGTTTCACTATTATGGGATTTATGATGAAACAGATTATTCTGGACTGCATATTTATAAAGGGCGGTATGCAGAAGCAGAATTGATGAAAATATACAAGGATAATACAAAAAGGTACGATTTAATTTATAAGCATTATATAAAATATAAGTCAAAGCGAGCATTGGGATTCTGCTGCTCAAGAATACATGCGCAGGGAATGGCAGAGGATTTCTGCCGCAGAGGAATTCCGTCAGCAGCGGTATACAGTAATGCGCAGGGAGAATATTCATCAGACAGGGATGTAGCAGTAAGCCGGTTAAAAAATCAGGAAATCCGGGTTATCTTTTCTGTGGATATGTTTAACGAAGGACTGGATATCGCCTCGCTTGATATGGTAATGTTTCTGCGTCCTACAGAGTCGCCAATTGTATTTCTGCAGCAGCTGGGGAGGGGGCTGCGTACATATAGAAATAAGCTGTATTTAAACGTACTGGATTTTATAGGAAATTATGAAAAAGCAGGAAAAGCACCGCTGCTGCTTGGGATGGGAACAACAGCCTCAGAGAAAAAGGCTTATGAATACTATGAGATTGACTATCCTGACGACTGCATCGTGGATTTCGATATGCGGCTTGTGGATTTGTTTAAAGAGCTGGATAAAAAAACAATATCTATAAAAGAGCGTATTCACAGTGAATATTACCGCGTAAAAGAATTATTAGATGGCAAAGTACCGACCAGAATGGAATTGTTTTCCTATATGGAAGATGATGTATACCAGTACTGCATAAAGCATGCGAAGGAGAATCCGTTCCGCAGATACTTTGATTATTTACATGAAATGCATGAGCTTTCAGCAGAGGAAGAAGAAATATATTCTGGGATAGGCAGAGAATTTTTTGCGGTTATCGAAGCTACGGACATGCAGAAGGTTTATAAAATGCCGATCCTGTACAGTATTTACAATGATGGGAATATGAGGCTTGCCGTTACAGATGAAGAGATAACCGCAGACTGGAAAAGCTTTTTTCAGAAGGATACAAATTGGAGGGATCTTGAAACAAATATATCATATGAGGAATTTAAGAAGATGTCCGACCGGAAACATTTAAGCAAGGCGAAATCGATGCCTATAAAATTTTTGATCGCTTCTGGCAAGGGCTTTTTTATAAAGAAGGATGGCTATGCCATAGCTGTCAGGGAGGAGCTGAAGGAGGCCTTTGGGAAAGAAGCATTTAAATATCATATGAGAGATGTTTTAGAATACCGCACAATGGAATATTACCGCAGAAGATATATGGAGAATAGAAAGAAGGGGTAGAAAAGAAGTAATAAATCACACAAATAGCCGTCCTGTCGGGTGTGGAGCCTGATCTGTGGATTAGTGTCTGTGGCAGGCTGTGGGAAAAACAGCGTTCCAGTCGGGCAGACAGATCATCATAATCGTTTTTCGTGTCAGGCCGGTTTGGCTGCAGGAGAGGATGGCTGCTGTTTTTCGTGCAGTGATAAAGAAATGGTGGAGGGGAAATTTATTTATTTTTTATTAGCGTATGCGGAAGTTATCAGCTGCAACAGAAAGAACATTGCGAGGGAGCTTCAGGTGTGTATAAGATAGTCTGCAAAAATAAATTTCCATGTAATTAAATATTATTACCACAATCACAACAAAATAGTTACACAGCGTCAGAGCGTATAGAAAACAATCTATGCGCTCTATTTTATTGTAAAGGAGTAGATTTATGAGCAAAGACAGCAAGATAGGCAACAAAGTAAGGTTAAGCGGAGAAAGGAAGAATTGTAAAATAATGCGCAACTATTATTTGCTTTTTAGCACTTAGCAAGTTCTTTATTCTTATTGCCATATACCTTATAATGGCAATAAGGAGGGTGATTTTTATGAATATGAATATTATATCGAAATACTTACAGTTTTTGCGTAAAAGCAACAACTACACACAAGATGATTTAGCAAAAGAATTAGGCATATCAAGGCAGGCAGTATCAAAATGGGAAACAGGAACGACTATTCCCGACTTAGAAGTTTTATTGAAAATTTCTAAATTATATGACATCACAATAAATGACATATTAGAACCAAAGGTACAGCCACAGCGGATAACTGATTTTGAGCAGATTTCAACAATTTCTGAAAAGGAACTGAAAGAAGTGTTGGAACAGTTTGACACTAATTCGCTTGTAACAGCTTTAATGGGGGCATCTCCCGAAACAAATAGTTTTTGTGAAAGATTGTTTCCCGATATAGATTTTGAAATGACAAGAAAAAATATAGGCAGAATTAGGATAGAAACTGTTGAGGATATGCAGAACCAAATAATTGCTATGATAAATTTGCAGGCGGTTGACAAGGAAATTTAGTATATGAAAAATTCATATGAATTTCATTGTAAATACAGGACTTTTTTTGTATAATTGAAGTGTGGCAGGAGTAGATTATATTGTATCTTGTGCCACGGATTTTAAGAAATCGAGGTGTTAAAGTGCAGGACGATACAAAACAGATAGAGGAAGTCATGGCAAAACGTACAGCAAAAAACAGCGTATTCCTTGACCTTTTTCAAAACAAGAGTTATCTGCTAAAGCTGTATAAAACGCTCCACCCAGAGGACACCACAGCGACAGAGGATTCCCTAACTGATGTAACAATAGAAAATGTGCTGACCGACAATCTGTATAATGACTTAGGCTTTATTGTTAATAATAAGCGGATGATTCACATAGAAGCACAGTCTGCATAGACAATGAATATTTTAGTAAGAGTTTTGCTGTATTTGGCGCAAAGTTATCACTCACAGGCTATAATTTAATCAATAGCATATTTGATATAAATACCCTTATACCTTTTATATTCGAACATTAGAGCGTGTTTGAAAAATGCTTTCCGTGAGATGTGCTTCACACTTGGTGGAGAATTTATCCCAAATTTATGAGGCATAGCGGGCTATGTTGATTAAATTTGGGATAGATTCTCCGCTAAGTGGGGAGTGCAGATGGCGGGAATGATTTTTCAAACACGCTCTAGCGTAAAGGCATTAATAATTGTATGAATACAGTTGTCAGTGCCTTTATTTTAGTGCTTAAAGATCTTTAACTGGCTCGATAAGCAGGAGGGAATAAAGGCTATCCTTGTGAACCCGTATGCGACAAAGCAGGCGCAAGAGTTTGAGACAACAGCTAGACGAAGTCAGATAAGAAGGATACGCTGACGATTAAAGGTCCGTTCCAATGCCCGCTTTTTCCCCGGCAGGAAGTTTTTTGATCGACTGTGTGATAATAAATGTACGCTGTCCCATATGGCTAAATTCTCTGCTCGATTCTGATCCAAGCCCCACATCACTACGGTGCGCCCTTGCAGCCCTCGTCTGTCAGCTTCGTCTTATCGCAGACTACAGATAGATCCGGTTCCAGATATGTCTGTTTATCTGTATCAGTGAGAAACACTGCAAAGGGAGAAGGGTATACCTCGCAGTCTCCATCCTTGTGCCTGATATAATTTTCGATGGCATACATCAGATCCTTTACCAGTTTTTGGTGCATTCTGCCGGGAGCTGATATCATATAAATCTGGCCGTCGATCAGTTCTGCCTGCTGCCCGTCTGGCAGGTTATGGATATCTTCTATTGTGTAATGCTGCGTCTGCCTTACAGATTCATTCATTTTATCACATTCTTTCTGCATATATTGCATAAAACAGTAAAAAGAGTATAATGATTATGGAACATATTTTAGCATAATAAATAAAGAAAACAATAGGTATTGACAAATCTTTCCAACCGTATTATTATGCTCCGAGAGTGAAAATATTTGACTCTCAAATTATTTGAAGATCAAACAAAATATATATCCCAAAATAAGGAGAATGAAAAATGTTAGAAAAAATCGCAGAAATCGTAAAAGAGCAGTTAAACACAGATACTGAGATTACCGAAGCAACTTCTTTTAAAGATGACCTCGGTGCGGATTCTCTGGATATTTTTGAACTGGTTATGGCATTGGAGGAAGAATTCGGCGTAGAAATTCCATCCGAAGATCTGGAAAATGTAAGTACAGTCGGGGATGTGATTAATTATTTAAAAGAGCACGATGTGACAGACTAAGGCGGCAGGATTATGGAGACCAGAATTACACAGTTATTAGGTATTGAACATCCGATTATCCAGGGCGGCATGGCGTGGGTGGCAGAGTATCATCTGGCTGCTGCAGTGTCAAATGCCGGAGGACTTGGAATTATCGGAGCAGCCAGTGCACCGCCTCAGGTTGTGCGGGAGCAGATTAGAGAAGCGAAGAAGCTGACAGACCGTCCGTTTGGTGTAAATGTCATGCTGATGAATCCAAATGCGCCGGAAGTGGCACAGGTCGTTGTAGAAGAAGGCGTGCCTGTAGTTACGACAGGTGCGGGAAATCCGGGCAGGCTGATTCCTATATGGAAAGAGGCAGGCGTAAAGGTCATTCCGGTTGTGGCGAGTGCAGCGATGGCAAGGATGATGGAACGGGCAGGCGCTGACGCTGTCGTGGCGGAAGGAAACGAGTCTGGAGGACATATTGGAGAGCTGACTACGATGACACTGGTGCCGCAGGTCGTGGATGCTGTACATATACCGGTGATAGCAGCCGGAGGCATTGCAGACGGAAGGGGATTTGCGGCAGCATTTATGCTGGGCGCTGAGGCTGTCCAGATGGGAACCCGGTTTGTGGCTGCAGTGGAATCCATTGTACATCCGAATTATAAAGAACGCATTATAAAGGCTAAGGACATAGATTCAGAAGTAACCGGGCGCTCGACCGGGCATCCGATCCGGGTGCTGCGCAACCAGATGAGCCGCGAGTATTTGAAAATGGAAAAAGAAGGCGCTGGTCTGGAAGAACTGGAAGTGCTGACGCTCGGTTCTCTGCGCAAGGCTGTTATGGATGGCGATGTAAAGGGCGGCAGCCTGATGGCAGGCCAGATTGCAGGTCTTGTAAAACAGGAAAATACCTGTGCAGAAATCATAGATGAAATTATGGAGCATGCAGAGAAACTGTTGAAATTATAAAGCGATATTATAACGATATTATAATAAAATGCACTTTGGCATGTTATGCAGCAGGAGGATCATGATTATGGGAAAGACTGTTTATATGTTTCCGGGACAGGGTGCGCAGTTTATTGGAATGGGAAAAGAGTTTTATGATAATTATAACGTCTGCAGGGCCGTATTTGATTTGGCTTCAAATGTAACAGGCCTTGACATTCCGGCACTCTGTTTTGAAGAAAATGATAAGATAAATATTACAGAATATACGCAGATCGCCATGCTGACAGTAGAAGCAGCGATCTTTATGGCAATGGAGCAGGGACAGCTAAAGCCGGATTATGCGGCAGGATTAAGCCTGGGTGAATATGGTGCGCTGCTGGCATCCAAAGCGCTTGACCCGGCGGATGCGTTTCGCGTGATCAGAAAGCGCGGTATTTATATGCAGGAGGCTGTTCCGAGCGGCGGAGCCATGGCGGCTGTGATGGGCATGGATGCATATGATATCGAAAAAGTATGTGAAAATACGCAGGGAATTGTATCTATAGCAAATTATAACTGTCCGGGACAGATTGTTATTACAGGCGAGCAGGGTGCTGTAGAAGCGGCAGGAGAAGCGTGTAAAGAAGCAGGGGCAAAGCGCATTGTGCCGCTGAATGTCAGCGGGCCATTTCATTCTGCGATGCTGGAAGGGGCAGGAGAGAAGCTGGCGGCAGAGCTTGGGAATGTTCAGATTCGTGATCTGGCGATTCCGTATGTGTCTAATGTGACGGCTGATTTTGTAAATGACCGTGAACAGGTCAAAGACCTGCTGATACGGCAGATCTCTTCACCGGTTCGCTGGCAGCAGAGCGTAGAGCGGCTGATTGCTGCGGGCGCAGATGAATTTGTGGAGATCGGCCCGGGGCGGACCTTGAGCAGCTTTCTAAAAAAGATAAACCGCAGCGTTTCGGTATATCATGTAGAAAAACCGGAGGAATTAGAAGCATATGTTAACCGATAAAGTCGCGCTTGTGACTGGAGCGAGCAGGGGAATTGGCTGTGCGATTGCACGAAAACTGGCAGAGCAGGGAGCTTTTGTGTATTTAAACTACAATGGCTCTGCACAGAAAGCGCAGGAGGCTGCGGCACAGATCGTGCAGGCAGGCGGCAGGGCAGAAGCAGTGCAGTGCAATGTGGCTGATTTTGAGGCATGCAAAAAGATGATCGAATCCGTGATCGAAAAAAGCGGCAGGCTGGACATTCTGGTAAACAATGCCGGAATTACAAAAGACGGGCTGCTGATGAAAATGTCAGAAGAAGATTACGACCGCGTGTTGGACACGAATTTAAAAGGGACTTTTAATACAATCCGTCATGCGTCGCGGTATCTGCTAAAACAGCGCAGCGGCAGCATTATAAATCTGACGTCAGTATCCGGCATTTTAGGTAATGCAGGACAGGCAAATTACAGTGCCTCAAAGGCAGGCGTGATCGGACTGACAAAGAGTACGGCCAGAGAGCTGGCTTCACGCGGCATTCGGGTAAATGCGGTTGCGCCGGGATATGTAGAGACTGATATGACAGACGGGCTGTCGGAGCAGGTGAAAAAGCAGATGCTCCAGCAGATTCCGCTCGGCCGTGCAGCTTCACCAGACGAAATCGCCGATGTAGCTTTATTTCTGGCATCTGACCATTCGTCTTATATGACGGGGCAGATTTTAAGCGTAGACGGCGGCATGGCAATGTAATAAAAATATTACAATTTAAATATAAAAAGACAGATAAAGCGGAGACTGCGTTTTTGACGTGCAGCAGATATACGTACTGCGGCATGGCGCATATCCGCTTTGATTTTAGGATAATATCAGTATCCTTGAATATGTGAGGAGGAGTGAAATGAAACGCAGAGTGGTAGTGACCGGCATGGGTGCGATAACGCCGATTGGATTAAGTGTCGATGAATTTTGGAATGGCCTAAAAGATAAAAAAATCGGTTTTGCGCCGATTACACATTTTGACGCAGCGGATTTTAAATGCCGTCTTGCGGCAGAAGTAAAAGGATTTGAAGGAAAAAATTATATGGATTTTAAATCTGCCAAGCGTATGGAATTATTCAGCCAGTATGCAATGGCAGCCGCAAAAGAAGCAGTGGAAGATGCAGGGCTGCGTATGGAAGAAGAGGATGCATACCGCGTAGGGTGTTCGATCGGATCTGGCATCGGCAGCATGCAGGCAATTGAGCGTGAGCATAAAAAGCTGTTGGAAAAAGGGCCGTCCCGGATCAATCCGCTGTTTGTGCCGATGATGATTTCCAACATGGCCGCAGGCAATGTATCGATTGCCTATGGCATGAAGGGCAAGAGTATCAATGTTGTTACAGCGTGTGCGACGGGAACACATAGTATCGGTGAGGCATTCCGCTCGATTCAGTGTTCGGAGGCAGATGTCATGCTGGCAGGCGGCTGCGAAAGCTGCATTACGCCGCTTGGCATAGCAGGATTCAGCGCATTGACTGCACTTTCCTTTAAGGACGATCCGGAGCGCTGCTCCCTGCCGTTTGACAAAGACCGCAGCGGATTTGTCATGGGTGAGGGTGCAGGCATTGTTGTACTGGAAGAATTAGAACACGCAAAAAAAAGAGGAGCAGAAATATATGCAGAAGTAACCGGCTATGGATGTACCAGTGATGCATACCATATCACTTCTCCGGCAGAGGATGGATCGGGCGCGGCGAGGGCCATGACAAATGCGATTGAGGATGCAGGGCTGGCACCTTGTGATATTACCTATATCAATGCGCATGGTACGGGTACGCACCATAATGACCTGTTTGAAACACGTGCGATCAAAATGACGTTTAAAGAGCATGCCCAAAATATACGGGTCAATTCTACAAAATCCATGATCGGTCATCTGCTCGGAGCAGCGGGCGCAGTGGAATTTATAACCTGTGTAAAAACGATCCAGGATCAGTATATTCATGCAACCGCAGGTTATACGACGCCGGATGAGGAAATAGACCTTGACTACTGTAAGGAGCCGTATCAGGAAGAAGTACGCCATGCACTCAGCAACTCGTTAGGCTTTGGCGGACATAATGCCACGTTGATTGTGTCAAAATATATGGAGGAATAAACATGCCTTTATTAAATGCAGCGCAGATTATGGAGATTATACCGCACCGCCAGCCGTTTATGCTGTTAGATACAGTAGAAGAACTGGAACCGGGCGTAAGAGTGCTGGCACGTAAATGTGTTACCTATAATGAGCCGTTTTTTGCAGGACATTTTCCGCAGGAACCGGTTATGCCGGGCGTGCTGATTGTAGAAGCCATGGCACAGGCAGGGGCAGCAGCCATGCTGTCACAGCCGCATATGAAAGGCCGTACGGCGTATTTTGCAGGCATTAATTCTGCAAAATTTAAACGGAAGGTCGTTCCGGGCGACGTGTTGGTGCTTGAAGTTGAAATTGTGAAAGTGAAAGGGCCGATTGGTATTGGGAAAGGCACTGCGACCGTAGACGGCAGGCTTGCCGCTTCGGCTGAAATAACCTTTGCAATAGGAAATGAAAAATAAAGATCTCAAGTGAGGCAGAAAAGGATGCTGTTCAATAAAAATAAGGAAATAAAGAAAAAATATCATTTATTTAAGAAAAGAGATATGCCGGTCATAGATGATTCGGATTACGAGACATCGGCAGCCGAGCAATGGGATGAAAAAACATCGGATAAAATATCAAAGGATGCAAGCAGCGGAAATTACAATGTGAAGCCGGATGTATTTGTCTGTAAAAAATGCGGGGCTGCTATTTCAAAGGCGGAAACAGTTGCAAACAAATATGTCTGCCGGGAGTGCGGTTATTATTTTCGTATCCGTACGAAAAACCGCATTAAAATGTGTGCGGATGCGGGGACATTTGAGCCGTGGTTTGAAGACGTCGAGCAGACAAACCCACTTGATTTTCCGGGATACGATGAAAAACTGGCGCAGACACAGGAAAAGACAGGACTTGCAGAGGGCGTGACGATCGGCTATGCCAGAATCGACGGGGAGCCGGTAGTACTGGGCGTCTGTGATGCCAGGTTTTTAATGGGCAGCATGGGCCATGTCGTAGGTGAGAAAATAGCGCTTGCGGTAGAAAAAGCTACTTCTATGAGGCTGCCTGTGATCTTGTTCTGCTGTTCGGGCGGAGCACGTATGCAGGAGGGCATTATTTCTCTGATGCAGATGGCGAAGACGTCGGCAGCGCTGAAAAAGCACAGTGACAAAGGACTTTTATATGTGCCTGTGCTGACAGATCCTACGACAGGAGGCGTGACAGCCAGCTTTGCGATGCTTGGCGATATTATTCTTGCGGAGCCGGGAGCCTTGATCGGTTTTGCCGGGCCGAGGGTCATCGAGCAGACGATCGGGGAAAAACTGCCGGAAGGCTTTCAGCGTGCAGAGTTTCAGCTGGAGCATGGATTTGTAGATGCGGTTGTAGAACGCAGCAATTTAAAGCAGATGCTGGCACAGATTTTAAAATGTCATCATTATACACAGAGCTTTCATGCGTTTACGTCAAGCAGCATTATAGAAGTGCGGCCGGATGAGCGCTGCAGGGAGCATATGGAAAAAGCAAAGAGCAAGACGGCGTGGGATAAAGTAAAGGCAGCGCGTCAGGTTACGCGTCCGTCTGCCATGGATTATATCAGCCGTATCTTTTGTGATTTTATTGAATTTCATGGGGACAGGCAGTATCGGGATGATCCTGCCGTAGTCGGCGGCGTGGCATTTTTAGACGGCCAGCCGGTTACGGTCATCGGCATTCAAAAAGGCACGACGATGGAGGAATGCCAGCAGCGTAATTTTGGCATGTCATCCCCGGAAGGCTACCGCAAGGCGCTGCGCCTGATGAAACAGGCAGAAAAATTCCACAGGCCGATTATTACATTTGTAAATACTTCTGGTGCATTCTGCGGCATGGAGGCAGAAGAATTGGGACAGGGTGAAGCAATTGCCAGAAACTTGTATGAAATGTCTGCACTCAAAGTGCCTATGATCTGCATGATGATTGGGGAAGGCGGCAGCGGAGGCGCACTGGCACTGGCAGTCGGCAATCAGGTATGGATGATGGAACACGCGACGTATTCCGTGTTATCGCCGGAAGGATTTTCTTCTATTTTGTGGAAGGACAGCAGCCGCGCGCAGGAGGCGGCAGGCGTGATGAAAATCACGGCACAGGATTTATATGACCTGCATGTGGTAGAACAGATTATACCGGAATACGGCGGAGCAGATGAAATAACCGTAGATACGATCTCACAATATATGAAGCGGCAGTTGAAGGAATATCTGACTTCGCAGGCAGGAAAAAGCGGGGAAGATTTTGCAGGTGAACGTTACGAAAGATTTCGCCAGTATTGATCTGGAAGGAGGAGACAATATGCGAGCAAGAATAGCAGGCACCGGCAGCTGCCTTCCAAAACTACGGGTGACAAATGATGATCTGGGTAAGGTTATGGACACTTCAGATGAGTGGATACGCAGCCGCACGGGAATAGGTGCCAGACATCTGGCAGTCGAGGAGACGACTACCAGCATGTCCGTATCCGCAGCCAGGAAAGCAATGGAAGAAGCAGGCATACAGCCGGAAGAGCTGGAGCTGATTATAGGCGCTACCGTATCCGCAGACCATGTCGTGCCGCCGTTATCCTGTGAGGTGCAGCGGGAACTGGGTGCGGTAAATGCGGCTGCATATGACCTGTGCGCGGCGTGTTCCGGGTTTGTATTTGCGCTGAATACGGCGCAGGCATATATTCAGTGCGGCATGTATCGGAAAATACTAATTATAGGAGCAGAAACGCTGTCCAAGCTGATGGACTGGCAGGACCGCTCCACATGCGTACTGTTTGGCGACGGTGCGGGTGCTGCGGTAGTGTGTGCAGATGCTGACGGCGGCGTGCTTGCCGGCGTGCAGGGTTCTGACGGGGCAAAGGGCATGGTGCTGGCATGCGCAGGCAGGCCGGTGAATCATCCGTTTGCGTCACATGCGGCGGATCTGCAGTATGTGCAGATGAATGGACAGGAAGTGTATAAGTTTGCGGTGCGTACAGTGCCGATGTGTATCGATCAGGCGCTTTTAAAGGCCGGCATTCAGCCGGAGCAGGTAAAGCTTTTTCTGCTGCACCAGGCCAATCTGCGTATTATTGAGGCAGTGGCAAAGCGGTTAAAGCAGCCGATGGAAAAGTTTCCGGTCTGTCTGGAGGAATGCGGAAATGTTTCTGCTGCCAGCGTGCCGATCCTGCTTGACCGGGTAAACAGGGACGGCATGTTAAAGCGCGGGGACTGCATTGTGCTGGCAGGATTTGGAGCCGGGCTGACATGGGGAGCCGTTGTGCTGACTTGGTAAAGAAGGAGTAACACAGATGGACACAGAACAGACATTGAACAGCCTTTTAGTAAAGTTTTTCAGGCGGATTACAATGATAGAAGAAGAGCAGCTGGTCACGGAAGAATTCAATGATATTACGTATAATGATATGCATGTGATCGAAGCAGTCGGACTAAAAGAGCCTCAGAAAATGTCTCAGATCGCAAAAGAGATGCGCGTGACTACAGGAACCCTGACAAAAGCAGTAAATTCATTGGAAAAAAAAGGATACGTGATACGCCAGCGGATAGAACGTGATAAGCGTGTCGTTAATATTATATTGACAGAACGAGGGATAGATGCCTACAATCATCATGAACGGTTTCATCAGGAAATGATTGCGTTTGTTCTGGATCATATTAGTGAAAGCGAAAGCGAGGTACTGCGTAAAGCATTAGAAAAGCTGATGGATTATTTTAAGCAGAAATACAGCTGTGCTTCACGCCAGACAGGAAAATAGGATACGATATATTAAAATAGCTCTGCCGTCTGCAGCATGGAAACTCGTCCCTGCAGCCGGCAGAGTTATTTGCATTTTTAATGAGCTGTATTCTCTTTGATCAGATCAATTGTCTTCTGGTCTGGAATTCCGTTAAAGAATTTGTCTAATACTTTTTGAAAAATCTCTTGATCTGGACATGCCTGTGCAAATAATGTCATGGAAGATTTCAGCTTCATGTCATCTGGAAAGCCAAAGATTTTATTTGCATCGTCCGTCTTCTGCTCCAGCAGTGCCGTACAGATTTCCAATAAATGGGAGCACAGCAGCGGTTCCTGCATATAGGCTCTGGCTTCATCGATGTCTTGAATGGCATAATATTCGGATATCTCTGTCCTGCCCAATCCACCTAACTGTGGAAATATATACCACATCCAGTGGCTCTGCTTCTTTCCGCCCTTGATTTCTGTCAGGGCATTTGGATAATCACGCAGCTGTGCGTCGATAAACCGATGTAAATTGTACGTTTTCAAAGTAAATGACCTCCTTTTGTTCTCAATCGTAGAGAAATTATGTATTCTGTATTTCATAAATACGGGATGCCCATTGGGTATACCATACCATTCCCTATTATCATAACATATATTATGACGGAATAAAAGGGGTGACAGCCGTCATAGTTTTTATTTCTGCGAAACAACGGGCCGTTGAATTCTCCGCAAAGCGGGCAGCGCAGACCGCAGGAATGAATTTTAGACACGTTCAGGCCGGATATGCATAATACTGTTTATTTTGGGGAAAATCTATATTATTTCTAAAAAGAGAGGTATTCCAAATGAAAATAATGCTTGATCAGCTTTTAGACGACAGGAGAATCTCGCAGAACCAGATGGCAAAAGATACTGGAATCTCGACATCAACCCTTAGAAATTTGAACCATAACAGGACAACAAGAATCAGCTTTGATGTGTTAGAAAAAATCTGCGGTTATTTAAACTGCGGTGTGCAGGATCTGCTCTGTATAGAAAACAATGTAAGCAGCAGTGTACAAAACAATTAGGGTCAAAATAAGGCAGCGCAGAATTTATCTGACCACTGCCTTGATTCTTTTTGAAAAGAGGCCGTATAGCTTCTGGCCATTGCTGTCCAGCGTGTATGCCCGGATTTTTACGTAGTAAGATTTGCCGCTTGTTAATCCTTTGACAGCGCAGGAAGTTTTCTCCATATTTTTTTGGTTAAACGGGCGCATAGAGCTGTTTGCTGCGTATTTTACCGTATATCCGTCACATCCTTCCAACGGTTCAAAACGGATAGACAGCTTATTTTTGGAGGTGCTTTGTACGGTAATATCTGTCAATTGTTCCGGTGCCAGTATATTTGCGCCGGAATCAGGGGCGTTTGCCATATCAGCGTCAAACATGGTCGTGCAGGGCGGAGCTATGCCATTCCATTCGGGAGAAGGCACATGTTCCTTTTTGGACGTATCGGCTGCTGCCAGCTGCATATCAGTGACATTTAGATATGTGTCATCGCCGCGCGCGTCATTCCAAGTGCAGTCTGCATTGTACCATATGCTGCCCATGCGTACCTTGTTCCAGGCATGTCCTGAGCTGGTGACTGTGACGCATTCAATGCCTGCCCTGTTGCACAGTAAGGAAAACATCTGTGCATAGCCGGCACAGACGGTTGACTGGTCAAATAAAATAGCGCTGATGCAGCTCTGGCTCATCTGCGGGTCGCCCGGGTCTTCTGTTTCCATGGATTCGTTGTAATCTACATGGCTGCAGACGATCTGGTGGATCAGGCGTTCCTTTTCCACGGTTGTCTGCAGCTGATCAATCTGCTGCTCCCAGATATCCAGCTGCTGTGCCAGCTGCTGCGTGTAAGCGGAGCGGGTGTTTCCGTCTGCAAATATTTCATAGAGTCCGACAGACATGGACTTTGTATTCTCCGAATAGATGACAGAATTTCTCATAAAGTAGTACTGCGGATTTTCAAACAGAAAACAGTAAAATACTTTTTTCATCTGCTCGAGCGTCAGCCCGCTGTAAGAAACAACCGGCAGAATATGTACGGTGGTTATTGACTGGCCGCGCTTCACCTTTGTTGTCTGGAACTGGTCGGTGCCTGTCATGTATATGTCAGCATGTTTTTTCAAGTTCAGGTAGAGCTTTTTTTCACTCGTATTTAACAGGCTGAAATAGTAATCACTTCCGCTGTCTGCCCATTCGCTTTGTGACAGGCTGTAGGACGAAAGCGAGTGTATGCGGCCTGTCGTATTTAAATCAGGCGTAATTTTGTCAACCGGATAAAATGCAGTCTCCATATCCGGGATATCGGGACCGGAAGTTTTATGTAAGCCGGCATCTGGCAGAGTACCGGATTTGACAAATACATTTTTGTGGTCGGCAGTTATTGGACTATACGCTGCGTTGGCATATGCAGGGGATATAACACCTAGGAGGCTTTCCACTGCAACGAGTGCCGCTAAACAGCCGGCTGTCAGTTTTTTCGCATTCATGTTGAATCCCTTTCATATGTTTCTATTTTTTGGGTTGGAATATCATATTCCATTTTCAATATTTAATACGAAATTATGCCAGATTTTTTTGGAATAAGCTTCTGCTTAATTCAATTTCTTCTTGTGTTGCCAGGCTGTTTTCAAAATGAACGCTGCCAGGTGCCTTATTTGTGGTGCGCAGTCCTGCCGCGGTCAGGCGTCTTTGCATTTCGCGCGCAGTCCCGCTGCCGCCGTCAAAAATGCGTACGCGTTCACCTGCCATCTGCTGGATTAAACCGCGTACAAATGGATAATGTGTGCACCCCAGCACGATCGAGTCGATTTCCCGCAGATATGGTGTCAGCAGTTCTTCTAAAAATGCCCGCAGGTCATCTCCGTCTGTATTACCGGATTCCACAAATTCCACAAGGCCGGGACACGGCAGGTCGATGATATCGGCGTCCATTTCATACTGCTTCATAAGGTTCTTGTATTTTCTGCCTTTGATCGTCATAGGAGTGGCCATCACAAGAACCCGCGGATGTCCGGGCTGGAGTGCAGCAGGCTTTATGGCGGGTTCAATGCCTACAAGCGGCAGGCCGGGATACATACTGCGCAGAATGCGCACGGCAGCCGCAGTAGCTGTATTACATGCAACTACGATACCTTTGGCGTTCTGCGCGAGCAGTGTCTGCACGTTTATAATGGTAAGCCTTCGGATTTCTTCCAATGATTTTGTGCCATATGGTGCATTGATGGAATCACCAAAATAAATATAATCTTCTTCCGGCATGATTTTATATAACTCTTTCAGCACACTGATCCCGCCCATGCCGGAATCAAATACGCCGATTGGCTGCTCATTAACATTCATTTGTCTGTCTCCTTATATCAGAAAAATATATCAGAAATCGGATCTGCCTAATATTCGATATTAACGTCTACAGACACTAAATTGCCGTCTTTATCCGTAATGCCGTCCACTTGTGAATTTGAGCCGCTGTACTGTCCGCTGTTATACTGCCAGTATTTTTCATTTCCGGTTCCGGTATAGCCGGTGCCGAGTGCCAGGCTGCGGTAGCGCGCAATCCATAAGTCTATGCCTTCTAATTTGGTACGGTCTAAATTGGTATTCAGAAAGGTCGTATAACTGTACAATACAAAGCGGTAGCCTGCGTTTTCTATAACGTTTTTAAACGCATGAATCATATTGTGCAGGTTTTCTTTTGTCATCGTGGCTGATTTATGCACGGCGTCTTCCAGGTCAAAGGCAATCGGATAGTCAAGCTTTCGGCCGTTTAAAATTGACAGCACCGTGCGGGCTTCTTCTTCTGCTTCGGCTACGGTAACAGCGCGGCTGTAGCAGTAGACACCTATAGGAATGCCTGCGGCTGAAGCATTCATATATTTTGTTTCAAATGTATAGTCTTCCAGATAATGGTTGCTGATCCGTAAAAATGCAAACTCTATGCCGGATTTTTTTACACGGTGCCAGTCTACGTCTTCCTGCCATCTGGATACATCAATTCCGTTTTTGATGCCGGGCGTGACAGATACGACAGCAGAGGTGCTTTTCCCGGATACGGTTGCGGTAATCGTAGCGGTGCCTAAGGAGATGCCAGTTACCATTCCGTTCGAGTTTACTTCTGCGATTTTCGGATTTGATGATTTCCATACGATTCTGCCCTGCCGGAACGTGGAGGCCTCCAGCGGCTTGGAAACATTTACACAGACCTTCAGCGTACGGGTGCTCATCGAAATGCCGCCTACGGTATAGCTGATGGGAAGGCACTGTTTTCCCTCGCCGGCAGTGCCGACAGCCGATACGCGGTAAAAATATGTCTGGTCATCCTTTAAGCCTGTATCGGTATAAGAAGTATCTGCCAGATTTTCGGCGATACAGGTATATTTGGCGGTACCGCCGTCTGAGCGGTACAGGTTATAAGAAGCTGCGCCGTTTGACTGCTGCCAGCTGATTTTCAGCACATCTGTAGCGGTCTGTGTAATCGTAAGACCGATTGGTGCGCCTGCGGCTACATCCCCGCCTAATACGCTGCTTGCAAGGCTCAGCCCGGTGTATTTGCTGTTTGCATAAACAGCCTTTATGCGGTAGAAATAAGAATCTCCCGGAGTTACGGAACGGTCTTCATAGCCGACAATCGTACCGCTGGTTAAATCTGCAATTTTTGTAAAGCCTTTTTCAGAATCCTGGCTGCGGTATATGCGGTATCCGGTTGCACCTGCGACTTTATTCCAGGCAAGGGCAAGGCTGCGGTTATCGATATTTGCAGTTACGGCTGAGAGCAGAGGTGCCTCCATCTGTGTCTGAACCTGCATAGGGGCAGACAGCTCACCGGATGTCACCGTGCCGTCTGCATTTTTTATGTAAGTGGCGATTTTGTAAAAAAACTTTTTGCCGGGTACAATGCCGGTATCTGTATAAGTAAGTGTTGTGTTTTTGCTGATCGTTTTAATCTTTCGGTACGTGCCGTCTTCTTTTACGCTGCGGTAGATATAATACCCGGAGGCACTGTCGGATCTGGGCCATGTTAATTTAGCAGAATGATAATCCACTGCCTCGCAGGAGGCAAGCGGCGTCTGTGGTGTTGAAAAGGATATTTCCTTCCTGGCCGACCATCTGCCGGTAACGGTTCGGTTATTTACGACTCTGGCTGCACGTACGCGGTATGTATATGTCTCGCCTGCATGAACATTTTGGTCTGTATAGGTAAGTGCAGCAGTAGTGGCGATCTGTGCAAAGGATGATCCGGCTGTCTTCCGCTGCAGCTCATAGCTTGCTGCACCGGTGATTTTCTTCCATTCCAGCGACACCGTCTGCGGCTGTGTTTCGGAAATGCTCGTAATGTTTGATTTCCTTAAAAACGGCTGCGCCTTAACAGAAATATAATTGCCGCACTTTCCGTTCTGGTCGAGGGCACAGACGCGGAACTGATATTCTGTTCCTGTCAGCAGCTTTCTGCATTTATAAGTCAGGACATCTGATTTTGTCTTTCCTGCCACTGTATAATCTGCCCCGTCTGTAGAATATTCAATCTGGTATTTTACGGCACCTTCTACCGTGCTCCAGCTAAGTGTAACAGCCTGATATGTCACCTTTGCAGGCTCTAGTGTTTCAGGCGCAGGAAGAATGCTGCCCTGCGTTTTTTTGCCCGCCGATTCTGCAGGATTTTCTGCCGGAGCTTTTGCAGGATTTTCTGCCGGGGCTTTTGCAGGATTTTCTGCCGGGGCTTTTGCAGGATTTTCTGCCGGGGCTTTTGCAGGATCTTCTGCCGGGGCTTTTGCAGGATTTTCTGCTGGAGCTTTCACAGGCTGATTACCGGTGCCGGCTGCTTTCTTCCGGATATAAATCTGCTCGAGTGCCCCAGGTGAAACAGCGGCTGCGGCAGAGATCTGCTGCGGCATAGACATAAGGCATTCGATGCTTATGATAACTGCTGCAAGTATTCGTTTTGTTTTGTATGACATTTTATCCTCCATAAAATCAAGGGATGCCAAAACAGCATATACAGCTTATATTTTTTGGCATCCGTTGAAAATTACATATTTAGTCTTCCATTGGGCAGGCTTCTACGCGCTTGAGATTGCAGTCCTGTACACGCCCATGGCTGCAGTCTACCAAACCTTTCAAAAAGCAGAATGCCTGTTTTTTCTTGTCGCTCTCTTCTGGCTGCTTTTGATCTAAGGGACAAGAAGTTGTCCGTTTATTGTTGCAGTCTTGGATGATTCCCGAGTCACATTCTACAAGTCCTTTTAAAAAGCAAAACTGGTTTTTCATACATTTTGTTCTCCTAGCAATTCGTATTTTGTAAATAGAGCAGCTGTTTAATTTTTTATCTTTCGGATCAGTGCAAGGCCATAGGTGCCATAGCCCAGGTGGGTAGCTATGCTTAGTGGAATCGATGACATGCTGCAGCGGACTTTGAAATAATCTTCAAAAGTCTCTTTCAGCTTTTTGGCTTCATCTGCCGCAATGCTGGCTGCAGAGGCAAGATAGAAATCTTCTATGCCGTCCGCGTGGAACCGTTCTGTAATATCGCGGCTGACGGCCTCCATCATCTTTTTGCGCACAGCCCGGTCTCCGCGCGCCTTTTGTGCTGCTTCGATTTTTCCGCTCTGCAGATATAAAAGCGGCTTGATGTTCAGCATGCTGCCGACCACTGCAGCGCTGGCAGATATCCGGCCGCTCTGCTTTAAATATTTTAAATTATCTACAGTCAAATAGATGATGCATTCATCCTTGACGGCCTCGAGCCTGCGGCAGATCTCTGATGCACACAGTCCCTGCAGCGCCATACGGCGTGCTTCAAGGACTGCATATTTTTGCGTGACAGAAATGCGGCCCAGATCAGCGACAATGACCCTGTCTTGATACTGTCTGGATACTGCAGCTGCGGTTTCATAGGAACTGCTCAGGCTGCTTGACATCGGAATATATAGCAGCTCTTCGTATGTTTCTAATACATGTTCCCATAACTGCGTGACATCATAAGGGTTTGGCTGCGAGGTATAGATCATGCTGCCGCCCTTCTGCTTTCGAAAAAATTCATCGTGCGTAATGGTCTGACCTTCAAGGTAAAGCTCATCATCGATATAAAAAGGCATAGGCAGTACATAAACGCCGTATTTTTCGGCTTTTTCTTGAGAAATTCCAGAATTGCTGTCTGTGACGATTGCTGTCTTTTCCATGATGATATTTGCTCCTTTGTTATTAATAATGATATTATTACAAATTTTTTGGCATATCGCAAGCAGTTTTCGCTATTTTAATGAAGGATTGTTTACAAAACTGCTAGAAAATGTATAGATTGGCAGTTATTTCAATAATAAGCGCTAAAAATATATTTTGAGGTTCCATTTGGACGGATTTCATGGTATACTACTTTTTGCTGTGTTTGATTTATTGGATTAACGCAGCATAGATGCACTGTAGTAAAGCGGTGTGTATAAAAACGCCATATATGGCAGATGGGAGTTATTTTATGAATGTATCATCAATTGTTATTATGACAGCAATCTTATGCTATCTGCTTCTTATGATCGGAATCGGGCTTCGGTTTTCCAAAAAAAATGTCTCTACGGACGATTTTTATCTTGGCGGACGAAAGCTGGGGCCGTTTGTGACAGCCATGAGTGCAGAAGCCAGCGATATGTCCAGCTGGCTTTTAATGGGGCTGCCGGGAGTGGCATATTTGACCGGCTTGTGTGATGCGGCATGGACTGCGATCGGGCTTGTACTCGGTACCTGGCTGAACTGGCTGCTTGTATCCAAGAAAATACGCCGGTACAGCCAGCAGCTTGGTGCGATTACAATCCCTGACTTTTTTTCAAAAAGATACCATGATAAAAATATGTTAAACTGTATAGCTGCGGTAGTGATTGTCGTATTTTTTATTCCGTATACAGCCAGCGGGTTTGCAGCCTGCGGAAAGCTGTTTTCTACATTGTTTGGTGTGGATTATCTGGCGGCAATGGTGATCTGTGCGGTCATTATCGTATTGTATACTGCACTGGGCGGATTTTTGGCGGCTTCTACGACCGATTTGATCCAGAGCATTGTGATGACGGCAGCCTTGATTACGGTTGTCATATACAGTGGACACATGGCAGGCGGCTTTGATGTAGTTATAGAAAATGCAAAAGCCCTTCCGGGGTATTTATCACTAACGAATACATACGATCCTGCCTTAGGGACAGCGAAACCATACGGTATCATTACAATTTGTTCGATGCTGGCATGGGGGCTCGGCTATTTTGGCATGCCGCATGTGCTGCTTCGTTTTATGGCAATCGAAGATGAGGAAAAATTAACGCTTTCGCGCAGGATTGCAACCGTATGGGTAGTTATTTCTATGGCAGTTGCTATTTTTATCGGCGTGTGCGGTCTTGCGGTAAGCAAAGCAGGTGTGATTGACCAGCTTGTCGGCAGTGATTCAGAGACAATTATTGTAAAAATCGCAGATCTGCTGAGCAGGCATGGGCTGTTGGCCGCAGCCTTAGCGGGAATCATCCTCGCAGGCATACTGGCTGCTACGATGTCTACGGCAGACAGCCAGCTGCTGGCAGCTTCATCAAGCGTATCGCAGAATCTGCTGCATGATACGTTCGGCATCAGCCTCAGCGAAAAATCATCGCTGGCGGCAGCCAGAATAACAGTTTTTTTGATCAGCATAATCGCCATTTTTCTGGCAAGAGATCCTTCCAGCAGTGTCTTTGGCATTGTCAGCTTTGCCTGGGCCGGTTTTGGGGCATCGTTCGGGCCGGTCATGCTCTGTGCGCTGTTTTGGAAACGGAGCAATAAGTATGGTGCGTTTGTAGGCATGCTCGGCGGAGGAATTATGATTTTTGTCTGGAAATATCTGGTGCGGCCGATGGGCGGTGTATGGGATATTTATGAGCTGCTGCCGGCATTTCTGACTGCGCTTGCGCTGAATATTGTGGTATCACTGCTGACAGAGAAGCCGGATGCTTTGATGGAAGAGGAGTTTGACAGGGCAGTTGGAAAATTTTAGGAGATTAATATAAGGAGGCTGGCTGCGCAGGCACGCTCTGGAGCGGTGTCTGTGCAGCCAGTACTTATTCAAAGGCAAAATGCTGTTACATCTGATAATACATAAGATTTTCTGTGAGCGACGGTGTAATTTCGCCGCCGGCCTTTTCATATTTATCATACAATGCAGTCAATACCTGTACTTTCTTGGCATTATCGCGTTCAAATTTTGGAATGGACAGCTGGTATACAGGATTTGATTTCAGATCTGCGCGGATTGATTTAGCGAATGGGCAGTATACGACCAAAATTTCTCTTGCTACTTTGTTTAAGCGGAAACTGCCTTTGGATTCGTATTTTACCCAGCTCTGGTAATCCTTGACAAATACTTCACGGTAATTGTTTTTCGCGCGTGCAATGGCGTTTTTCAGCTTATCCTTTGCGTCGGCGGACAGATCTCTGTTTTTCCGGTAGAACTGGAGATAATCACAGTATTCGGATGTAAGTGATTTTTCACGCACATCGTTCCAGCGTACGCCCTGGATTTTGCGGCACATTTCCCAGCGGTATCTGGCGACAGTTTCTGTCATCATATCTTCCAGTGTTGCAGCCGTAAAAATCGGGAATAAGAATCGTGCCGGTGTATCCCTGCGCTTGTCTGCGGTTTCCTGCCACATCATGGCCCTTGTACCTGCATTTGGCATTAAAATAATGTCTGGCAGCACTTCGGACATCATCATCTCATGGCTTAAAATATCGCTGCCCGGTCCCTGTCCCTGAAAATTCACTTCTCTGTAAAACAGGGTAAAGTCAACGCTGCGGGCTTTGTTCAGTTCTTCTTCTAATTTTTCTACAGTTACTGACATTTTATCAATCGTGTTGATCAGGTCGTATTCGCCGAGGATCGGACAGAACGTTGTCACCTTGCCATAAGTAATGCGGTTTGCAGAGGCAAACATATTGTGGATCTCAAACCGTACTTTTTCTTTCTGGTCATCCCGCATTTTTTTCACCTGATCATCAGTCAGATCGCCGTTTTTGCGCTGTTCCAGCAGATAAGCCGGATAGTCCAGTTCAAATTCGTTTTTAGAAGGTTCTTTTGTACCGTGATAAATGCTCTTGAGCCATTCATATACGGTAAATATACGCTCAGACTTAAACTGGCGCAGCCGTCCGGTCAGGTCGTACAGGGCTTTCGTGTTTTCTTCACCGGCCAGCCGGGTATCCATAAAGCCGAAATTTAAAAACATTTCAATGACCGGAGAAGCAGCATCTTCATCCTCGACTGCCTGCATAAAGACTTTGTAGTATACATCATAAAACAGAGGCGTAATCTGCTTGCGGATTTTATATGCCGCAGAATCGGTGGAGGTCATATCCGGCAGGCTGCGGTACGCTTCTACCTGATCTTTAAATGCTTTGATTTCTTCAGGGCTAAGCTGCGCAAAATCCAAAATATGCTCCAGACAGTCTGCAGAAAGCACATCAATATTTTTGGCAGCATGAGATGATGAAGCGCTGTTAAAATCGTATTCTTCATATTTCTTTACCCTTGCGTCTACAAGGGCCGGATCATAGACCTGGAACTTGCTGATAAAGCCTGTTAAAAAGGAAAGCTCCTGCTTGAGCGGTGCGATATCAAGCTGTCTTTTTGCAGAGCGTATGGCAAGCTCAAAATATAGGTGGTAAATATCATTTTCGGATTCTGCCAGCAGTATATCCTTATGGTATGTCAGATATTTTACCATTTCTTCGATTCCCAGCATCGTGCGGTGCATCTGGGCAGAAACCTCCATAATCATGCCGACGCACAGGCTGTCGTCCTGGATCATCAGCTGGATAAAATCTTTTAAAATATTTTTGATCAGGCTGCTGCTGCTTTGAAATTCCCATGGTTCTACTTTGTGTTTCATTTCAAGCATGTTAAAATAATCCATCTGCGGAAACGCCTGTTCATCTAACTGGCTTTTGCTGCAGAAATTTTTATAATCGTTATATACAGTCTGCACAAAAGCGTGGAACTGGTTTGTGCGTTTGTGCAGCTGCGAATACAGCACAAAGTTCCGGTGTCTTTGTTCTATTGCTGTTCGCAGGAAAAGCAGCCGGTAGCGTTCGTCAGCTGCCAGTATTTTCTTTAAATCCTCTGCATTCTGACAAGGAATGGGCTTAATTACACATTCCGTCTGTGTGATGTAATCACAGAGAAACCAGTCTTTTTCCAATATGCCGATGATGGTATTTGGCCCGAGAGACATTTCTGCAAAGCCCAGTTTTTGGATCACAGAACCTTCTTGAATCAGATACCATCCTTTCACTTTGTCCTTACGTTTGGCAATCCGCTGTCCTTTTTGTACTTTTATTGCATTCATATTGATTTACCGCCGCTTTCTTTTTTTCGCACATGGTATTTTGTGTGCGGATTATTAATAGAGTATTCCATTATATATTAACGGGGATCATCACATATTGCAAGATTTTTTTCGTGGGTTTTTGGAGCGCATGCCTTTGCCGGATTAAGTTCTGACCTGCTGCCTGCGCAGCATAAGCCACGAGATCAGAAGTATTACGGCGGAGCAGACGTACAGTAAAATAAGCAGCTTGAATTCTGTAATATTGTTAAAAAATTCTAAGAGCGCCCGTCCCCATGCAGTATGATGGTATCTTCCTAATGCACTTATGACATGCGGGATTATGTTAAAAGCTGAAATTAACAGTATCCAAAAGATGATAAGCGCAGGTGTTCCAAATTTTAAATATAAAGAGCCGAATAAAGTGTGTAAGGCAACAATGGCCAGTGCAGCAGGCAGGATGTATTTGATTTGAAAAAGCGGGCCTGTTATAAGTGTGATCTTGTATCCGTCAAAGCATGTCTGAAGTATCCACATTTCCAGATTAGAAAGCAGGTATGCATAGGCCGCCGCCGCAATGCATTCCGCAAAAGTAATCAGGTAATAGGCCGGGATCATATGCCTGCGGGTGGAACCCATGCTGATGCTGATATTAAAGCACAGCGGCAGCATAGCGGCACCCATAAATATCAGTAAGAAACAGGTCGAGGCCGCTAAGACCAGGGAGCCGAGATTATACATCTCAGCTTTGTCTCCAGACCTTAAAAGGAACCATATGATGATTTCTCCAAATAAAAAGAATCCTGTTTCAAATGCCGGAATCATCAGCAGCTCATCCCGTCTTAACCGGATCTGTTGTTTTAGTTCTTTCATAATCGTGCCCTCCTATTATGCTTTTACTTCATATGTGCTGAGTGTGCGGTAGTTTAGTATATTTGCGGCTGTAAAGACGGCAAGGCAGGCTGTAAACAAAATCAGGTGCTGCATAACTGTCCATTGCTTGATCAGCAGAACGGATGAATTTGATCCAGAGGGAGCATAAAGCCCTGCCCACATTCCATAGAACATGCTTATGGCAACTATGAGGATTACCATTAATGTATAGACAATTTTTCCCCAGCGCAGCATTGCAATATTTAGGAAAGTAGTAATGCCTGCAACTGCCAGATCAATAGTCAGGATAGTGAAAAGCTGCAGGGGCAGCTTTTCAGCGCTTGAAATAAATCCAGACAGCTGGTAGACTGCCAGAGTCTGTAAAATAAACAAAAACAGCATCAGCAGATGGCCCCAGAATATATTCTTACGGCGGCATCCCATGGAGATCAGCATCGGGAACCAGTGCTGTCCGGCAGTGGCAGTAATGGCAAGTATAACAACTGCAGACGTATAAAAGAACGAAACGGGAAGCTTATCCAGTATTTCAAAAAAGTTTCCTCTGCTGATGACCAGCCACATATAAACGGACAGTAATAAGCCTCCGCCGATCGTACCTAATACATAAAGCTCTGCCTCCCGTACAAAATAGCGCATAGCGCGGTCAAAACCATTTGTTTTCATATGGCGGCCTCCTCTTTGCAAAGTGCTAGAAATAGATCCTGCAGACTGACAGGCTGTACACTGACAGGATATCCTTCAGCCAGCTTCTGACCGTCCCGCAGAATGACAGTAACATTTTTGCTGCGCCCCATCTTTTTCGTAAAATAGATGTCAAGTCCCGCGCAGGCAGCATCTACATCCTGCTCATTTCCACTGACATGCAGGCTGCGTGCTAATAAATCCTGCGTATTTTCTTTGTATAACAGGCTGCCTTCTTTTAGGATGATGACTTCTTCAAATATATTGGCGGCTTCTTCAATAATATGTGTGGATATAACAAAGGTTCTGTTTGACTGTTCATATTCGTCAAGCACCATCTGATAGAAATGTTCCCTGGCTACAATATCCAGGCCTGCCACCGGCTCATCCATAAAGGTAATCTCTGCCTTGCTGGCCAGTGCAATAATAATTGTCACCATGCTCATCATTCCTTTTGACATTTTGGAAATGCGCTTTCTAGTGTCCAGATGAAAAAGCTCTATGAGCCGTCTGGCCAGCTGTGCGTCCCAGTTTGGATAAAAAACAGAGGCTATGCGCAAATATTCTTTGGCCTTCATATTGTTCGGTCCCATTGTGGTGACAGGATTTAATTCCCTTGAAAAGCATATGTGGTCAAGGGCAGCCTGATTTTCCCAGACAGGTGCACCGTCATAAGTGATGCTGCCGCTTGTTGCGGGGTTCTGTGCGGTTATGATTGAAAGAAGTGTTGTCTTTCCGGCTCCATTTCTTCCGATCAGGCCGTATATTTTTCCTTGTTCGATTTCTAGGTTTATATTTTTTAAAACGTCTGTTTTATTATAGGTCTTAACGATGTTTTCACATTTTAAGCTCATAAGAATCCTCCTGTTTTGATACAGTAATCTATTTGGCAGAAAAGCCGCTGATTACTGTGAGTGTGTGTGCATCGGTCAAATCTGCTGTGTTTTGCCTGCGTGCCCTTCATGAATCTGACAGATCCGCGTGCCTGATCATTTCGATCAGCTCTTCATCGCTGATCCCAAGGCTTGCTGCTTCAATCAGCAGCGATTTGACATAGTTTTCATAAAATGCATTTCTGCGTTTGCTTTTAATATTTTCTTTTGCACCATCTGTTACGAACATGCCGATCCCTCTTTTCTTATATAAAATTCCTTCATCTACCAGCAGGTTGACCCCTTTGGCTGCAGTTGCCGGATTGATCTTAAAGAACTTTGCAAGTTCATTTGTACTGGGAACTTTTTCACCTTCCAGCAGGACATCGCGCAGGATATCATTTTCGATCATCTCGCTGATCTGCAGATAGATCGATTTTTCCTGATTTAAGAGTTCATTCAAATACGTCACCTCACTTTATGATGTGGCATTTTCCACTGTGTTTGTTATGTGGTTAATTACTTGTGTAACTAACTATAGCACTGCTGGCACAGAATGTCAATACGAAAAAAGTAAAGTTTGACTATTTTAATGAAAAAGAGTATAGTAAGTTGAAAATAAGAAAAGGGAGGATCATACTGTGAAAGCAAAATCAAGAAGACCAGTAAACAAGAACAACGCATTATCGCAGAATGTAAAAAATGCTGTAAAGGCAGCACCAGCAGAAGAAATCGTACTTCAATTTGCAGAAGGTGAAGTGGCTGTAGCGGATATTTCTGAAAAAGTCAGGATGAACTATAAAGAAAACGGTGGAGCCGCCGAGATCAAGGACGTAAAAATCTATGTAAAGCCGCAGGACAATAAAGCATACTATGTCGTAAATGGCGAAAAAGAAGGTAGTGTAGACCTTGTGTAAAATGCATGGCGATAGATTAAAGAACTGTCACGGGGTATTTTTTTTAAATCAGACCGTGACAGTTTTCTGGTTTGAGGATGTGCCTGCATCAGCAAAACTGAGCTGCAGGCTTTTTGGTCATTCGGCTTCCAAAGATCCAAGAGGCATTTCCTCGTCCGCTTTGTGGATGGATGCGACTTTCAAAAGCCCCTGCATATAAGCAGTAACAAGGTTTTTATCACTTCGAGGCAGTCGGTGGAAGTCTGTCAGCAGCTGTTGGTCAGAGACTGTCAGCTGTTTTGGCATCGTGCCTTCTTCATCGAAAAATTCAGCCAGTGTAATGCCGAATCCCTCA
Source organism: uncultured Eubacterium sp. (assembly GCA_910586445.1). Classification (GTDB taxonomy): domain Bacteria; phylum Bacillota; class Clostridia; order Lachnospirales; family Lachnospiraceae; genus Eubacterium_J. The sequence continues at coordinate 52,802 of CAJUHV010000014.1, forward strand.
CAAATTCTCATCAGTGTGGATACAGATGGAACATTGTTGCGGTGAAACGTATTGCTTAAAGTGGAATAGCTGATATCGGCTTCTTTTGCTAATCGATAAAGTGACCAATTTCTCTCCTCGCGGAGTTCAGTAACTCTTTTTAACACATATTCTTCTCTCATTGTATACCGTCCATCTCCTCATTTGTATTATACTATCATTGTATTAAATGGCAATTTATACCAAAAGATGTTAAAAAGTACCATAACTATAAGACGTATATGTATAATAGGCAGCGAATTTCTAAAAATTATGTCGTCAATGCATTTTACTGTAAAAGAAATCACTGGCCTCTGTACATTTTTCTGATAAAACAGTAATTTTTTATCTATTAATTCTAAAAAAACTATAAAAATCATAAGAAATTTGTAAAAATTCGAAAGAATGTTCGGATTCTCTTGCCTTTTTTCAGAATTGATGCTATTATGTGGTTTAAGAAATTCATTTAAGGATCTGGTTAAGGAGAAAAGCATGTCGGAGTTAATTACAGAAAAAGAACTTGCCCTTTTCGGGCAGGCAGATACAGATGAGATTGATGAGATTTTTGAGCGGAATATGTTACAGAGCAGCATGCCGCCGGGATTTGAAATTGACTGGAAGGCGCAGGAGATCAAAAAGATTCCTGTACTGGCTCATTATTATGTAAAGGGTCAGGATCTGCATTATTATGTGCTTGCACGTGTGCATGATGACGAGGATGACCTGCTTACATGTGTGAATGTCAATAAGGGCGAAAGGCAGCTGATCTTGTTTCCGGTACGGATGTTTAATGGGGCAGTGCTGGATGAAAAGACACAGGAGCATGCGTTTGCAGAAGAAAAGCTGTTTGGAAATGTCTGTCTGGGCGATGTTTTGGAATAAACAGAATATCCTGCATTTAAGAAGCGGGTGCTGTTCCTAAATGCAGGAGCTGTAGATCTATGATTTATTCTATATGCGGATAGGGCTGCAGAAGCTTTTCGATCTCGTCTTTGTAAGGCGGATATTTCTTTTTGGCATCTTCTGTGTCCGTAAGATACGGGGTTTCCAGTATTTTTGGTATTTCCAGAAAATCCGGGTGGTGAACGATATGATACAGTGCCTGAAAGCCTATCTCACCGTCACCGATATTGGCGTGGCGGTCTTTTGCACCGCCGCATGGGTTTTTGCTGTCGTTGATGTGGAAGACGGCGATCTGGTCTTTGCCGATTATTTTATCAAAATGGCTGATGACACCGTCAAAATCATGTACAATGTCATAGCCTGCATCGTGTGTATGGCACGTATCAAAGCATACACGCAGCTTGTCATTGTGTACGACACCGTCATAGACTGCAGCCAGTTCTTCAAAAGTCCTTCCGATTTCAGTGCCTTTTCCTGCCATTGTTTCTAAGGCAATCAGGCATTTGGAATCAGCAGTCAGCACTTCGTTTAATCCTTTTATGATCTGGGCAGTGCCTGCGTCTACGCCTGCACCGACGTGTGCGCCGGGATGCAGGATCAAAAGATTGGAACCCATAGCCAGTGTGCGTTCGGATTCTTTGGCAAGAAATTCTACAGCTAATTCAAATGTTTCCGGTTTGACCGAGTTGCCCAGATTGATAATATATGGAGCATGAACAACAAAGCTGTCAATGCCGTGTTCATTCATATAGGCGTGTGCTGCTTCAATATTTAAGTCTTTGATTTCTTTGCGGCGTGTGTTCTGCGGTGCGCCGGTGTAGACCATAAAAGTGTTTGCCCCATAGGAGACAGCTTCTTTGGCAGAGTTTAAAAACATATCTTTGCCGCTCATGCCAACGTGTGAGCCAATCTTAATCATAATAGAAGACCTCTTTTCCATAAAATCTTGTTTCATACCATAGTTACTGCGGAGGCAGGCTTTTTCCCTGCCTATATTATAAAATATTTATAAAAGGTGTATGAACTGCTGCCGAATAATTATTAAGAAATTATATAAGAATTTCTGCGCGGTGGCAAGAAGGATTTTTTTGTGTTAGAATAAGTAGACCTGTTTAACATGAAATAAAAGGAGTTGATTCAAAAATGAGTAAAAAGAAGCAGAAACAGAAACGCCAGTCAATGCTGGCACAGGTGAAAAGAGCGCATCAAAATCAAGACGGTGCAGACCGGGGATATGGTTTTCAGCTGGTCGGGGCATTTTTTTGTGATTTTTTCTATTACTTGTGGCATACGCTGAAATGGATTGTATTGACAGGAATTATATTAACAGCAGCAGTATCTGTCTTTTTATTTATAAAGTATGGGGACGATTACCGGTCATTTGCACGTGAAGCAGATGAGGTAGTATCAGCCAGCACGGCGCAGGATTTTCGGATGGATGAGATTTCTTATATCTATGCAGCGGATGGCAGGCAGCTGGCAGCACTTTCTTCCGGGGGAGGCAAATCCAGCTACCTAAAATATGAAGAGATTCCAAAAGACGCAGTCAATGCATTTATAGCTATAGAGGACCGCAGCTTCTGGAGAAATATCGGCATAGATGTAAAGGGAATTATGCGGGTTGCCAAAGACTTTGTGCTGTCAAGAGGGGACTCGATGGCAGGTGCAAGCACGATCACGCAGCAGCTGTCACGTACGATTTATTTAACAAGGGAGCGGTCGATTGTGCGTAAAATAAAAGAAATGATGATCGCTATCCGGCTGACACAAAAATACAGTAAAAATGAAATTATGGAATTTTATATAAATACGGCATGCTTCAGCAATGGCATTTATGGACTGGAGGCGGCAGCAAAAGCATTTTTGGGCGTAAGCGCAGACGAGCTGTCACTGTCTCAGATTGCGTATTTATGTGCGATCCCGAACCGGCCGGAATATTTTAATCCGTTTAATCATCCAAAGCGGGCCTTGGAGCGCAGGGATAAGATCTTAAAAGATATGTATGACGAAGGATATATATCGAAAAGTGCATATCAGGAGGCACTCAAGGAAAAAATTAAGATAAAAAAAGCATCTTCGGAATTTTACAATTATGAGACGACCTATGCCGTGTACTGTGCAGTGGAATATCTTATGCGGCTGCACGGATTTGAATTTCGTTATGAATTTACAGATGAAGCGGATTATAAGGCATATCAGGAATCTTATGAGGCAGCCTATGATCTGGAAAAGAAAGACTTGTATGCAAAGGGCTACCATATAACAACCAGCATTAAGACCGATACGCAGCGGGCACTGCAGCAGGCATTGGATAACAATCTGGCATTTGCCACGGAGACGAATGCGCAGACAAATGTATATGAGCTGCAGGGAGCCGTTACCGCGATCGACAATACAACCGGAAAGGTAATCGCGGCTGTAGGCGGGCGTTCACAGGAAAATCTGGACAATGTATATAGTCTGAACCGGGCGTATCAGGGCTACCGCCAGCCAGGCAGCTCCATTAAGCCGCTGGTTGTCTATGCACCGGCGCTGATGTACGGCTATACGCCTGATACAACTGTATACGATATCGATGTGAAGGCGGCGCAGCAGCCGGGCGTGGATATTTCGGGGTTAAGCGGCAGTGCTATGTCGCTGCGGAGTGCAGTGGAACAGAGCAAAAACGGCGCTGCATATTCTGTGCTTTATGATATTAAGCCGTCTTATGCGCTGCCGTTTTTGACACAGATGAAATTTGATAAGATTGTACCGTCTGATTATACGTTGTCAGCTGCACTCGGGGGCCTGACCTACGGTGCGACAACAGTTCAGATGGCCAGCGGCTACAGTACGCTGGTCAATCAGGGGGAATATAGAGATCCGACCTGCATTACTTCTTTAAAAGATGCGGACGGAAAGGAGCTGTATAAAGAAGAAAAACCTAAAGTAGTTTATACGGCTGAAGCAAGCTCTGTAATGCTCGATATATTAAAAGGTGTTCTGACAAATGGAACGGCAAGGAGCATGGGATGGAGCAGTGTATCGGACATCACGGCTGCGGGCAAGACGGGTACGACAAATGACAGTAAGGATGGATGGTTCTGCGGGGTGACGCCGTATTATTCAGTAGCTGTCTGGATTGGTTATGATTCGCCGCGTACGCTGGAGAGTCTGTATGGGTCCAGCTATCCGGCGAATGTGTGGAAAGACTCTATGCTCTATCTTACGCAGGGACTGGGCAGCGTAGATTTTAACTGACAGTAAAGCTGCTTTTTGCAGCGGCGCATATTTATTTAGGAATTGCTTGCGTAACTTTTAATTTGTGCTAAAATAAGGTAACATATCCAAAAAATCACATTTACAATTACGGAGGTATAGAATAATGTATATTACATGTTTAGATTTAGAAGGCGTACTGGTACCGGAAATATGGATTGCATTTGCAGAGGAAACAGGCATTCCACAGCTGCGCAGGACGACAAGGGATGAACCGGATTATGATAAGCTGATGGCAGGCCGCCTCAGCATATTAAAGGAACATGGCCTGGGCCTTAAAGAAATTCAGGATGTAATAGCAAAAATTGATCCGATACCGAATGCCAAAGAATTTTTAGATGAGCTTCGTGAGCTGACGCAGGTTATTATTATCAGCGATACATTTGAGCAGTTCGCAAAGCCTTTAATGAAAAAGCTTGGATGGCCGACAATATTCTGTAATACATTGGAAGTAGCACCGGGCGGTGAGATCACTGGCTATAAAATGCGTGTTGAAAATTCTAAATATGCTACGGTAATGGCTCTGCAGTCGATCGGCTATGAGACGATAGCAGCAGGGGACAGCTATAATGACCTTGGCATGATACAGGCAGGCAAAGCAGGATTTTTATTTAAAAGTACTGAGCAGATCAAGGCAGATTATCCGGCGCTGCCTGCATATGAGAATTATGATGAGCTGTTAGAGGCAGTTAAGGAGGCAATAAAATAGAAGGAATTATTAAAATATAATGTAAAGGAGTGGTGTTAGTTGCTAAAGACATTAAGCTCGTATATCGGAGAATATAAGAAAGATTCTTTTATGACGCCGGTTTATATGATTTTTGAAGTTATTATGGAAATGATTATTCCGCTGCTGATGGCTTCGATCATTGATGAGGGTGTTGAGAAAAGTGATATTAATCATATATATGTAATGGGCATATGCATGGTTATTGTGGCTTTTGCAGGACTGGCGGCCGGCGTGATGGGCGGTAAATATGGTGCGCGTGCTTCTGCAGGGTTTGCGAAAAACCTGAGGGAGGGAATGTTTGTAAATATTCAGAATTATTCTTTTGAGAATATCGACAAATTTTCGACAGCAGGCCTGATTACCCGTTTGACGACAGATGTAACGAATCTGCAGAATGCTTATCAGATGATTCTGCGCATGTGTGTCCGGGCACCGTTTTCCTTGATCATAGCGATGATTATGTCGTTTTTTATTTCGGCGGAACTGGCCTCAGTTTATCTAGTCGCAGTTATTGTATTGGGAGGCTTTCTGGCACTGATTACGGTAAATGCATATAAATATTTCAGTGCGGTGTTTGAAAAATATGATGATTTAAATGCCAGCGTACAGGAAAATGTCTCAGCAATCCGTGTCGTAAAGGCATATGTAAGGGAAGATTATGAAATCGGCAAATTTAAAAAAGCCAGCAGCAATCTTTGCCAGATGTTTATTAAGGCAGAAAGCATCATAGCCTACAATGCTCCTGCGATGATGGTGACAGTGTTCAGCTGTATTCTCGGGATCAGCTGGCTGGGGGCAAAAATTATCGTTTCATCGAATGGCGTAGATTTAAAGACAGGTGCCCTGACAAGCCTGCTTGCATACTGCATGAATATTTTAATGAGCCTTATGATGCTGTCTATGGCATTTGTTATGATTACAATGAGCTCTGCCAGTGCCAGACGTATTACAGAGGTATTAAATGAAAAGAGTACGCTTGATAATCCTGATCATCCTGATTTCGATGTTCCAGATGGCAGCATACAGTTTGAACATGTGGACTTTTCATACAGGATGAGCAGTGGAGATCCGGTTTTGTCAGATATTAACCTAAAGATCCGCTCAGGTGAGACGATCGGTATTATCGGCGGAACAGGCAGCTCAAAATCCAGCCTTGTAAATCTGATCAGCCGTCTGTATGACGTGACAGCGGGCAGTGTCAAGGTAGGGGGCAAAGATGTACGCAGCTATGATATCGAAACACTGCGTAATGAAGTGTCGGTTGTGCTTCAGAAAAATGTACTTTTCTCCGGCACAATCTACGAAAATCTGCGCTGGGGAGATAGTAATGCGAGTGAGGAAGAATGCAAAAGGGCGTGCCGGCTTGCCTGTGCAGATGAATTTATCGAGGCGATGCCGGAAGGCTATAATACTTATATTGAACAGGGAGGCTCCAATGTATCCGGCGGACAGAAACAGCGGCTATGTATTGCAAGGGCATTGCTGAAAAAGCCGAAAATACTTATTTTAGACGATTCTACAAGCGCAGTAGATACTGCTACAGATGCAAAAATCCGAAAGGCATTTGCTGAAGAAATTCCAGGCACGACAAAGCTGATTATCGCACAGAGAATTTCATCAGTGCAGAGTGCCGACCGTATTTTGGTATTGGATCACGGAAAAGTAAATGGCTTTGGTACACATGAAGAACTGCTGAAAAATAATGATATTTACCGTGAAGTCTATGAATCGCAGACTGGCGGCGGAGGAGATTTTGACGAACACGGAGGTGATCGGTAATGGCAGAAAAAGCAAAACCAGTGAAAGGGCCGGGAGGCCATGGACGGCCGGGCCAGGGCCCGAGGCCGCGCGTGGAAAATCCGGGAAAGATCTTTCGGCGTTTAATGGCTTATATTATGAAAAATTATGCGCTTGCCATAGCTGCTGTAATCGCATGCATTATTTATTCTGCATTCGCCATGGTGCAGGGCACATTATTTATGGAGGAGTTAATCGACGGCTATATCCAGCCATTATTAATGAGCGACTCGCCGGATTTTAGTAATCTGGCACATGCGATCGGGCGTGTAGCATTTTTTTATGGCATCGGTGTAATTACAAGCTATGCACAGGCTAAACTTATGATTTATGTCAGCCAGGGGACGCTGCGCAGCCTGCGTAATGATCTGTTTGCACATATGGAAAAGCTGCCGATCAGTTATTTTGACACTCATCCGCATGGCGATATTATGTCTGTATATACGAATGATACAGATACACTGCGCCAGATGGTGAGCCAGAGCATGCCGCAGCTGTTCTCAAGCGTGATTACAATTTTTAGCGTGATCGGCAGCATGATTTATTTAAATATTCCGCTGACACTTTTGACTTTGTTTATGGTAGCAGTTATGCTGTTTATGACGAAACGGCTGGCGGGATTAAGCAGTAAGTATTTTCTGGCCCAGCAGCGGGATCTGGGTAAGGTGAACGGCTACATTGAAGAAATGATGGAAGGACAGAAGGTCGTAAAGGTTTTCTGTCATGAGGAAACGTCTGTCAAGGACTTTAAGGAGCTCAATGACCAGCTGTTTGAAAGCGCCTATCAGGCGAACCGGTTTGCCAATATACTGATGCCGGTAAATGCGCAGCTGGGTAATGTCAGCTATGTGCTCTGTGCGATCGTGGGCGGTATTCTGGCTATGAATGGCCTGGGCGGTTTTACGGTTGGAAAGCTGGCGAGCTTTTTAACGTTTAATAAAAGCTTTAATCAGCCGATCAATCAGGTCAGCATGCAGCTGAACGCTGTTATTATGGCGATTGCCGGTGCTGAGCGCGTGTTTAAGCTGTTAGATGAGCAGCCGGAGGCTGACAAGGGATATGTAACGCTTGTAAATGCAAAAAAGGAAAACGGACAGATTGTAGAAGCCGCAGAAAACGAGCGCACCGGGCTTTGGGCATGGAAGCATCCGCATCAGCAGGAGGGCACCGTAACATATCAGGAGCTGACAGGAGATGTGGTATTTGATGATGTAGATTTTGGTTATGTACCGGAAAAGATTGTTCTGCATAATGTAGACCTGTTTGCTACTCCGGGCCAGAAAATCGCATTTGTCGGGTCTACCGGCGCGGGAAAGACTACAATTACAAACTTAATCAACCGCTTTTATGATATACAAGACGGCAAGATCCGTTACGACGGCATAAATATTAATAAAATAAAAAAGGACGATCTGAGGCATTCACTCGGCATTGTTCTACAGGATACACATCTGTTTACGGCAACTGTTATGGAAAATATCCGATATGGCAAGCTGAATGCTACAGATGAAGAAGTCATAGCAGCAGCTAAGCTGGCAAATGCAGATGGGTTTATCAGGCATCTGCCGGAAGGGTATCATACAAAGCTCAAGGGCGATGGTTCAAATCTCAGCCAGGGGCAGCGGCAGCTGCTTGCGATTGCACGTGCCGCGATTGCAGATCCTCCAGTGCTTATTTTGGATGAGGCAACAAGCTCGATTGATACAAGAACCGAGAAAATTGTACAGGACGGTATGGATAAGCTGATGAAGGGACGCACTACATTTGTTATAGCACACCGTCTTTCTACTGTCCGAAACAGCGACTGTATCATTGTGCTGGAGAAGGGACGCGTGATTGAACGAGGCAGTCATGATAAGCTGATTGAAGAGCATGGGAAATATTATCAGCTTTATACCGGAAATATTGTATCCGGGTAGCTTGAGTTTTGAAGGAAGGAGCAGTATATGACGTTTGAAGCGTATGAAGCAGCAAACCGGCAGGCGCAGAAAGCATACCGTGCTGCTATGAACAGGGGGGATTATCCGTATCTGCCTGCATTGGATGATTTTCTGCCATATGAAAAGACGGCAGGTGAAAAATATATCGGAATTGTTGAAATCCCGTTAGATCTGGTGGTCGGCACTAAGACCGCAGGCAGGCAGAATTCTTTTGCGAATAATTTTATGCCTCTTTTGGGAAGTGAGACAGAGTTTGCATATAAATGGTCGGATCTTCATGCCGCACAGCTGGCAGAAGGTATCCGTGATCCGATTGTCGCTTATGAATATATGCACCGTTTTTATGTTATGGAGGGCAATAAGCGCGTAAGTGTTTTAAAAAGCTTAAATGCAGCAAAAATAAGCGCAAAAGTAACCCGTATTATACCGAAAAAAACAGATGACCTGGAAACGAAGATTTATTATGAATTTGTTGATTTTTATGAAGATACCAAAATTTATGATATCTGGTTTTCACAGCAGGGGTCTTATGAAAAATTGATTCGTTACTATGGCTATAAACCAGGACAGGAATGGGATGAAGATCACAGAAACTCCCTGCGCAGTGAGTTTTTAAGCTTTCGTAAAAACTATAAGGCTAAGGGCGGCGATAAGATTAACATTACATCCGGTGATGCGTTTTTGGCCTATATTGACATTTTTCCTGCATGGCAGCTGCAGACAAGCGGAGCGGAGGAGATCCGCAATAATCTGGCAAAGATGTGGGACGAATTTTTGACACTTGCACAAAACAAGTCGATTAAGATTGTTCTAGAGCCGCAGCAGAAGGAAAAGACATTGGCCGGCAGGTCGATTTTAAACCGGATTCTCAGCACCGAGACGCTCAAGCAGCTGAAAATTGCTTTTATTTACGAGAAATCGGTGGATAATTCTGCATGGAACTATGCCCATGAAATGGGACGCATGCATTTAGAGCATGTATTTGGAAACCGCGTAAAAACATCGATTTACGAACATGCTGAATATACAGATAATTCTGAGGATATTATAGAGGCAGCGATTCAGGATGGCAATAAAATTATATTTACAGTAGCGGCACAGCTGGCAAATGCCAGTGTGAAGGCGGCGGTCAAGCACCCAGATATAAAGATTTTGAACTGTTCTACGAATTCCAAATACCAGGCTATACGTACTTATTACTGCCGTATGTATGAGAGCAAGTTTCTGCTCGGTGTCATTGCAGGCGCATTGTCAGAAACAAATGATATAGGCTATATGGCAGACTATCCGATTTATAGTACGATTGCAAACATTAATGCCTATTCTCTAGGTGCGCAGATGGTAAATCCGCGCGTAAAGGTGCATCTGCGGTGGAATTGTGTCAAGAGCGAGTTTAAAGGGGGCTGGCCGGATAGTGTACAGATCATATCAGATAAGGATTGGATCAATCCTGAGCATCCGACAAGAAGATATGGCCTATATAACCGCCTTGCAGACGGCAGAATTGAGAATATTGCGGCTTCTGTCTGCCACTGGGGAAAAGTATATGAGCTGATTATCCGCAGTATTTTGGAAAAGACATGGAAGACAGAGGTTGAGAAAAATAAGAACCGTGCATTGAATTACTGGTGGGGCATTTCTGCAGGTGTTTTAGAGATCTTCTGCTCACAAAAGCTGCCGGATGGTACCCGGATTTTAATTGACATGCTTACAGAAAGCATCCGCCGCCGTGAATTTAATCCGTTTGAAAGCAGCTGGCTTAAACAGGATGGCGGTGTCGTGCATGAGGCGGATAACCGGCTGGAACCGGAAGATATCTTTAAGATGGATTATCTGGCAAGCAATGTACAAGGAGGAATTCCTAAGTTGGATGAGTTGAAAGATGAAGTGAAAGAGTTTGTTCACTTGCAGGGTGGGTTCTGATGAAAGTATTACTATTGGCGGATGTAGAAAGTAAAGCATTGTGGGATTTTTACCGCAGGGAAGAGCTGGAGGGAATCAATCTGATTCTCTCCTGCGGAGACCTGAATGCGGAGTATTTATCGTTTCTGGCAACGATGTCTTCGGTTCCGGTTCTCTATGTTCATGGAAACCACGATGCGAAATATAAAACACGTGCACCGGAAGGGTGCATCTGCGTGGATGACATGATTTATAAATATAAAGGACTGCGTATTCTGGGGCTGGGAGGCTCAATCCGTTACAAAGATGATGACTGGCAGTTTACGGAAACTGAAATGCGTTCCAGGATAAAAAAGCTGCGCTTTTCAATCTGGAAAAATAAGGGATTTGACATTCTCCTTACACATGCTCCGGCAAAAGGCCTGCATGACGGAGAAGATCTGCCGCATCATGGATTTGAGGCATTTAATGAATTGATGGATAAGTATGAACCAAACTATTTTATACACGGCCATGTACATATGAATTATGGCAGGGACCATGTCCGGGAAGATGAGCGTGGCAAAACGCATGTGATTAATGCATATGAGCGGTACGTGATTGAGATACCGGATTGACTTATAACGCTAATGATCTAATAAAAATGAAATGTATCGGCAGGAGTACGGCCGTATTCCTGCCGTTGTCTATAAACATATTGTGTTTTTAATAATCTTATTTTCAATAATCGTATTTCAAAGCTATTTAGTAATGTTTTGAATATGGAATTCTATCATTTTCTCAAAATTAATTGTAATGTTATGCATAAAGAAACAGAAAAGGCAGATACTGCTATTAAAGCAGAGGCTTTTTAATGAATGATATACTGGATCATAATAAACTAGGTTAGAAGGAATTGCATATGGAAAAATATTCAGTCCGACAAGCACAGGTCAACCAGATGGATAAGCTGACCACGCAGGAACAGGTGCATACGGTATCTATGCATGTAGAAGAAAATAAACAGTGCCTGCAGGATTTGTTTGCAGACAGTGCCGATATTAAAATGCGGGAGATGGTATTGGGCAGGGATCAGGTCAGGTGCCTGGCAGCATATATAGAAATAACCGCAGGCTCACTGGCATTTGAAAATTCATTGATCGGCAGGCTGTTAAATGACCTGGCAGACCTTCCGGCGGAGCAGATCTATGAGACGCTTGCCTTAAACGGGCAGGGACTATGTGATGTTACTCCGTTTGAAAATATTGAGGATGCGGTGCAGTTCGGCATGCTGACCGGAGATGTGATTTTATTTATTGATGGTTTTGCAAGCGCATTGAAAATCCCGGATAAAGGGTATCCGAATATGGGTGTGACAAAACCCGATTCGGAAAAGGTGATCCGCGGCTCGCAGGAAGGATTTGCGGATTCTGTAAAAGTAAACACAGCTTTGATACGTAAACGGATACGGTCTACAAAGGTACGGGTAAAAGAGGTGAAGGCAGGACTGTATTCTCATACCAATATCGATCTGGTCTATATGGAAGGGCTGATTTATCCGGGCATGCTGGAAGAGATTGAAAAACGCTTAGATTCTTTTACTATAGACGGCATACTTGACAGCGGAATGATTGAGCAGCTGTCAGAAGATAACTGGTATTCGCCGTTTCCGCAGTTTCAGACGACGCAGCGGCCTGACCGCGCAGCAATTGCGGTTTTGGAGGGGAGGGTCGTGCTGCTGTGTGATAATTCTCCGACAGCATTGATACTGCCGACGGATTTTAATTCGCTGCTGAAAACCAGCGACGATTATTATAACCGGTTTGAAATCGCAACACTAGAGAGGCTGATCCGTTATGCAGCAGCCGTAATGGCCCTGGCGCTGCCGGCACTTTATCTGGCAGTGACGAACTTTCATACGCAGATACTGCCTACGTCGCTGCTGCTGTCATTTGCAGCGGCAAGGCAGGGCGTGCCGTTTCCAGCAGTAGTGGAAGTACTGCTGATGGAATTGTCGTTTGAGCTGCTGCGGGAAGCAGGCGTGCGGCTGCCGGGAGCCATGGGAAATACGATCGGCATAGTGGGCGGGCTGATTATCGGGCAGGCAGCAGTGGAAGCCAATCTGGTCAGTCCGATTGTGGTTATTGTAGTTGCTTTTACGGCGCTCAGCTCGTTTGCCATTCCAAATGAAGAACTGGCTACTTCATTTCGTATTCTAAAATTCTATATGATTGCATTGTCTGCATGGCTGGGGCTGTTTGGATTTTTAGCTGCTTCATTAAGCATACTGATTCATCTGGCCGGCCTTAAAAGCTTTGGCATTCCGTATCTGATGCCTTATATAGGCGCAGAGCTAAATGGGTATGAAGATGAGCGCGATAGTTTTGTACGTTATCCGATGTCCATGATGCGCAGGCGTCCGATTTATGCCAGAAGGAATGAGCGTATCAGGCTGACATTTGGGACGAAAAAGAACAAAGGGAAGGAACGATAAGCGTGTTTTCCAATAATGATATGATATCGTCACGGCAGATAAAAAGGCTGTTAATCTTTGATTTATTTGGGATCAGCTCCCTGCTTCTGCCCGCTCAGCTGGCGCAGACAGGCGGCGGTATGGGCATATGGTGTATTCTGGCAGGAATCGGACTGGCACTTTTCTATTTGTGGATGCTTCAGATCTGCCTTGGGCGGGCAGCGCAGGATTATCTGGAATATTTGGCCCAGGGCTTCGGCACTTTTTTAGCGAAGCTGTTTTATGTCTGCTATGGGCTGATTTGTATTACGGCAGGCGCTTATACGGCAAAACTGCTGTCGGAGCTGATGTGCGAAAGCTTACTGGACAGCAGGGAGTTTCCGGTTGCGCTGCTGATTGTGCTGTTACTGGCACTGTATGGAGGAATTGCCGGGCTGGAGGCAAGAGCGCGTGTTTATGAAATAATGTTCTGGGTGCTTGTGATTCCCCTGCTGGTTATGCTGGCTCTCTGTGTCCGGCAGGTGCAGGCCATACAGTGGTTTCCGATTGTAGGACATATGGATGAGGAGGCTGCCACAGGATTTTGGAGCGGGGCATGGCGCTGTTTTATGGCATTTCTGCCGCTGACCTTTTTGCTGTTTTTAGTACCAAATGTAAAGGATAAAAAGAAAACCGGCTATGCAGCGGTGTGCGCGCTGACGGTCAGCGGGCTGGCGCTTTTCATTATTTATTTGATTCTGCTTGGCATTTTTGGCAGCAGGGCGCTTATGCAGGAACAGTATCCGATCATTACGCTCATGGGAATGGTTAAAATACCAGGCGAGTTTATCAAACGTCTGGACGCACTGATGGTCGGCGTCTGGTTTTTTACATTGTATGCAATGATCGGATCTTCGCTTTATTATGGAGTCTCTATTTTGCGCAGGGTTTTTGCAAAAAGCGCAGCAGAAAAGAATGCTGCAAAAAAAAATGAGGCATATAAAAAAAGCTGCTATTTTGCCGCTGCGGCAGCCGTATATGTGATTGCATATGGATTTTATTTATTGCCTGAGACAGAACATCTGGCAGGCAGATTGTTTGCATATATCGGCGTTCCCTTTTTGATGCTGGTACCAATGCTCTCGCTTTTTTTGTGCAGGGGCAAGGCGCATAATAAAGGGAGCAGGGTACGGACAAATGAAACGGATCATGATGAAAGAAAAGGAGTAGATGAATGCTGAGACTAAAAAAGCGTGCCATTGTCATGCTCTGCATAGTGTTTTCCACAGTCACAGGAGGCTGCGGGGGGACAGAATTGGAAAATAAAAACTTTCCGCTGGCAGTACTCGTTGAGGCACAGGATCATCAATACCGTATCTGTTACCTGGCGCAGAATCTATCCCAAGTAGCGAATGAGCGCTCGGATGGAGACAATATGACAGCGGCCAGTGCAACAGGAAGCACCTATTATGAGACGCAGAAAGCGTTTGAGAAAAATAACCGATGCCAGCTGGATATGTCTCATACAAAAGTGGTTGTATTTCATAAGAATTTTATAAAAAATGGCGAGCTGGATCTGTTCTTAGATACTGTGCGTTCGGAGAATACGTTTGCCAGAAATACGCTTGTGTATTTTATGGACAGCAGTATGGAAAAAATGGCGGAATTAAACAGTGGACTGGAAATTCCGTTTGGAAGCTATCTGGAGCAGATGACAGAAAACGAACAGGATATTCATGAGAAAGCGGTTGTTACACTTGGTTCGCTGCTGAACGAGCAGGCAAATGCAGGCAGGATTTTACTAATACCTGTACTGAAAGCAGAAAATGGAATGCCCGCTGTTTACGAGTACGAGGTTTTATGTAATTTTCGCGAGGCAGGCCGGATTGATACAAAAGCAGCGCAGGTCTATTATCTGCTTGCTGAGCAGCTGCAGCAGATGGATCTGCACTTAGAGGCAGATGAGCAGGTGCATTTGAGTAATATTTCATGCAGCCGTGACTTTATACTGACAGGTAAAAAGGTAACGCAGCAGCTTACGTTAAAAGCAGAGGCCCGCCGGATCACAGGCAGTGCCGGCCAAAAGGAGATCGAACAGATGCTTCAGGCTACAGTGGATAAGGTCTGCCGTACAGGCATGGAAGATCTGCAGATCGATTTATCAGACAGTTACCAGTACCTGCCTATGTATGCACCAGAGATTTACCGGATCTATCAAAACCGCCCGGAAGAGTATCTGTATAATCTGGACTATCAGATACGGGTTCAGATACGGATTGTATAATGGGCAGCAGTACAAGAAGAAAGGGGAGTCCTTTTTTCTTGTACCTATTACCTCTGCTATAAAATCAGCAAAAATAGCTTGCATTCGTTGATTCTTTGCGTTATAATGAGCAGACAAAATGTATATGGCAATCATAGATTAAAGGAGCAGCGATGACGAAAGACGTATTGTTAAAAATCAGCGGCATGCAGTTTACAGCAGATAACGACGACCTGACAGAACCGGAACCAGTTGAGATCATAGCTCCAGGGGAGTATTATTTTAAAAATGGAAAGCATTATATTATATATGATGAGTTTATGGAAGGGTTTGACAGTGTTACCAAGAATGTGTTAAAGCTGCAGGGAGATTTATTGGAAGTTACAAAGAGGGGAACTTCAAACGTACATATGATTTTTGAAAAGGACAAGAAAAATATGACCTGTTATACAACTCCTTATGGAAGTATGATGATGGGGATTGATGCCCGCAGTATTTCCATTGAGGAATCAGATGATGAAATACATGCGCAGATACAATATGCACTGGATGTGAATTACCAGCATCTGGCAGACTGTACGATCAGCCTTTCGGTACAGTCAAAAGAGCAGCAGAATTTTTCAATCAAATAAAAAAGTGAAATCGATTGTTAAGGCAGCAGAACCAGTCTGAAGGGGTTCTGCTGACACAAGATGCGAAGCATTTAAACTAATAATATTTGTTTATGAAGGACTGATTAAAGAGTATTTTTCAACAATTTTGTGGTTTTTGATAATTGTTTCTTGGGAACAGAAGTAATCTTGATATTCTATAATTGATTCAAATCTTTGATCCTGTATGCAGGGAAGTAGTTGTTTTAAAATAGTTAATTCGTATAACTGCTCAGCAGCCGGATTGCATTGCTTTACAATTTTTACATATGCTAATTCCAACATTGATTTTGTTACTTCACATAATGGAGCACATTGAAGTATTTCAATTGCTGTATTCACATATCTTGATGACAGATCTGAAGAATTTCTGTCAGGTTTCACAAATGCTATACCGCCTTTTTCATACATATCATTGATTATGCCGAAGATTAGATTGAGAGCATTGTCGAATACATGCTGTTCGATATCCATTATATTTAAAAATTCATCTGTCATGGTTTAGAGCCTTTCGTATAGGCTCGATTTATAGATAGGCTCATTCTTATTCAGTATAGATAGGTTCTTATATTCAGTATAGATAGGCTCATTTTTCATTAGTGTATATATATGAGCGGTTTAAATTAATTTATATATAAAACGATTTACAATCAATTTATATATGATGAACGTATTACAATCAATTTATATATATGAACGATTTACATTCGATTGATGTATACGATATATTTGTAATTAATGTATATATATGAGCGGTTTAAATTAATTTATATATCTATAAATGAGTAAATACCAAATATTGCACAAAATAAAGACACCCGCTGC
>CAJUHV010000015.1:0-55794 GCA_910586445.1 uncultured Eubacterium sp.
TGACACAGCGTGAACTAGGCTTGAAATTGGGATATGAGGAACGCAATGCTGATGTACGTATCGCACAGTATGAATCCGGCTATCGTGTTCCCAAAAACAACACTCTAATGGAAATGGCAAAGATATTGAACGTCAATTATATCCATTTTATTGGTGTTACACCCGGCTGCGCCGAAGATATTATGCTCACATTCCTTTGGCTTGATGAAGATGACCGTAGCACAATCCATTTATTTCAGCTTGTACGCAATCCCGGCAAGTGCAACGCTTCTGATGATAAGTCGGTGCGTTACTATGACAATGACGACTGGCCTGCTCATGCCCCGGTGGGTATGTGGCTAGAGTACGGTTTAGTCAATGATTTCATGCGAGAGTGGTGTCTGCGGAAAGAGCAGTTGAAGAATGGAGAGATTTCAGAGGACGAGTATTTTGAGTGGAAAATCAACTGGCCTGCTACGAGTAGTAGT
This sequence comes from uncultured Eubacterium sp., assembly GCA_910586445.1. Lineage (GTDB taxonomy): Bacteria > Bacillota > Clostridia > Lachnospirales > Lachnospiraceae > Eubacterium_J. Next base: position 468 of record CAJUHV010000015.1, read on the forward strand.
GTTGATGAAAAGGGGAATGATAAGAAAAATAATAGTTACAAATGGAGAAAAGCATAATGTCAAAACGCAAATATATAAACGCATTAGCTAAACATTTTTGCAACTCACTTCATATCGCTTCACATGACCTAAAAAAATGTATATGGCTATGGGTTATTTATATAAAACACATTATAATCCAAAAGAAGTATGAGCCCAAAGAACCTTTCTTCAAAAGTTTCAAAGACAATAACCAATATACGCAAATTTGTTGCAATACTGAATTAAAATTAACTGATAATTCATATGATTTGATTTTTTTTGAGTGGGCAAAGAAAATCTCTCGACAACCACTATTATTCTTTCAACGTTTTCCTGACAAAGAATATAATTATAATTTTAGTGGTCAAGAAGCATTTTTAAGCAAATTACCCAAATTAAAAGTTACGTCTATAAAGCCTTCAACCTTTTTTGAGGGAATAACATTCAATAACGTAATTTTTGAATCTATTTGTTTAGAGAAGATATGTTTCCATAATTGTATTTTTAGAAATTGTGATTTTTCAAATATAATTTCTTGTAAAACACCAAGCCTTTTTATAGTTCCAGATTTTAAACAAGGATTTAGCGCATGTGACTTTTATAATTGCCATTTTAAAAAATGTATTTTAGATAATATTTTCTTCAGCATAGGTTCTTTATCCCACACTATCTTTGACAGTATGACCCTATGCAAATGTGTATTTCATAGAATGAGTTTTAATCATGTTGTATTTTTAGGAAAGACAATCATGAATCAGACTTCCATTCTTTCACCCTCACATAACTTCAACATTATATTTCGTGGTTCGATGGAGGATTTTCATGTTGATTCAAGGTGCAAAATTACTGCTTTTTGCTATCATGACATTGTTAATTTTACAATTCGTCAATATAGGACACATAAATTATTCAAATCTTCGACATATGGCGAAATTGCTGATACATATTATGCAGTAGAACAAATATGGACTTCCAATCATATACGGGAAGATGATAATCATATAGCTAATTTTTATTATCAACGCAAAAAAGCGGAAACAAGAAGCAAAAAAGGCATATCTGCTTTCCCTTACTATTTATTAGAGGCAATAATAGGGTATGGAGAAAAACCATTCAAAGCATTTATAAGCATAAACTTTTTAATACTATTATTCAGCTTTATTTATATGTTTACTGGATTTACACCCAACTCCTCTACTTGTTCAATCAATTATTTTAGAAATAGCACTTTTGATATTAATCGTCAGACAATATTTGATTGGCTCCAAAGTCTATATTTCAGCTTTTTTACACTTATAACCGTAGGACAAGGCAGTGCTGCTCCCACATCTGGTATTACGCAAATAGCTATGTCTGTCGAACTATTATGCGGTTCTATAATCATGACGTTATTTACTGCAACGTTATTTAGGAAATATACTAAATAAGTTTATTTGAGAATATAGGTATCAAAAAGGTATCACGCCCCACATCAAAAGCCGGAAAATCCGCTGTTCATGCGGCTTCCCGGCTTTCTGTTTACTATTCGAACTCAATCGTCCCAGGCGGCTTACTACTCAAATCATACACCACCCGATTAACCCCCTTCACCTCATTCACAATCCGGTTCATCACCTTCTGCAGCACCGCATACGGAATATCCGCACACTCTGCTGTCATAAAATCCGTCGTGGTCACTGCACGGAGTGCCACTGCATAATCATAAGTCCTTCCGTCTCCCATAACGCCGACTGATCTCATATTGGTCAGCGCCGCAAAATATTGGCTGATGGAACCCGCCAGTCCCGCAGCTGCGATTTCTTCGCGGTAAATGGCATCTGACTCCTGCACAATTTTGACCTTCTCAGCCGTTACCTCGCCGATGATACGGATACCAAGCCCGGGCCCTGGGAATGGCTGGCGGTTTACAAGGTGTTCTGGTATTCCGAGTTCTGTTCCGGCCCTGCGTACCTCATCTTTAAACAGCAGGCGGAGAGGCTCAATTATTTCTTTAAAATCCACACAATCCGGCAGGCCGCCAACGTTGTGGTGCGATTTGATCGTTGCTGACTTGCCAAGCCCGGATTCTATCACATCCGGGTAAATAGTGCCTTGCACCAGATAGTCTACAGCGCCTATTTTTTTTGCTTCTTCTTCAAATACACGGATAAATTCCTCGCCGATTATTTTCCGCTTTGCTTCTGGTTCGACAACTCCTGACAGCTTGGAATAAAATCGTTCCTGAGCGTTGACACGGACAAAGTTTAAGTCATACGGGCCGTCTGGGCCAAACACGGCTTCGACTTCATCGCCTTCGTTTTTGCGCAGCAGGCCGTGGTCTACGAATACACAGGTCAGCTGTTTTCCAACTGCTTTTGCCAGTAAAACAGCAGCTACAGAAGAATCCACACCGCCGGACAATGCACATAATACTTTGCCGCTGCCTACTTTTTGGCGGATTTCGTCAATGGCTCGTTCTACAAATGAATCCATTTTCCAGTCGCCTGCACATCCGCATATCTTGAATACGAAATTTGCTAACATTTTCTGGCCTTCTGCCGTATGCAGTACTTCTGGATGAAACTGTGTTGCGTATAAACTGCGTTCTGGGCATTCCATTGCTGCGACTGGACAGACAGGCGTATGACCTGTAATGCGAAATCCGGCTGGAGACGTTTCGATATAATTTGTATGGCTCATCCAACAGACTGTATGCCGGCTTACTCCTTCAAACAATAAACTGGTATTATCTAATTCTACATCTGTTTTGCCATATTCGCTGGTCGGGGCATCCTTTACTTCTCCGCCGAGCATATGGGCGATCAGCTGTGAGCCGTAACATATGCCTAGGATCGGGATTCCAAGATCGAAGATCTCCTTGCTGCATTTTGGCGAATCGTCAAAGAATACGCTGTTAGGGCCTCCGGTAAAAATGATCCCTTTTGGATTCATTTCTTTTATCTTTTCTAACGGCATGTGATATGGATGTACTTCACAATAGACATTGCATTCACGTACACGCCTCGCTATTAATTGATTGTATTGTCCGCCGAAATCTAGGACGATGACTTTTTCCTGACTCATTGACTTCTCCTTCCTGTAAATATTCAAAGCCGGAAACTTGATTTTACAAGAATTCCGGCTTTATTTGTATAACTATAAACAAAAAAGCGGGTGATGGGAATCGAACCCACGTATCCAGCTTGGAAGGCTGGTGTTCTACCATTGAACTACACCCGCAAATCAGATATATCTGTTTTGTATGTATTATCGACACCTTTATATACATTCATATTTCAGACATTTATTATATTAACGCATGGATAACGCTTTGTCAAGAAAAATCTGGATCGTAACAGAAAAAGAAAATAAAAGTTTGAGACAAAAGCAGCAAGAAACTGCAGGCGGGGGATGAGACAGCAAAAAAAACAAAAGGTTGCAGATCAAACATATGAGTATTTATTGAAGCAGCAAGAAAATATAGGAAAGCAGCAGCGGAATAAAAGCTGTGAACAGAAGATATGAGGAACTAAAGGAAATAATCTGAGACTCAAAAATAGAACTGCAGGAAGAAAAAGTAAGAAGCTATGGAAATTATATAAAACAGCGAGCTTGAAAATAAGAGAAAATGCAGAGAAAAACAGCAAAATGAAAGCTGTGAAAGGAAAAGAAACACAAAATAGAATCATAAAACATTAAAATCAAAGCAGAAAAAACGGGAAAACGCAAAAAAGTAAACGAAATATAAATAATCATGTAGAGAAAACCATGCAGACTATGTGTCGATTGGAGTAATTAGCAAATTTTCAATAAAATATGTCACCGATCTGGATGTTTATACGTGTTATCAGTAAGGAGGTGAATAATATGAGCTTGGAAGAAGCAGTAGAGACATACAGTGATATGCTTTATAAGATCTGTATTGTTATGCTGTGCAATGAGCAGGACGCAAAGGACGCAGTCCAGGAAACATTCTGCAGGTATTGGGAGAAAAAGCCGGAGTTTAAAGAACAAGAGCATGAAAAGGCATGGCTGCTCAGGGTGGCGGCGAATTACTGCAGGGATCAGCTGAGATTTCGGCTGCGTCATCCGCATATTCCGATTGATGAGCTGGCAGACAGCCTGATTGTGGGACAGGATCAGAAGGAGACATTTTTGGAACTGATGGATCTGCCGGCAGGGCAGCGCGCGGTCATTTATCTTTATTATGTGGAAGGATATCCGGTCAAGGAAATCGCAGGGCTGCTTGGCATTTCGCCGCAGGCGGTCAAAAAGCGGATGCAGAGGGGCAGAGACCAGCTGCGGATATTTTGGAAGGAGGAATGTTGTAGATGAATAGTCTGAAATTAAAGGAAACAATCAATCAAATACAGATAGGAGAATGTATGCAGAAGGAAATAATTTGGAATGTGGAAAATCAGGTTAAAAGCAGGCAGAAGAAAATAAGCAGGATGAAAAAGGCAGCAGTTACTGCGGCAGTTTTCGCATTGGTCATAGGGGCGGCAATTCCTATACGGGCTGGCATACGGTATCTTGTGAGCGACCGTATGGAAAATATCCCGGATCAGGAGCTTGCACAGGTCAGGCAGATGATACAGGAACAGGAAGATGTAGAAGCTGACAGCTTTACCAGGGAGTATTCGAAAGAAGAGAGGACACGCATGCAGCAGCTGGAGGAGGCGTATCAGGACGGGAAGTTCCCGCAGCAGACGATCACGCAGACAGACAGCTCTAATATCCAGAACGATTCTCTCAGCTATATTTCAGATAAAGGGACTTTTCATCTGCCGGACCGGACTCTGACGGATGAAGAATTGCTGCAGATTATTGATTTTAACTATACAAGAGATTATGCACTGGCACAGGGAGATGAGGCGAAAAAGGCGCGAAAACAGCGTGATTTAGAAGTCCGCCGTCTGGAGAAGGAGGTAAAAGACGCGGACGGGCTTACAGAACAGGAGGCAGAACAGGCAGCAGCACAATTTCTGAAGACTGAGTTTGGAGTATCTGCGAAAGAGGCCGAAGTAGATATCTTTTTAGATCAGCAGATGTATGATTTTGCAGCATATCATGTCGGTTTTCATATACAGGATGAAGGGACAATTTATGCTTATGGCATAGACCTGAGTGCAGATGACGGAAGGCTGCTTGGCACAAGCAGCGCCTCTCTCCCAAAACGCTGATTTTAGAGACAGTTTCAAATTTTGTGTATGGTTAGCATTATATCATTTTCAATCATACAAAATCCTGCCATTCAATTAAAGACGGCAGAATTTTCAGAATTTGTGAATATAAATTGAAATGTTAATGGAATATTATGTTAACTAAGTTTACTCAAAATAAGAAACGCTCCCTGGCTGTTGCTTGAAACGGCGCACGCCTGATTCAAGCAACAGTCAGGGAGTGCTGATATTCAAGATAATACGGATAATCTATTCCAATTTAATCAACATAGCCCGCTATATCAAGCCCTGTGGGTATATTATGGCTGGTAAGCAGATCAAGCCCTGTGGGTATATTATGCTTGGTAAGTAAATATATCAAGCCCTGTGGGTGTGCTTCATAAATTTGAGACAAATTCTTTATATTATGATCTATGGGTGCCAAGAGTGAAGCAGATCAAGCCCTGTGATACATTTAGAAAGTATTCTTCAAACACGCTTTAGAAAGCCATGGGAAAAATAATTCTCATGGTTTTCCATTTTATAGAGATTAATTTAAGCAGTGGATGTGTTAGTTTATGCAATGTTTATTGAAAAATATTTCGATGAAAGTATGCTGATCTTAACAGTTGAGAGAAGGAGGATGGCAGGAGATTGAGGGAATATAAGATTCATATAGACGGGGGCTGTGATTTTGTAGTTGTTTTTCCGGATGTAATCGGTTCGCTGATTGCTAAAATTCATGATCGTAAGCAGCAGGAGCTTGTAGTGGGGATCGAGGAAGTCATGCCATGGCAGATGACGGAATACCTGCTCAGGGTGATCAATACAAATCGTTTCACTGACAGTCATTTTCGGTTTCGCCAGATACTGGAAGATCCGGTCACTAAAGAAGGATTGTATCAGGTGATTGAAGAGCAGCTGCAGAGTATGGGAATTGATGATATGAGGTGCTTTGGCAGGGTGAGGATGTTTGAAATGATTACAGGCAGTGCGGGATTAGAAGTTGAATGTACAGTGCCCTTTTTGTGGGCATGTAAAGATGCATCAGCTTCGTTTTTTTACACATTTTCTGACGGAAGAAGCGAGAAAATTATTATCGAATATTAATATAAAATAAAAAAGAAAATTTAGACGAAGAAAGTGTAATGATTAATATAAAATATTAAATCTGAAATAAAAAAGAAGCAGATAATTGTTAAAATGCTTTATGAGTTGAAGGAGCAGCATTTTTCTGTTATACTTTAAGACATGGATGCCAAAAGAAAGGAGAATTTTGCCATGTCTGTATATAATATTGTATTCAGCCCGACCGGAGGCACAAAAAAAGTTTCAGATATATTTATATCGTCATTTGGCAGCGGGAGTACTTTTATTGACCTGTGTGACCGCAGTATAGATTTCTCATCATTTCTATTTGAGCCGGAAGATGTCTGTGTGGCTGCCGTCCCATCTTATGGCGGAAGGGTTCCGGCTGCTGCTTTATCCAGGCTTGGACAGATGAAAGGAAACGGGGCCATGGCAGTTCTTTTTGCGGTATATGGAAACCGCGCATATGAAGATACGCTGGCAGAGCTGCAGGAACAGATGGAAAAGGCGGGATTTTCTTGCATAGCGGCGGCGGCAGCCATTGCAGAGCATTCGATTATGCGCAAATTTGCAGCCGGGCGGCCTGATGAGAAGGATGCGCAGGAAATTGCCGCTTTTGCTGCTGCAGTTTATAATAAGATCAAAGCAAAAGATTTATCTGCGCATTTAAATCTGCCGGGCAGCCGTCCTTACCGGGAATTTGGAGGGGTACCGATGAAGCCGCGCGCCGGAAAATCCTGTGTAGAATGCGGTCTCTGTGCAAAAAAATGTCCGGTCGGGGCAATCGATGCAGACCATCCTTCTATGACAGATGCAGAAACCTGCATTTCCTGTATGAGGTGTTTAGCTGTCTGCCCGCATAAAGCACGCAGTGTCAATAAAGCACTTTTAGCTGCCGGCAGTATGAAAATGAAAAAAGCATGCAGTGATTATAAAAAGAATGAAATGTTTTTCTAGAGTGTGTCTAAAAAATGCTTTCTGTGAGATGTGCTTCACACTTAGTGGAGAATTTATCCCAAATTTATGAGGCATAGTGGGCTGTGTTGATTAAATTTGGGATGAATTCTCCGCAAGTGGGGAGTGCAGATCGCAGGAATGATTTTTAAGACATGCTCCAGTAAATATTAAAGTAAGATTAAAAATAAGCAGCGTATCCTTAATATAAATAAGCACAGGAGCGCTGTTTCTTTATATGATATGAAATATAAGTAAAATTACAGTATAAATTAAAAAACTATATCTAGAGCGTGAATGAAAAATGCTTTCCGTGAGATGTACCCACAGGGCATGATCTGCTTCACACTTTGTACCCACAGGGCATGATTTTTCAAACACGCTCCAGAGAGTTCTTTAAAAATCATTCCTGTCAACTGCACGCCTCACTTTGCGGTATATTTGGCTCTCATTCGGTCAACGTAGCCAGCTGCGCCACCCTCATTCGGGACAAATCTTCCACAAATTGTGACGCATATCATGCCCTGTGGGTACAGTTGGCAGAAAGCAATTTTCAGACACGCTCTAATGCAGGAGGAAAGATCATGATTTTGTTAATAGCAGGTGCATCTCATACGGGCAAAACTGCTCTGGCTCAAAAAATACTTGAAAAATATCAATACCCTTACCTTTCCATAGATCATTTAAAAATGGGACTCATACGCAGCAAAAATACAGTACTGACTCCGGTGAGCAGCGATAAAGAGTTGACAGAATATTTATGGCCGATTGTAAGGGAAATGATTAAAACTGCAATTGAGAATAAACAAAATCTAGTAGTGGAAGGCTGCTATATACCATTTGACTGGGCAGCGGATTTTGAGAAAAGTTATTTAAAGGAAATAAAATATTGCTGCTTAATTATGAGCGAGAAGTATATTCGAGATCATATGGATCAAATCAGGCAGTATGCAGATGTGATTGAGCATAGATTGGACGATACAGACTGTGTGGCTGAAAGCCTGATTAGTGATAACTTACAGACCTTGAAAATGTGCCAGACTCATGGGCTGCATTATGTGCTAGTAGATGATCAATATAATGCAGCGGTTGATCAGGCTGCGGATTTATTAGGCTGAGAAAGGAGAACAGAGTGTGGAACGAAATAATCACTAGTCAGGATATAGAGTGTTTTTTAAATCAAATCGACTATTTTGCAGACAGCTGTATAAAAGAAATGCGCTACGTAACTGGAAGTTATGCACAGGGCAGATCTTTACATGCATTGGATGACCGGAGGGATTTGTGTATTTTATTTCACAGTATTTCTAACTATTTAGATCCAATAAATCCAGATATGTTAAAAAATAGAAAATTAAATGCAGATTATAACTCTTTCGAAATAAAATTTTCATATGTACATAAATTAATGCTGGAACACTCAGCGGAGTGTGATTCAGTGATTTATGATACGACTCTGATCAAAAAAGATGGACTCTTTTACTGGTATGACTATAGAGAAGACAATATACCAAATTTTACACCGAACGGTACTATGGTTGCAGCAGAAAAAATGAGCTGGAGATTTATATTTTAGAGCGTGGCTTAAAATTGCCTGCTGTCAATTGTACCCACAGGGCATGATATAGCGGGCTGCGTTGACCAAATGAGGGCCGAATATACCGCATCATCTTTGATATTTGCAGTCCAAGAAGCTTGAAATGGGGCGTACAGTTGGCAGGAATGATTTTTAAGATACGCTCTAGAGCATGTTTGAAAAATCATTTCCGCGATCTGCACTCCCCGCTTTGCGGATAATTCATCCCCAATTTAATCAACATAGCCCGCTATGCCTTATAAATTTGGGATAAATTCTCCACTAAGTGTGAAGCACATCTTACAGAAAGTATTTTTCAAACACGCTCTAGTATTTGCATGTATACCAAGGAATGATTTAATAATGTCTGGATAGAATAAATATTTGAAATGTTGGGTTTTATTTATATAAGAAAAAGCATAAGAAATGGATGCTGTTTGAACATGTATAAATAGAACACTGTTATTTGGAATTCTGAACAGGAGGTATGTCATGCCAAAGAAAATTATATTTCACATTGATGTCAACAGCGCTTTTTTGTCATGGGAGGCTGTATACAGGATTCGTCATTTGAACGGCACTCTCGACCTTAGGACAATTCCCTCTGCCGTAGGCGGCGACAGGTCAAAGAGGCATGGAATCATACTGGCAAAATCTATTCCTGCAAAGAAGTATCAGATCAAGACGGGGGAGCCAGTCGGAGAGGCTCTGCGTAAATGTCCGGAGCTTACATTGGTACCGCCCCATTATGAACTGTACGAAAAAAGTTCCAGGGCTTTTATAAATATTTTGAAAAAATATTCGGATCAGGTAGAGCAGTACAGTATCGATGAAGCATTTATGGATATGACAGGAACACAGAGCCTGTTTGGTACGCCTGTTGCTGCAGCGACGACGATTAAAGATGAAATCTATCATACTTTGGGATTTACGGTCAATGTGGGCATATCTGATAAAAAACTGCTTGCAAAAATGGCGAGTGATTTTAAAAAGCCGAATTTAGTGCATACTTTGTATACAGAGGAAATAAAGGAGAAGATGTGGCCGCTCCCTGTGCGTGATTTGTTTTTGGTAGGAGGTGCTTCTGAAAAAAAACTCCATTCGATTGGTATTCGCACAATTGGCGAACTGGCATGCGCAGATATTAATGTAATAAAATCTATATTAAAAAAACATGGTGAAATTATCTGGAATTTTGCAAACGGACAGGATGTATCGATTGTTGAAGCCGCGCCGCCGGACAATAAAGGTTATGGGAATTCTACGACGATCGCTTTTGATGTAACAGACACCTCGACTGCCAAGATGGTGCTTTTGTCATTGGCGGAGACAATCGGAAGACGTCTGCGCAAAGACCATGTACGTATCGAAGTGATCTCTGTAAGCATTCGGTTTTATGATTTGAGCAGTGTATCACATCAAAGCGTACTGCAGGCGGCAACAGATATTACAAAAGAAATACACGAAGAAGCCTGCAGGCTGTTTGATGAACTGTGGGACGGGACGCCGATCCGTCACCTTGGCATACATACGAGCAGGGCAACAAAAGACAGCAGCAGCCGTCAGCTCTCCTTGTTTGACAATACAGACTATGAAAAACTAGAAAGATTAGACCGCGCAGTTGACAGCATCCGCGAGAAATTTGGAGCGGATGCCATCAGGCGGGCATCGTTTTTAAATCAGGATAAAATAGACCACTTAAATGGAGGGATATCAAGAGAAAAGAGAAAGATAGATTATAGTAATGAGAAGGTGGATTAATGTTTCGGTTAGGCGATATTGCAGAACAAAGAGAACATGGCGTCCTGCACGGCATTCAGAGGGAAATTGCCTGCGACTGTTGGTTTACCAGCAAGGGCAAGAGTATTCCAAGGCTGATTAAAGTAATGGATGATGAAGGGCGCTTGTATACAATACGCGATATACAGCTGCTGACTACCGAAGAGAAAACGTATTCCGGGATAGAGACGATTGAGCATTTTTGTAAAATTAATTTTTGTGGAAGAATGGAGACGGTGAAGCTGATTTATACAAAGGAGAACTGCAGGTGGACGCTTGTAGAAATATAAAAAATACTTGACATATATAGATAATCGATATAATATGGTGGAAAGATCGTATGCCTTTATAAGGTTAAGTCCAGCTATATATATCGATCATCTATATAAAGATGATCAGATAGCAAAAAGCAGAATGTAGATCTAGGGCGTGTTTGAAAAACATTCCCACGGCCTGTACTCCACGCTTAGTGGATAATTCATTCTAAATTTAATCAACATGGCACGCTGTGCTTCCTAAATTTAGGATAATTCTCCGCTAAGTGTGAAGCATATCATGCCATGCGGGTGCATCTCACGGAAAGTATTTTCAGACACGCTCTGAGCTTCGGCATATCGATTGATAAAATGAAATAGAAAGGAGAAATAAAATGGGGATTGATAAAAGTTTGATCTCAGGCAGTACGGCAACACTGATTCTTCGGCTGTTAGAAGAAAAAGACATGTATGGTTATGAAATGATCGAAACACTGCGCAGGCGTTCCAAAGATGTGTTTGAGCTGAAGGCAGGGACATTGTATCCGCTGCTGCATTCACTGGAAAGCAAAAAGCTGTTGGTTTCCTATGAATCAGAGGCGGGAGGCAAGACGCGTAAATATTATCAGATCACCAAGGACGGCCGTAAATATCTGGGCAGAAAAAAAGAGGAATGGCAGATTTATGCACAGGCAGTAGCAGATGTGCTTTATCTCACAGTGTAATTGAAAATTATAATATAAGGAGTTGATTTTTATGGCAAACAGGTATATGGAACAGCTGCTTGCGCAGATTCGAGAAAAACATGCAAAAGAGCGGGTGCGGCAGGAAGTAGAAAACCATATTAGAGATCAGAAAGAAGCATATATGGCGCAGGGCTTATCGGAAAACGAAGCGGAAGAAAAGGCGGTCATGGATATGGGAGATCCGGTGGCGGCAGGCACAGAACTGGATCTGATTCATAAGCCGCGCCCGGCATGGGGGATGCTGGCGCTGGCGGCTGTTTTATGCGCAGCAGGCGTCCTTTTACAGTATGCAATTGTTTTGTGTTCTGGCGGAGAAAGTTTTGGGGAGCATTCTTTATTACGCCGGCAGGGTTTTTATGCCGTAATTGGATTTATTGTGCTCTGTATTGTTTATCTGATTGATTATACATGGATTGCGAAGTACAGTAGATGGATCTGCAGAAGCATTTTACTGGTTTTGGTGTGTCTGCATGTGGCCAGTGATGCTTTTGCGGGATATTTCTCAAATACAATTATATTTATATCAGGATTTTATATAATGCCTGATTCTCTTTTGTATTTGTATATTCCGGCATATGGGGCGCTCTTATATTCTTATCGAAGCAGAGGAAAGTGGAAAGGATTAAAAGCGTTCTTGTATCTGGCAGCGCCGATTATGCTTGCTCTCTGGATCAGCCATGCCTCACTGACCGTAAATCTGTCAGTGATTCTGCTGGCACTGTTTGCTGCTGCGCAGGTGAAAGGGTGGCTTCAAGCAGATGGAACGCCGAGGCACAAAAATAATTATACGGCAGCAGGGAATGGCAGTGCAGACAAAAGCATGAGCAGCCGTTTTCCGCGGGTTTGGATGAAAACGCCGGCCGTGATCTTATGTGCCGCGGCAGTATGTCTTATTGTTTTTAACAATTTGTTTAAGCCGTATCAGATTAAGCGGATTGCGGTCTGGCTGGACAGGAAGGCCTTAGGAAAAAGTTATGTTGTGGAAGTTGTGCGAAGTATATTAAACGGCAGCCGGCTGATTGGGGAAAACAAAGAGGGGGATTTGGCCGGGCAGCTGCCAAATCTATCCACCGATTACGTGCTTACAAGCGTGATTGGATATTTCGGCATACTGGCAGCTGCGGCACTTGTTCTGCTGATTTTGATGTTTGGCATTCGGCTGCTTCGGATTTCGATCTGCCAGTCTAATCAGCTGGGGATGATTATGGGGCTTGGCTGCAGCCTGCTGTTTTTTATACAGTCAATAGAATATATTTTGGTAAATCTGGCGCTGCTGCCATCTGCGAGCCTGTATCTTCCGCTTGTTTCATACAGTGGGAGCGCGATCATACAGACATGCGTTATGATCGGGATTTTGCTGAGCATTTACCGATATCAGGATGTAGCCTCAGAACCAGACATGCAGCGGACGGTGGATTCTGCGGTCAAAATGTAGATCGCATATGAAAAATGCCACAGCGTAATGTAAATGTAATATTTGGCAGATAATTGTAAAAAAATTGAAAGGAAATTGTCCATGAGGGTAACGGATCTCATACAAATTGCCGAAACATATGTTAGATTAGGTTTGCTGCAGCACTTATGGCGGCTGTAAAGTAAAATTATGAGATAATTTGTCAACAGTTCCAATGTTTTTTCTGGTTTTGGTTGCGTTAAGTCTTTATTTGTCCGCCCTTTTGTGTTATGATTGAGCAATATTATAAACAGATATAATCTGAAATCTATGAAAGGGTGAAAATTTTGAAAACTGCAGAAAGAGTTTTTATTGGTCTGCTGGGGACAGCTGTGCTGACAACAGTGATTCTATTTGCTCTGGATGCTTACAATGCGCATCTGAAGACTGTACAGTTAGCATCTCTGCTGGAGGCAGAGGGATCAGACGCAAATGACAAAACTGGTACCGGATATGACAATACGGCGCTTTCAGTAGGCAGCCGTGAACGCCAGATGGTATACCAGGCGCGAGAAAATACCGAAACAAGCGAGGCTTCTATTGCACAGCAAAACCTTTCGGACTCCAGCAAGCAGACTTCGCCAGAGACTGCGCAGCCGGATCAGCAGGCAGATTCACAATCAGATCAACAGGATGGACAAGCCGGGACATATCCAGACAGTAAAAAGCAGCAGGATGAAAAAGACTCGGATGAAAAAAACTCGGATAAAAAAGATTCCGATGAAAAGAATTCAAAGGATAAAAAGAATTCAAAGGACAAAAAGAATGCAGAAAATGATAAGGCAGGCAATAAGAAACAGGACTCAGACGGATCGAAACGCCCGCTGAAGTTTGAAACTGTAGATGAAGATTATTTTTCTGATGCGCTGTTTATCGGAGATTCCCGTACGGTAGGCATGCAGCAGAGCAGTCTGCTGCCAAACGCGGCTTATTATGCAAAAACGGGAATCGGAATCGGCAATATACTGACCAGGCGGATTGTAAATGAAGGCGGTGTTATGATTTCTGTACAAGAAGCACTGCGCAGGCACTCTTTTGGCAAAGTTTATATTATGATTGGAATAAACGATATATCTGCAGGTGATACAGAATGGTTTATCGAGCAGTATGAGAAGATACTGGAGGCCGTCCGCGAGACGCAGCCGAAGGCGCTGATCTATATTCAGGGAAATATTCCGATGAGCTATGGCACGCAGGATCTGAACGGAGCTTTGAACAATAAAAATCTGTCAAAGCGTAATGAGGCTTCGCGTGCGCTTGCAAATGGAAAAAATATTTTTTATCTGGATGTAGATGAAATTTTTGCAGACGGTAATGGAAATCTGGCTTCTCTGTATACGAGTGATGGGTTACATATAGATACAAGCCACTATCCGATCTGGGTAGATTATCTGCTGCATAACGCGATTGTGCGTTAAGGAGGAACAAGCACCCATTGTGGAAAATTGGGAACGTGTCTTAAAATTGTGTTCTGTCAACTGTACCCGCGGGGCATAATATACGTCACAGTTTGCGGGAGATTTGTTTCGAGTGAGGAGGCGTACCCACAGAGCATGATATTGTGGGCTGTGCTGGCCGAATGAGGAGCAAATATACTGCATCATCTTGGACTGTTAATGTTCAGGAAGCTTTAATTCATGACAATAGAAAGTTCGCGCAGCGTAACTTTTATCGTTGGGGAGAGCAGATCGCGGGAATGATTTTTCAAACACGTTCTAGAATACGAAAGCAGGAACTACGAATGAAATATACAACGGTTATATTTGACTTGGATGGAACTTTATTAAATACGTTGGAAGACCTGATGGATGCGGTAAATTACGCATTGGAGCAGTTTGGCTATCCACAGCGGACTCTGGAAGAAATACGTACATTTGTAGGAAACGGTGTACGGAAATTGATGGAGCGTTCGCTGCCGGACGGAACGCAGAACGTTCATTTTGAAGAAGCTCTGGCTGCATTCCGTGCATACTACACAGAGCATTGTGAAGACAAGACACAGGCATACGATGGTGTGATAGAGCTGATGGAGCGGTTGAAAGCTGAGGGCTGCAGGCTGGCAATTGTATCCAACAAGCTGGATCGTGCGGTAAAAGATCTGAATCAGTCTTATTTTAAGGGAATGGTTCAGGCTGCGCTTGGAGACCAAGAAGGAATCCGCAGAAAACCAGCACCGGATATGGTAGAAAATGCACTGGCAGAACTAAACAGCAGTAAAAGTGAAGCCGTTTATGTCGGCGATTCCGATGTTGATATTCAGACTGCAGCAAATTCCGGCCTGCCATGCATTTCTGTTTCATGGGGATTCCGCGATGCACAGTTCCTGCGGGAATGCGGTGCTGCGGTTATAGCTGATACACCGCAGCAGGTATATGATTATATATGCAGGGGCATTTTATAATTATAAATATGAGAATCAGCTTTTTGATGCAGCCGGACTGTTTATAATCGGCAGCACATGCTGAAATGAGGCATAATTGATAATGCCGTATCCGCTGTGAAGGAACACTTCCCTCTGGATCGGGGACATGCTTCGAAAGACTTTTAGCAGAGACTGTTCCTGTTCGACGGAGGGCAGTGCAAAGTTTTCTTCAAGCGTAGGCGTTACGCACAAAATATAATCGGCGGAAACTTGAAAATAAATTGCCATCTTCCGTACCATCGCGGCGTCTGGACAGCGCCGCCCGGTGATGTAATTGCCGAGGCAGTCTGTGGATATATACAGATCCGAGGCAATCTGCTGACGGCTTTTTGGGTGTCTTTTTACAAGACAGCGGATACGTTCTGACATTGACATTTTATCACATTCCTTTCTTGGAATAGCAGGTATGTACTATTACAATCATTTGTATATAGCATACCTCTGTAGTCAAATTATGTCAATCATTTTTTTAAATCCACCCTCCGTCCAGACGGATCACCTGCCCGGTTAAATAAATACTGCCGGATAATAACTGCCATGCCAGCTGTGCTGCTTCTTGAGGCGTACCGTAGCGTCCGGCAGGTATTTCGGATTCCAGCTGTGCGCGTTCCTGCGGATCAAAACACGCATTCATGCGGGTGTCGATGCAGCCGCATGCAATGGCATTGACTTGGATATTGCTTGGTGCAAGTTCCTTTGCCAGTGCCTTTGTCAATGCATTTACGCCGCCCTTTGCGGCAGAGTAAGCTGCCTCGCACGAAGCCCCGACCTCCCCCCAGACGGACGAAATATTGAGAATTCTGCCGGATTTGTTTCTGACCATATCAGGAACCGCCTGCTGGCAGCAGAAAAAAACAGAAGATAGGTTTGTGTTTATAATTTTCTGCCACTCGTCAGCAGACATCTCGCTCAGCAGCCCGATATAAGAAATCCCGGCGTTGTTTACCAGCAGGTCAATAGACCCGAAGCGGGCTTTAGCAGCAGAAAACAATTCACACACAGTTTCATAATCTCCGATATCCCCGATCAGCGGCAGGGCATCAATTTTGTAATCTTCCTGCAGCCTGCGGCACAAGTTTTCCAGTTCATTTCTGCTGTGCATACAGTTTAATGCCAGATGGTATCCATTTTCTGCCAGCTTATAAGCGATCGCTTTCCCTATGCCGTGTGATGCGCCTGATATAAATGCACTCTTCATAAAATGATACTCCTATATTATAAGATTTTGTTCTAGTTAAGCAGCTGGTTTTTGATTAGACAAATTCATGCTATAAATACTATACGATTTGATTTCAGATGTAAACAGCTATTTTGAAAAAGTGCTGATTTTTAAAAATTGGAACATGTCTGCGCTGCATTTTCGAATCAAATTTAGCAATGGAGAATCGTTTAACATTGTAAGACAGAAGGGCGGGTATGCAGCACCGGATATTATTTTTTAATTAGGGGGCAGCGGGATTTTGGACGAGAAAAATTAGATTAGGTTAAGTTAATTATGAATAATATCTGGGAAACTGAAAAAATTAAAATAAATAAAAAATCAGAAAAACAGCCTGCAACAAATTTTACAAAAATATTCGATATTTAGCTATGAATATTATGCAATCTGTGCTACAATATAGCAAAGTGATCCGTAACTTTATAAAAAATAAGAAGGGGTGATTATATGCGCATAACAATCAGCGGCAAAAATCTCGACATCACAGAGGGTCTGCGCTCTGCAGTGGAGGAAAAGTTATCTCGGCTGGAGAAATATTTTACACCTGACACAATCGTGAATGTTACGCTTAGTGTTACTAAAAAACGCCATCAGAAAATGGAAGTCACTATACCTGTTAAAGGACATATTATTCGTGCAGAACAGGAAAGCGATGATATGTATGTGACAATTGACCTGGTAGAAGAAGTTATTGAAGCACAATTGAAAAAATATCGTCAGAAGCTGATCAGCCAGCAGCAGGATGCCGGCAGCTTTAAGCAGGAATTTATAGAAGCTGAGACAGCCGATGAGGAAGAGGAGGTTCAGATCATCCGTTCCAAAAAATTTGGGATGAAGCCAATGTTCCCGGAAGATGCGTGTGTGCAGATGGAATTATTGGGACATGCTTTCTATGTATTCCGCAATGCAGAAACAGACGATGTGAATGTCGTATATAAGAGAAAGGATGGTAATTACGGCCTGATTGAAGCTGATAATTAAAACAGCATGTAAAATCACACGATTTCTGATACAAAGGTAAAAAATGAAAAGTACATAAGCTGCATGAGTCATGAGAAATGTACAGGTACGATAAATGTTTCGGGACACCCTTTACAAAAGGGTGTCCCGAAATTTTAAAGTTAAGCAATGAATAAAAAGATAAATCAATATTTTAAAATGCACGTAACTATGTGAAAAATAAGAACTAGAAGGAAGAGTACGTAGCCATGTAAAAATAAGCAGCATATTGAAATGTACATAATTATATAAAATGCCGAAGCGGCATTTTAAAGTGCCCACAATGATATAAAAAATAAGAACTAGTTAGAAGAGCATGCAGTCGCATAATATAGGAAACAGTTATTAATATATATAATTGGATTGAAAAAATAGTAACAAAGAAAGTGAAACAACAGTATATGCATATTTTAATTGTAGAGGATGATCCGCTCATTCGCAGGGAACTAAAAATATTGTTGGAAACTGCATTGTATGAGGTGACAGTAAGCCAGACATTTTCACATATTCCAGATCAGGTTTTTATGGAAAAACCTGATCTAGTGCTGTTGGATGTGAATCTGCCGGAGATGTCCGGTTTTGATATCTGTACAAAAATCCGGGAGAAGGCGGATGTGCCGGTGATTTTTTTGACCAGCCGGACAGATTCTATGGATGAACTGACAGGCATGTTAAAAGGCGGCGATGATTATATTACCAAGCCTTATCAGGCACCGATTCTTCTTGCAAGAATTGCAGCTGTTTTAAAACGGACCAAAGCGGCGCAGGGCAAAGATCATACACTCCCGGTCTGGAAAAACTTGGAGCTGGATGTGGCAAAGTGCAGCTTGATTTATCATGCCCCAGATAAAGAAGTCCTCATAGAATTGACGAAAAATGAAATGAGAATATTATTCAGCCTTTTTGGCTGCGCGGGAGAATATGTGACGCGTATAGACTTGATTGAGTATCTGTGGGAAAACCAGATCTTTATTGATGACAATACGCTGAGCGTGCATATCGCACGTATACGCGATAAGCTGAAGGCTGTAGGCATAAATGATTTTATAGAGACAAAAAGGGGGATCGGTTATCGCATATGAAATTGTCAGCATATCTAAAAGACCGTTTTCTGCTTCTTTTGCTTCATATTGTGTGTATGGGAATTGTGTCAGGATTTTTGCGTATTACCGGATATAATGAGGCAAATATAATTTTGATTTTGCTTTTTTGGGCAGTTGTTTTAAGCAGCTGGCTGATTGTTGTGTATATGCAGCGCAGAAAATTTTTTAGAGAGGCAGACCGTATCTTAGATCATCTGGACCAGAGATATTTGTTAGGCGAACTTCTGCCGGATTCTTTTGATCTGGAAGACCGGATGTACCGCGATATGATAAGGCGTTCCAATAAGTCTGTGATAGAGCGGATCCGCCGGCTTGAAGATGAAAAACAGGATTATAAAGAATACATAGAAAGCTGGGTGCATGAGGTGAAAGCGCCGATGACAGGCATAGCTTTACTGTGTGAGAATGCAAAAAAGATGAACTGCATGGATGACGGCGGGCTGTCGGTGAAAAATGCGCTGCGATCAGTCAGCCTGGAAAATCAAAAAATAGAAAATTTCGTAGACATGGTGCTTTATTATGCAAGGTCGGAACATGTATACAAAGATTATTATATTAAAGAAACAAACCTTCAGGAAACTGTATGTGAGGTTTTGGAAAAAAATCGGATGTTTTTGATCCAAAATCATGTACAGGCAAACGTAGACTGCCGGGAAAGCGTATATACAGACCGCAAATGGATGTTATTTATTTTAAATCAAATTATTCTAAATAGTGTGAAATACTGCAGCGGATCACTGTCTATACATATTTTTACAAAACGGACACCCAAAAGCGTCATTTTATATCTGAAGGATAATGGCGTCGGCATCAGGGAAGAAGAGCTGCCGCGCATATTTGAAAAAGGCTTTACCGGCAGCAACGGGCGCAGCCATGAACGGTCTACCGGCATGGGACTGTATCTGTGCCGCAGGCTGTGTGGCAGGCTGGGAATTGAGATTCGGGCAGAATCAGCGTATGGAGAAGGCACCTGCATTATTTTGGAATATCCAGTAAGCAATTATGTCAGCAGATAAAAGAATATGCAGGATACGCTTGCGCTTATTTTCAAATGTCGGTGAAGCGTATCCTGCATATATTTTGCCCGCAGCAGGCAGACAAATGGTTTATGTCCGCACGACCTTTCAAAAACGTAAGATTAGTGCAAGCTGCTTCTATATGAAGAGAATACATATTCTGATATAGTGAGGTTATCCGCTTCAGAATAACAGAATGAAGAGGAAATATTTGATGCAGATTTAATAAAATCTATCATGTATATCAGCAAGGGAGTGATTTGAATGAATCGTTATATTCGTATCTGTGACATTGAAAAATATTATGGAAACAGCTGCGGCGTAACAAAAGCGGTAGACCGTGTCAGTTTTGAGGTGGAAAAGGGTGAGTTTGTCGGGGTAATGGGGCCTTCGGGTTCTGGAAAATCTACACTGCTGAACCTGCTTGCTGCAATTGACAGCGTGACTGCGGGGCATATTTATTATGAAAACACAGATATTACCGAGCTGTCCCAGGACGGGCTGTCTGAGTTTCGAAAAAATAATCTGGGTTTTGTTTTTCAAGAATATAACCTGTTAGATACGCTTACGATTGAGGAAAATATTATACTTGCCCTTTCGATACAGGGAGGCAGAAAGAAAAATATGCAGGCGCAGACAGATCAGATTCTGCGGTTGCTGGAAATCGAAGAAATACGCAGTAAGTTTCCGTATCAGGTATCCGGCGGTCAGAAGCAGCGGTGCGCTTGTGCAAGAGCGGTGGTCAGTCATCCTAAGCTGCTTTTGGCAGATGAACCGACTGGAGCGCTGGATTCGCGTTCTGCGCAGATTCTGTTGGAGACGTTTGTAAATCTAAATGAAGCTATGGGCGCTACTATATTTATGGTGACTCACGATGCGTTTTCTGCCAGCTACTGCAAGAGAATCTTGTTTTTAAAAGACGGGAAAATATTTCATGAGCTGCGGCGGGCTGCTGCCCCTAGAAAACAGTTTTTACAGGATATTTTGGATGTGCTGTCTTTGACAGGAGGTGAGCTGAGCAATGATCAATAAGCTTGCATATCGGAATATGAAGCGGTCTGCCAGAAATTATATTGTGTATATATTTACCATTGCTTTAGCGGCTGCAATGATGTACGCATTTAACAGCCTGATATTTCAAAATGAGCTGGATGACTGCTTTTTTGGGCTGTCTATGGATGAAGAGGCAGATCCAATGAATCTGATGGGTGCAATGATTATACTTGCCTCTGTATTTATTGTGCTGATTGTGTCATGGCTGATTCATTATATGGTGCGTTTTATGCTGGAGAAGCGCAGCAGTGAGTTTGGAATTTATCTGCTGCTCGGTATGCGTAAAAAGAAGATTGCCAGCCTTTATGTTCGTGAGAACATACTGCTTGGTACGGCGGCTTTTCTGGGCGGTATTTCCTTAGGCGTTCTGCTGCGTCAGGTGCTTGTGGCAGTTTTATTTGCAATTGTGCAGATGGAATATCATATTAAATTTTCATTTGATAAATATACGGTTATGATGACGATACTTTGTTACGGGGGATGTTATTCGCTGGCATTGTTCCGGTGCAGGCGCAGGTTCAAAAAAATGAATATCCATGCGCTGATGAACGAACGCAGGCGCAATGAAGAGGTTAAGGAAGGACATGAAGAGGCAAAAAGGCTGCTGCTGCCGGTTTCAATTGTTATGATCCTTGGGTTTTGGACTGTTTTAAAAAAAATAACAGATAGTGCCCAGCTAGGGATGTTTTTGACGGGTCTGGTTGTTACGATTTATATGTTCTATATGGGAGTCTCTTCATGGATCATCTGTTATATTCGCAGGAAAAAGGACGGTATTTATAAAGGGCAGAATTTATTTCTGTTAAGGCAGTTTGCTTCTAAAGTAAAAACGATGCAGTTTACAATGGGAACACTTACGTCGCTGTTTACGATTGCATTTATGGGTGCTTCTGTGGCGTTTATGTTCAGTGATTATGAAAATAAGCTGTTAGATAAAAAATTTCCGTTTGATGTGCAGATTTACAGCCAAGACGTATCAGATGATTTTTCGGATGAGAAGAAAATTATTGCAGAACATGCGCAGGTGACAGAATTTTATCCATATTATATTTATACAGATCAGAATAATCAGGCAAATATCTGGATGATGACACATTTAAGTGCATTTGGGGAAATATATCTGGATAAAAATGGGCAGGCAGATCTGGAAGAGATCGAAAATGTATTAAAAGACAATTATATTTACTGCACGTATGATACATATATGGGAATCTCAGATTACAATCATTTGCGTGAAATGCTCGGGTACGATGCGGTCTATATAGAACAGAATGAATATGTACTGCATGTGAAGGAACGTTTGAAAGAAGAGGTCAAAGATATCGGCAGCGGGCTTAGAATCCCGGATGCTTCTGGAGAGCATATGCTTTCCTGCGGCGGTATTTTTACAGAACCTTTTTCACAGGATGGGCACAATGGAGGGGATTATATAATTGTAGTGGCTGATGATGTATTAAGCCGGATGCAGCCATATTATGCCGAATTAACTGCGTCACTGCATGGCAGTGTACCGATGGATCTGCAGCAGAGGCTGAATGCCCTGCAGCCGGAGCAGGAAGGTGATAAGGAATCTGCAGATCAGGCGGTCGCTATTCAGCTGCCTGGAAACGGCTGTGCAGGGTCTGATACGGTTCTTGTATTTGCACAGGATATATCAGTGCGGGAGAATATGATACCGCAGGCAAAATATATGCTGTCCTCCATTGTCATTCCGCTGCTGTATATAGGACTGGTATTTTTGTGCGTAGCAGTAACCGTTCTATCCGTGCAGCAGCTGAGTGATTCGGTAAAATATAAATATAGATATGATATTTTAGCTAAAATGGGACTAGGACGAGTGGATATCCGGCGGCTTATTGCCAGGCAGCTGGGGGCATATTATCTGTGTCCTGCGCTTGTGGCGGCAGCAGTCAGCGGGACAATGATTCTTAAAATCTCGAAAATATTTGTTATGTTTACAGGCCTGGCTACAAATCCATGGATTTATTTTGGAAAGAGCATGGTATTATTTCTGGGTATTTATTTTGTATATTTTTTGGTGACATATATTGAGTTTCTGCATAATGTAGAGTAGAAAAAACAAATACTCCATACAGACAGGGATTAGAACGCTGTGTATAAACCTAAATTTTGCCTGTATGGAGTATTTATGTAGTTATTTTGTTTCATTTACCGGAGTTATTACCGGTTTTCCATTTTGATCTGTCAGAACGGTAAGTCCGCATCCTGAGGTCATTGAAGACGAAGCCAGCAGATAATTTACACCTGTCTGTGTGTCCACAATGATTTTGCGGACATTCGTTGCTCCCTGTGAATAAGTCTCTACAAATCTCTTGTCGTTCATTACATAGCCTCCTTTTCTAAACAGCACATAATTTTTCACACTGTTATAGAAATATAGTAACCTATTTCGGTTTTATGGTCAACTATTAAAATCTAGGCCGAAACCGCATCTATAATAATTTCCATCTGCATCGCAGTATGCGTAGCTTCCGCCTTTTACACCGGATAAAATCGCAGGATCGATGTATTGGTCCTTGTCATATCCCGGCACATCATTTGGAGAGGCGCATACTTCACGCATGACACCGTCTATTTCCTGCTCGGTGATGGCAATCACATCCATGCACGATACCATTGTCAGGCTCATTTTTCCGGTCGGATTGTAATCACCCGACAAAACATCCAGCTGTGCGCGCAGGGCATGATCCATGGCCACAGGGCTGACTGTATACTGGAATGTCAGGGCGTCTGCATATGGCTCTAATTTATCGAGAATCCATGGATTGCATACTACGCATGTCGCAGCTACTTTACCGCCGTTTGCATGAACGATTTCAGATATTTCTTTAATCCTGCTTACATTTCTGAGCGTATGAATCGGCACCATCTTTCCGGTCTTTTTCTGGCTTTTGTTTGGCTCGCGCTCCTCATACAGTTCGCCGTCTACCATTTCAATCACAGGCATCGCATATTGGTAAAAGATCATGCCGTTGCTGATCGGCCATACATGAAGATACGCATAATCGGCTTCTTCTGGTGTCTTTACGACAGTAAATCCTTTTGCCGCAAACAGTCCGGCCAGCTGTGTATACAATGAATTGTCATCTGGGCTGCCTGCAATGCCTGCGCCCATTGACTGCGCCAGCGCCGCACCCGGATCATCCCCTTTGAAGCATTCGATATAAACGCTGCTGCCTTTTTTCATCGGAAGGGCATGATCATGATTTTTTGCAAGCACTACGGATTTTAGGTTGGCAGTATACGCGGCTTTTTTTGCTCCTTCCAGATTTTCTGCGCGCACCCGGTCTGCATGTGCAGGGTCCAGATATGGATTGTCCACACGGCATGTCTGGAACAGGCTTAACAAGCGGTTATAATTGGCACGGTCTAAATCTTCTTTCAAAAGCCAGCCTTCTTCAACGGCCTTTACGATATTTTCCGCATCTGCATTTCCGCCGATTACATCTGTGCCTGCCGTAATTGCTTTTGCATAACGCTGCGGCACAGTCAGTTCCTCTACGCCATAAATCTGCACAGTGACAACACCGGAATCGGAATTAACATATCCTTCAAATCCCATATTGCCGCGGGCAAGATCGTGTATCAGCTCTTTACTGTATGTAGAGGCAACCTCCTCGGTGGATGTCAGATTTCCTTTGTAATACTGCGGCCTGCTGCGGCCGTCTGCAGCCATTCTGGAATAGTCAGGCATAATGGCAGAGGCTTTCATATCAAATGCTGCCTGAAACGGCGGCAGGTGGTATTTTTCCATAGATCCTTCGGTCGGATACAGACGCCACTGGCCGATCGGCATATGCGGTTCAAAGCCGTTTTCGGCAGGCCCGTCACCTGGAAAATGCTTTACGGTCAGGACAACGGAGCCTTCGTTCAGCCCATCCGGGCCATTCTGGTAGCCCCTGACCAGCTCTTTGATAATTCCAGATGTAATTTCTGTGCTTTCTCCGTATGTCCCGCTGTTCCGCGGCCAGCGAGGATCGGTCGCTATGTCTACCTGCGGCCCGTACATAATATTTTGTCCGGCAGCTTTCATCATTTTGCGGTCAGTATCGGCCATCTGATATACCAGATCAAAATTTCCGTCTCCCATTACGGCAGCGCCGATTCCCAAAAAGTCCGGGTATCCGATATTAATCGGATTTGTATGCATGGAATAAGGAATGGCAGCATGTCCCCTGCTTGCTTCATATTCAAGCATCTGCGTGCCGATATTGTGATACAGCGCGCTCACGCCTGCCTCGGCACGCATATCCCCACGGTAAACGCCTGCGGTAATTTTACGCTCCAGCACATCTGAATCGTCGCACCGCATGGAAACGCCTGGAAGCGGCGATTTTGGTTCTGGTTCGCTAGGATCATGGTGTTTGAAAATCCTGCCCGGAACAATATTGCCGTTTTCATCTGTGGCTTCTTCTGCAGTCAAAGAAAGCGGCGTATTCCACAGTGTATTTAATACCAGCCCTGCCTGCTGCTCTAGCGTAAGGTGCGCGACAAGATCTTTTGCGCGGACATCACAGCCGAGCCGCCAGTCTTTATATGGATCTAATTTTTTAGAATTGTCCATATCTTTAAAATACAGCCCGTCCTGCACAATCACGCCGCAGGTTGTAACACCGATGGCAGGCCCGTTTTCATTTTGAAAAATGACCGGCTCCAGATAAAAATCATTGATCTGTTCCCCCTCTTCCAGTTCATATGGTGCCGGAATATACCCGTTTTTCATTTTTTTGGCTTTGTCAAAATCGATAACCCTTTTTTTCATTTAATATACCTCCTCAAAATACCATCATATAGTTTCTAGG
Source organism: uncultured Eubacterium sp. (assembly GCA_910586445.1). Lineage (GTDB taxonomy): Bacteria > Bacillota > Clostridia > Lachnospirales > Lachnospiraceae > Eubacterium_J. The sequence goes on from CAJUHV010000015.1 coordinate 26,116, forward strand.
AACCTTGTATTTATTACTATATCTTGTATCCGGCATTATTTCAAGCAACGTTTTGCTATTTTGGGCTATAGTGTGCAAAATAAGGATTTTCTACAGCCTGAGTTTTGTTTTTTTGCCTTTATTGTCATTATATGTGCGAATTTGTCTGACTCTTTCGCACGTTGTGTACAATATGACGTCGAAAACAGTCGAATTGACACTTTTTTACGCAAATCAGGTGTAATACAATGTATATTATGAAGTGCCAAGAAAGGGGAATATATGTCACAATATCAAGTTCTGATTTCAGCAGACAATCAGCTGGATATCAAAACATTAAATAACGTAGCAGTGGATTATTTTGAAATGGGGCTTTGGGATTTATCCTATCAGATCTGGGCCGGACTTTATCATGATATCCAGCGCCATTCAAAAGACCAGGGCGGGCTGCTGCCCGTTATATGCTGCAATATGGCAAATGTACTGCGTCAGACTGACTACTATATAGAAGCATATCAAATCTGCAGGCAGGGGTTAAAATGGTGCTTTGGCGCAGGTACGGTTTATGCAATCCCGGAGCTTATTATACAAATGTCCATTCTCTATGTAAAAATCGGGGATGTAAAAAAAGCAGAATCACTGTATTCGTTTGGAAAAAACATATTTCATTGGAGCAGGCAGGCACGGATCGACGAGACGATTGATGAGATTATGGAGCAGGACTTTTTGCTATATTGTAACGAAGAAATCAGATAACAGTCCAAGCGGCACTTCGAAAAAGCAGTCCCATATGGCAGCGGGCTGCTTTTTGTGTGCAGCCGGCATGTGTTAAAAATATTTTATTTTATTTATTGTCATGACCTGATAAATAGTTTACTATAATACAAACAGAAATCAGCTATACAGAAAGAGAGGATCATGATGAAAATTGTCGTATTGACAGGAGGACTGAGCACAGAGCGGGATGTATCATTAGCTACCGGCGATATGGTAAGCAGTGCGCTCCGGCGCAAAGGGCATCAGGTACTGCTGTTGGATGTGTTTATGGGATATGGCAGGGCAGGGGATGATCTGACAGGCATTTTTGATAACAGCATGAAAGCAAGCCTGCAGGTATCCGGGATCTTAGAGACTGCACCTGATATTGAGCAGATAAAATCTATGCGGGAAGATGGCTCAGATTGTTTCTTTGGGCCGAATGTAATCGAATTGTGCCGCATGGCAGACATCGTTTTTTTAGCACTGCATGGGGAAAATGGGGAAAACGGCAAGCTGCAGGCTGCATTTGACCTGTTTGGAATACGTTATACGGGCAGTAATTATTTGAGCAGTGCAATTGCAATGAACAAAAAGCTGGCCAAACAGTTTTTTCATGCAAACGGGATTCCGACGCCGAAAGGAATCTCTATGAAAAAATCAGAACGCATTATGGATTTTACACAGACAGGGCTGTCGCTGCCTTGTATTGTAAAGCCGTGCTGCGGCGGATCAAGTATCGGCATATCGATTGTCAATACACAGGAGGAATATCAGGCTGCATTAGATCAGGCATTCAGCTACGAAGAAGAGGTTATTTTAGAAGCTTACGTAAAGGGGCGTGAATTTTCTGTCGCAGTCATTGAATTTCAAGCACTTCCGGTTATAGAAATAGCCCCGATCCAGGGATTTTATGACTATAAAAATAAATATCAGGCAGGCCGGACGGTAGAAACATGTCCGGCAGACCTTGCGCCGGATCTGGCTGCGCAGATACAGGAATATGCAGTAGCAGCAGCCAGGGCGTTAGAGCTGGATACATATGCCAGAATGGATTTTATGCTGGATGAAAACAATCAGATTTTCTGTCTGGAGACGAATACACTGCCGGGGATGACGTCTGCCAGCCTGATCCCGCAGGAGGCGCGTGCAGTCGGGATGAGCTTTGAAGATTTATGTGAAAAACTTATTCAGATATCCCTAAAGCATGTCTGAGATTATGCCGGAACGAAGAAGGAGGTAAACACTATGAAGGGAATGACACTAGATGCTATGGCGAAGGCATGCCATGGGCAGCTTTTGGGCGCAAATGACAGGCGTTTTTTAAATGCACAGGGAATTGTCATTGACAGCCGGAAAATACAGCAGGATTATGTTTTTGTGGCAGTCAGGGGGGAACGCACAGACGGGCATGAATATATCAGCCAGGTATTTACAGACGGCGCGCTGGCGGTGATCTGTGAACATCCGCTGAATATTCATAAACCTTATATACTTGTAAAATCTACAAAGCAGGCGTTGATGGATCTGGCTGCGTTTTATTTAAGCCAGCTGGACATTACGGCAGTCGGCATTACAGGAAGTGTGGGAAAGACGAGCACAAAGGAAATGATCGCGTCTGTCCTGTCGCAGAAATATAACGTGCATAAGACAGAAGGGAACCTCAACAATGAAATCGGCCTGCCGCTTACGATTTTTAAAATCCAAGAACAGCATCAGGTGGCGGTGCTGGAAATGGGAATTTCAGATTTTGGTGAAATGCACCGCTTAGCTTCGGTCACACGCCCAAATATTGCAGTTATTACAAATATTGGACTGAGCCATTTAAAAGATTTAAAATCCAGAGACGGAATCATGAAGGCAAAAACAGAAATGTTTGATCATCTGCCGGAGGGAGCAGCAGTTATATTGAACGGTGATGACGACAAGCTCAGTACGATCGGGCAGGTGAACGGAACAGCTCCGGTCTTTTACGGCATAGGACGCGAGAAGCCGCAGACAGCCGTTTATTCTGAAAAAACGGTTTACGCCGAGGATATTGAGCCTATGGGGCTGCAGGGCACCCATTTGGCAATACACTGCGGCTCAGATGTAGTTAAGGCGCAGATTCCGATACCAGGAAAGCACTGTGCCTATAATGCACTGGCTGCTGCTGCGGTTGGAAAACAGCTAGGCCTGTCCAATGACGAAATCCGGGCGGGCATAGAGCAGATTCAGACAATAGACGGCCGTACCAATCTGATCCAGACAAATAGTATGACGATTATAGACGACTGCTATAATGCAAATCCGATATCTATGAAAGCCTCTATCGATGTATTGGCAACAGCCTGTGGCAGAACCATCGCCGTACTCGGAGATATGGGAGATCTGGGTGAAGAAGAGCATGAAATGCATTATGACGTAGGAAAGCATCTGGCACAAAAAGGCATTCAGGTACTGTTTTGTGCAGGAACATTAGCAGCGGATATCGCTAAGGCAGCACGTGAACACAGTACAGAATGTGATGTGCATGTGTTTGCAGACAGAGATGAAATGCTGGCAGAGCTGCTGCCGTTTTTAAAGGAAGGAGATGCAGTATTGGTAAAAGCTTCCCATTTTATGAAATTTTCAACAGTAGTAGAATCTATTATCACGATGTAAAAATAAAACGTCCTGCATGTACGAAACATGGAGGGCGTTTTGTGTTGTTGTTAAAGTGTCATTGCTTCTTCGATCATGCCTTTGATTACATCCTGCGTATAAGCGCCCAGATGCCTGCGCTGATCTTTATCCAGCTCTTTTACGTAAATCGGCTCGCCATACATCAGTACGGCACGCGTTTTTCTGACAAAGGGCACGTGTTTTTCAAAAATTTCTGCAGTATGCACCAGTGCCATCGGTATAATCGGACAGCCCGTCTTTTCCGCCATTTTCAGGCTGCCTTCTTTAAACGGCAGCATATCCATCTCCGTTTCGGTACGGACGCGCGTGCCTTCTGGAAATATACACATGGATATGCCGTTTTTGATCTTGTCAATGCCTGTAAGAACCATTTTTAAGCCTTCTTTTATATCGGTACGGTTAAGAAACAGGCAGTGCAGCATCTTCATCCATGTTCTTAAAAAGGGTATTTTCAGCATGCTGTCTTTTGCCACATATCCAGTCAGTCGCGGACATCTGGCATAGGTTATGACAATATCAAAATAGCTGCGGTGGTTTCCGATATAAAGTACGGCCTGATCCTTAGGTACATGCTCTTCACCGTACACATCTACTTTTACGCCTGAAATAAACAGTATGATTTTAAAAGCAGCCTGTACAGACCGCAGGCATAAAAGGTCACGCTTATACGGATCAAAACGCCCGATGATCCATGCAGCTGCCCAGATCAGAATACCTGCAAGAAAAAACAATGTCAAAAACAATACAATCATTATAGAGCGAATCATAACTCTGTCCAGACCGAATGCCTGATCATTGAATCAGAAATAAGACAATGCATCAATGGCACACAGTTTTTCCTTTCTTAAATTACTATGCATGCTGACCGCATAAAATTGTATTACTGTACAAAACATGCATTACAGAATATATAGATTATATGAAATATTTTCTGTATATGCAATAAGTTTTTTGAGCTGCTGTATTATTTGTAATAAAATTTTAAATTCAATAAATTATAAAGCTAATAAACTATAAATTCAATAAATTATAAGTCTGATAAAACAAAAATCCAAAAAACAAAAATCCAAAAAACAAAAATCAAATAAAACAAAAATCAAATAAAACAAAAATCTAATAAAACAAAAATCCAAAAAACAAAAATCAAATAAAACAAAAACCTAGTAAAACAAAAATCCAATAAATTATAAATTTATATTATGGAATTAAGTATACAAGAAAGCAGCATGCATAATTTGAAGGCTCCGTTCATAAAGTACTATAAGGAAATATAGGAAGTCTATTATGCACATAAATCCACGCGTTAAAATCTCATCTGCTGAAAATCAGTTTCTTCATCTGAAAAAGCAAAAAAAACTGCTGCCGATATTATCTGCGGTTTTAGCCGCGCTTATGCTTGCACTTTTAACCGGCTGCACGCTATCGAAAGAAGCACCCAGAAAAGTTAAAGATGTGGATTATTCGATTGTAGAAGAACAGGATATCCCGGAAAAATTAAAAGAAGCGATCGAAGAAAAAAAAGCAGCTGAGTTTAAGATCTCATTTGAAGATGAAGAGAATATGTACATCGTCCACGGCTATGGGGAGCAGGAAACAGGCGGCTACAGCATCATGATCAGAGACCTGTACCTGACGGAGAATGCACTATATTTTGATACGGAGCTGCTGGGGCCGGAGAACGGTTCAAACCCTCAAAAAAAGCCTAGTTATCCATATATAGTGGTTAAAACAAAAAAGTATAAACAAAATATAGTATTTGAATAGGGAAATACATTGACTTTTCTACAACAGAGTGCTATACTATATCTAGTGTTTCGGATAGAGATGTATCTGAAAAGATATGTGAACATGCAGCAAACTGCAATAAGAGGAGGATGATTAATTATGCAGCGGACAGATATAGATAAAGTACGTGCTTCGGTGCTTCAGCAGTGCGGGAGCAAGGTAATGATTCAGCTCGACAGAGGCAGAAACAAGGTAGATATCCAAAGCGGTGTGATCCAGGGGGCTTACCCAAGTGTTTTCACGATTTTAGTAGATGATAAGGACGATAAAAATCCTCCGCAGCTGCTGTCTTTTAGTTACTCGGATATTATTACAAGGGATATTCGGATGAAATTATGCTAATTATGATTCAAATTCATAAAATCCCCCGGTTCTGAATAGGATGTAAAAAACCATTCAGGATCGGAGGATTTTTTATTGGAATTTATAAAGAAGCTAGTACAGACTAACCAAGAGAGAGGACGGGCATCAATACAGCTGACCGTAGAAAATGATGTAAACCTGCCGGATTATGAGCCGGATATGATAAAGCTGATCGACCGTAAAGGAATGACCCGTATCCAGGAGACAAAAGTAGAGCCGGACCAGATCGTAGTCAGCGGCGTGCTTCTGTTTCAGGCATTGTATAAATGTGCAGAATCCGGCAGCATATGCAGCCTGCAGGGCGAGGTGCCGTTTTCGGAGACCATTCATATGGAGGGCGTGCAGGAGACGGACCAGCTTGTGATTCAAAACAATATGGAAGACCTTACGCTCAGCATGATCAATTCCAGAAAACTAAATGTACGTGCATTGATCGAGCTGGTCGCTGCTGATCAGATGGAGCAGCAGATCGAGCTGCCGACAGGGATTGAGGATACATCCGTACAGACGCTTTATCAGCAGCGGAAAATGCTGCAGCTGCTGACACAGAAAAAAGATATCTGCCGTATCCACAGTGAAATCCTGCTGCCGTCGAACCGTCCGAATATCAGCAGGCTGCTCTGGCAGAGCGTGCAGCTGAGGGGGCTTGACAGCAGGATACGTACCGGAGAAATCGAACTTGGCGGAGAGCTGCTTGTCAATATACTGTACAAAGGAGAAGACGACGAAAAGCAGATCCAGTGCATGGAGACGACTGTTGCACTGCATGAACGGATCGAATGCAGCGTATGCGAGCCGGATACGCTGTTTAAGCTGGTGCCGCTGCAGGTACAGCTGGAAGTCACTCCGACAGAGGATGAAGACGGTGAAAACCGGGTGCTGATGTTGGAAGGGACGCTGGATTTTTATCTCAGGGTGTGGAAAGAGGATGAACTGCAGGTTTTAGAAGATGCATACTCGCTGCAGGATGAGCTGCTGCTTGAGCGGGAGCCTGTCAGCCTGCAGAGCCTTTTGATTAAAAACGATTCCAAATTCAAAATAGCAGACCAGATTTCGATTGAAAACCAGCCGGCAGAAATACTGCAGCTTTGTGCCAGTGTCGGAGAAGTATTTATTGAAGACAGCCGCATTGTTCCTGAGGGCATTGAAGCGGAAGGCATTTTGAAAGTGCGCATGCTTTATATTACGGCAAGCGACGACATGCCGATCGGCATAGCAGAGGGCGTCATACCGTTCAGCCGGCTGATCGAGGCAGAGGGGATACGGCCGGAAGATACGTTTGAATTATCTGCAGGCATTGACCAGCTTACGGTTATTCTGGCGGATAACAGCCAGGCGGATATTAAGGCAGTGGTCAGTCTGGATACGATTGTATTCCGCAGGCAGGGCACCTCGCTGATTACAGGCATGAGTACGCAGCCGGTAGACTTAGAGCAGTATGAAAAACAGCCTGGCATAGCCGGATATATTGTAAAAGCAGGCGACCGGTTATGGGATATTGCAAAGGAGCATCATACAACCGTGGCTGATGTCGTGCAGATGAACCAGCTGGGCAGCGAACATGTCAGCCGGGGAGATAAGCTGCTGATAGTAAAGCAGATGGGTACAGGGGCATAGGGGGCAGGGGTACAATCAGCCAATTATGTAAAACTGCATAGAATGTTCAGAAAAAATTCATATTTTTTTTACGAAATAATCGGAAACTGTTCGGTTGCAATCCGACAAAAGCCGTGATATACTGTTGCAGAAACTAGTAACAGGTTAACGACACAGAATTACGAAGGAGCCAAAAATTGAAAATACATAATACTTATTTCCGCCATGCAAACATAAAATTTGCCTCACTGCTGCTTGTGACAGCTGTTAGTTTTTCTTCTTTAAACACAGCTTTTGCTACCAGCCGTAAGTCACAGGCTCAAGATGCGAAGAAAACTGCCGAAAGCAACCTGAACTCTGTAAATAACAGTATAAACAACATAACGACAAAGCAGCAGCAGCTGCAGAAGGAAATCAATGCCTTAGATGCCGATCTGGTAGAGCTGCTGGTAAATATGGATATTCTTTCAGACGAACTGGCTGAAAAAAGATTGGAGATTGAACAGGCCAATAAGGATCTGAAAGCTGCGCAGAAAACAGAAACCGAGCAGTATGAGCGTATGAAAAAAAGAATCCGCTATATGTATGAGAGCGGGGATGATACACTGCTTGAAGCACTGCTTGGCGCAACCAGCATGTCAGATTTTTTAAACCGGGTAAATTATTGTACGGCGGTTTATGATTATGACAGGGAACAGCTTGAAGTATATAAGCAGACGAAGCAGGAAGTCATCGACTTGAAGGCTCAGCTGTTAAATGAGCAGTCTGAGATGGAAGAGATGCAGGATAATTATAAGCTGCAGGAAGCAGATTTAAAAGAGATGGTAGCTCAAAAAGAATCTACCATGGATGATTTTGCTTCACAGCTGTCTCAGGCAAAGATTCTGGCAACCCAGTATAAAGAAACGATCCAGCAGCAGAATCAGATTATACGAGACGAGGAAGAAAAAGAACGTATTGCAGCTGAAGAAGCTGCAAGGGCAGCAGCAGCCGCAGAGCGCGCTGCACGAGAAGCAGCAGCCGCCGAACAGGCAGCACGCGAAGAGGAGGCACGCCGCCGTGCAGCCGCGCAGGCACAGCAGCAACAGCAGCAGGCTGCAGCAAACACAGCAGGAGGTACATCCGGTTCTGGCAGTACGCCAGGCAGCGGAGGCACATCCAGCTCCGGAGGCTCATCTGCAGGCAGTTCCAGCGGTTCTGGCAGCACGCCTGCAGTCAGTCCGTCTGGCGCAACCGGCAGCGACGTAATCAATTATGCTACGCAGTTTATCGGCAACCCATATGTATGGGGCGGTACGAGCCTGACAAACGGCGCAGACTGTTCTGGATTTGTTATGAGCGTATATGCCCATTTCGGCTATTCCCTGCCGCACAGCTCCGCTGCTATGGCCGGCTGCGGAAGAGGCGTCAGCTACAGTGAGGCACAGCCGGGCGACCTGATCTGCTACAGCGGACATGTAGCACTGTATATGGGCGGCGGCAGAATTGTAGGCGCGCAGAGCAGCAGAACGGGAATTACAACCCAGAATGCTACATATCGTACAATTATAGCAGTAAGAAGAATTATTAATTAAAGGCAGCCGCAGGCGTGTCTGGACAAAGAGGCATTCGTTTTGCAGGCATATTTATAAAGTGTTATGAGAAAAGGATGGTATACCCCGCAGTCTGCTGCGGGGTATCTTAGTTCATGACAAAAGAAAGCTTGTATAAAAAGGCTTGTACAGGATGCTTTGTTTGGATTGTAATGAATAAACAATACAATTTTAAGAAAATGCCCCAAGATCTATTGCCAAATGAGTGAACATGGCTATAATGATACATGGTAGAATTAGTTTGACGATAAAATTATAATACATTAGTAAAGGCGAGGATGAAAAGCATATGAAACTAGGCAGAAATGATAAATGCTGGTGCGGCAGCGGTAAAAAGTATAAGCAGTGTCATCAGGCATTTGACGAGAAAATAGCACGGATTGCGGAGCAGGGGCATTTAGTACCTGCCAGGGAAATGATAAAAAATGCAGATCAGATTGCCGGCATTAAGCAGAGTGCAAAAATTAACATCGCCGTACTGGACTATGTGCAGGAACATATACATGAAGGAATCAGTACGGAAGAGATCGATCAGATGGTTTATGACCTGACGACAAAAATGGGCGGAATGCCGGCACCGTTAAATTATCAGGGATATCCGAAAAGCGTATGCACCTCGGTAAACGATCAGGTATGCCATGGAATACCATCAAAAGACGTGATTTTAAAGGAAGGCGATATTGTAAATGTAGATGCCTCTACCATATTAAACGGTTATTTTTCAGATTCATCCCGCATGTTCTGTATCGGTGAGATCAGCCCGGAGAAAAAGCGTCTGGTGGAAGTCGCAAAAGAATGCGTACAGCGCGGGCTGGAGGAAGTACGGCCGTGGGGATTTTTAGGCGATATGGGGCAGGCAGTCCATGACCATGCATTTGCAAATGGCTACACCGTTGTGCGTGAAATCGGCGGGCATGGAGTCGGCATAGAGTTTCATGAAGATCCATGGGTGAGCTACAACAGCAAAAAAGGCGAAGAGATGCTGATGGTTCCCGGCATGATCTTTACAATAGAGCCTATGGTAAATATGGGAAAGGTCGAAATCTATGTAGATGAAGTGAATGACTGGACTGTTTATACAGAAGATGGAAAACCTTCTGCGCAGTGGGAGATTATGGTGCTGGTAACGGAAAACGGGGCTGAGGTATTGTCTTACTGATAGAGATTATAAGCAGTTAAAATATTTTTATGGAGGGCACCATATGGAAAAGCATCGTATGGAGGAGCATTGTATGGAGACAAGGATTTTTGCTATGACACATAAATCCTTTACGCCGCCGCCGGATCAGATGTATGTACCGCTGCAGGTAGGCAGGGCTGACCATGATCCGCTCGGGTATCTGGGTGATCATACAGGTGAGAATATATCGCAGCTGAATGCATATTACAGTGAACTGACCGGCGTATACTGGCTCTGGAAAAACTGTCATCATGTGGATGTGGTCGGGGTCTGCCATTACCGCAGATACCTGATTGCAGAGGACGGTCATCTGTATACGAAGGCGGATATTTTAGATCTGCTGGCGCAGTATGATATGATTGTAACGAAAAAGCTGGAGCTGCGCATGTCATATTATGACGGTTTTGCATTAACGCATGATGAAAAAGACCTGGCCGAAACAGAACGTGTTGTTGCGGAAAAATATCCTGCATACGCACCGCTTTTTCATGAAATGGTACACAAAAAAGAAACATATTTTGCAAATATGATGGTATGCCGCAAGCCGTTGTATGATGAATATTGTACGTGGCTTTTTGACATTTTATTTGAAGTGCAAAGGCGGATTGATACGACCGGATACGACAATTACCGCAAGCGTGTCTATGGTTTTTTGTCAGAATTTCTGCTGACTGTATGGATTGCCAAAAATAATCTGCACGTATATGAGAGCAGTGTAGGAATGAGTGCAGAAAAAAGCGAGACAGAGGAGATCAAAAAGCAGCTGTCTGTATATTTTGAAAAACAGGATATTGCAGGGGCAAAAAGATACCTGCTGACAGAACTGGACAGACGGCCGGATGTATTAATGGAGGCTTCGGACATCAGGGGAGAGCTGAAGCTGTGCATGCAGGTGATTGCAACCTGCGAGTTTGAAGCCTCAAGAAATGAAACGCTGCTTGTTGCGCGCGGCATGTCCTTTGATGAACTGCTGGAGCAGCTGAAGCAGCTGAACCGCTTTGTGGTGCAGCAGGAAGAGAACAGTGATGAAAGACAGCAGCAGGCTGTCTTTGAGTATCTAAAGGCGCACCCGGTATCCATGACTGCGGTAGAGATTGCAAAAAGAGTCATGGAGCGGGCAGAGTGAGCTTTTTTAATGTGAGAATCCTTTGGGATAGGGACCGTAAATGCCGGAGACTGCCTGGATATTTCTGTCTAAGTACACTTCGTAAAATGAGCCGTCTTTTAACAGTACCTTTGTTACCTCCTGCGCCTGCTGTGATGGTTCTGTAGAGGCTATTTTCTCACCGCGGTAGATATGGCTGCGTTTTAAAAACCAGACGGACAGCCTGGCGTCTGTCAGATCTGCCGCGCCGGCAGGCAGATCCAGCTGTTGGATGTCAGAATATGCTGTTGTTCTGGCATCGGCAATATAAAATGATTCAATATTGTTATTATCACCGTATCCATGGCGGCTGCCAAAGCTTCTGGAATAAAAGCATCGTCCGTGCTTTAGGTCGGATACTGTTTTGGCAAACATAAATCCGCCGAGATCCGTGCACTCATATACACATTCCGTTACCTGATACCCCGTCAGGTCATACAGTTCCCTGAGAGCCTTCTGGGCAAGGGCGTTCAGCTTTTTTTCTGATCTAAGGCCGGGGGTAAAATACGGGCTGTCGATCTGTATGCGTGTCAGCTGAACCTTCGCATATCCTTTTCGGTGTCCGTTTTTTTTGCTGATGCGTTCTGTTTTATCAATGGCAGGGCTGGAGCTCATCTTGGGTGCGGCAGAATGGGAGCGGTCTGCGGTGTCAGTTCTGGGCAGGGCAGCAGGCCTGCTGCCGTCGGATGCATTCGTTTTTGGCGTGTCAGCTGAAACGATGCCGGCTGCTGTGCTGCTGTATGGCAGTGAAATGGCTTTGGCTGCTGCAGGGCGTATGGACAGTCCCATGATCACCAATAATACCGCACATCTAGAAAGCCATGCCGCACGGATGCCCTGCTTTTGATAACGCAGCACATGTTTAATTCTTGCTTTCACAGAAGGTGCGCCGAATGACAGCGGGGTGATCAAAAATCTGTTTTGTGATGCTGCGTATTTTAACAAGCTCTGTGCGTACTGTTTTTTAATATCTTTTTGGGCATAAGCCAGAACTTTTTCGTCACATGCAATTTCCACATCCTGACAATATAAAAACCATGCTGCCCATACCATAGGATGGAACCAGTATACAGCTGTTACTACGGATACAGCGGCTTTGACGGCCGGGTCCAGGCGGCTGCGGTGGCAGCTTTCATGAGCTGTGATATAGCCGCGTTCTGTTTCGCTGATGCCGGCCGGAAGGTAAATAACAGGGCGAATGAGGCCCCATACAAACGGTGCAGAGAGTCCTTCTACTTCTGCAGTCCGCTTCTGGCTGTCCCAGTACATCCAGCGGCTGCGGTCTGTCTGCCGCTTCAGCTTTAAAATGTGTATCAGCCTGCATATTAAAAGGCTGAAGACACCAAGCAGCCAGAACGGCTGCAGCCAGAAGCTGTGGGATTCCAAGAGGCGGTTTATAGCATTGGCTGAGGCTGTCTGATCTGCCGGTCTTTCTTCTGCCGGCTGCTTTTTAGTGACGGCGGCACGGTTATTTGCCTCTGCAGCATTTATGGCGAAAGAGGTACTGTTTTTTGCGGCTGCGGTACCGGCTGCTGCTTTTGCACCCATACTTTTAGAGGAGTCGTCGGATAAAGGCTGTTTATTCTGGCTGTCTGACAGATTTTCGAGACCTGTGTATACAGTGTCAGCCAGCTTTGTTGTAATACGGTATGTCCAAGACGGGATTACAAAATTCAAAAAAGCTGCAATCCATAAATAGCAGATATATTTACGCCCGCATTTTAATAATAACAGCCGTGCAAGCATGACGATTAGAAGGCAGTAGCTGCCCGTAAAACCTGCCGCTAAAATTCTGCGGAATAATAATCCATGTATGAACCATTCTCCCATATGCTCAGCCTCCTTGTTCATTTTCGTATTCTTCGATGATCTGTGCCAGTTCTTCGATATCTTTTTTGCTCAGCTTCTTGCATTTTAAAAAGGCAGCTACAAAACTGGGCAGTGATCCATTGTAATTTTCTGCCACATACCGCTCGCCTTTTCTGCCTGTGTATTCTTCGTGGCTGATCCGGGAACTGACGATGGCATTTTCATTGCGGAAGATTTCATTTTTGCAGATCTTGCGCAGTACCGTATATGTGGTTGATTTTTTCCAGCCCAGTTTCTCTCTGGCCAGCTGTACCAGCTCGCCGCTGCCGACCGGCTCATGTTCCCAGATGATGCCGGCCAGCTGCATTTCGGCTTCTGTCATTACGTATATTACCAAGTGGATGCCTCCCTTCCCATAGAAATATTGGTTTATATGTATTAAACCATCTGCTGCAAGTTTACATCTTATAAACCAATATGTCAATCCCATATGTAAAAAAATAATTTAGAAGCAACCTTTTTTATTTAGGCTGCGTTAATATAAATATAAGAAACCTGTCAAGTAATGTGGCTTTATGGGGACGTCGAAAGGAGAGGAGAATATGAAAACAGTAAAAAATATGAAGGAAATTTTAGATGAGAATATGAAAATAACAAGAAAGGGAAGGGCAGCTTTCATAGCCTGTGTGGTGATCAGCAGCATTCTTTTTTCTGGCTGCGGATCAAATGGTGCCAAAAGCAGCTCAGCTGCGGGCAGTGCGGCTGATCGTAGTTCAGTGACTTCTTCTTCGAATCAGATGACACAGATCCAAAATGAGGCGGCGTCTGATGAGTACAAGACAGAAGGATCGTCGGAATCTGGCGAATCATCGATGGAAGAAGGAGCTTCACAGGACGTTATGGATGATTCTGCACAAATAGATACTGCCTTAAATGACAGCGGGGATGTTTCACAGGAAGGCACGCAGTCCGGCGAGGTACGCAGCCAGAATGAAAAGCTGATCTATACATACCGCTATTCTGTAGAGACGAAAGAATTTGAAGATTTTACAGAGAAAATAGCAGAAAAGACTGCCCGGCTCGGCGGATATGTAGAAAATTCTGAGACAAACGGCAGTGCTTCGGATGGGTTAAACCGCTATGCAAATATGACGCTCAGAATTCCGGCGGATCAGGTACAGCAGCTGCTGTCCATGCTGGATACAGAATCAAATGTGACATACCGCAACAGCACCGTAGAAAATGTATCACTCCAGTACACGGATTTACAGAGCCATATCAAGGCGCTTCGCGTTGAACAGGATACGCTGATGCGGCTGCTGGAGGAGGCGGAAAAGCTGAAAGACATTATAACGCTTCAGAGCAGATTATCAGAAGTACGTTATGAGATTGAGTCATACGAAGCACAGCTGCGCCTGTATGACAATATGGTTGATTACAGCACCGTACACCTGGATATTTCCGAAGTGGAGCGTACGACGACCGTTACGCCTGCCCGTGCGACATTTGGAAAAGAAGTAAAAGACAGATTTTCGGATAACCTGTATGGGGTCGGCCGGTTCCTGCGGTCGGCTGCAGTCTGGCTGATCGGGTCGCTGCCGGTTTTGGTGCCTGCGGCAGTTTTGATCTGGCTGATCGTGATGCTTTTCCGTAAATGGAACAGAGTCTTGAAATCCCGGATCTCGCGTTCGGCAGGGCACAATGCGGCCGGATATCAGAGTATTTATGCAAAGAGGCAGGATCAGTCAGATCCGCACGAAGCAGGCAGTGAAGGCATGGAGCCGGAACAGAATCAGAAAGCCGGGGAATCCGGTCAGGATGAGGGATAAAGCCTGGCTGAAGATTTATTGAATGTATAAATTTGCCGCAGAACGAATGAGGCAGTGTAAAAACATAGATCATTCGTTCTGCGGTTTATGAAAGTCTGGATTCAATGTAAAGTTGAATATCATTTATAATATACTTGCTGCTGGTAGTATGCAGTGCTTCATAGCAGCTTTGTATATAATGAATCACATCATATTGATTAAAAAGGTCAATTACACTTTTTCCAGTTAAATTTTTTTCACTTTTGTATTCTTCGATACAATATACTATAAAATTGATTTTGCCGTCTAAATTCATGCCTCCTCTGGGTAGGTAATGTATCCAGTTTCTTTTTCTTCCAACCATAAAGCATATAAGGTGGGAACGCTAAGATGCCATAATTTTGTTCTTTCGCATTCTAGCTGGCAGTATAATTCGGAACTATATAGCTGTGTAAGTGCGTCTTGTTCTGTTAGAGACTGTTTTTCCATAATCATTCGTATTAAACGGGGAACAATAAATTCAACAATTAACAGCTTATACATACCAGCCTCCTTTAGGATTTCCAGCTATTGGCACATACTCCTTTGTCATAGCAGCTTTTCCAGATTGCCGCCTCATTGATTGATTCATATTGCGCTCAAAATGCCCATTACGGTTTTCATCACATCCAGATACCTCTGTTCCAGGAGGGTCTGTCCTAGAGCGTGTTTGAAAAATCATTCCCGCCAACTGTACGCCCCACTTTGCGGTATATTTGGCCCTCATTCGGTCAACGTAGCCCGCTACGCCTCCCTCATTCGGGTCAAATCTCCCACAAATTGTGACGCACATTTGACAGAAAGCATTTTTCAAACACGCTCTAGAGCGTGTTTGAAAAATCATTTCCGCGATCTGCACTCCCCACTTAGCGGATAATTCATCCCAAATTTAATCAACATAGCCCGCTATGCCTCATAAATTTGGGATAAATTCTCCACCAAGTGTGAAGTACATCTCACGGAAAGCAGTTTTAAGACATGCTTTATATATTCATATACAAATGACTATTTCATAAATATTATAGCATCCCCTGCTGCATTTTTCATCATTTTTTTATATTTCCTTCCATTTTTCCATTGACTCTATAAAACGTTTTTGCTGCTTTATAAATTATGCTGAATCCAGAACCGGTCTGCCAGCAGCAGCCAGTTGGCACGAAACAGGCGCATAATCTGCCAGTAGCCCATGCCGCGCAGGTTGTATTCTTCTACGAGGTCAAATTTTGCCTGCATGCTGCGCACGTCCTCAAACCATACCTCGTGCTCTTTTCCATCTTTATAATATCGGAAAAACGGCGACTGCGCAGTTTCGTCAAACTGTATCTGGGCGTTGTTGTTATAAGCAGTCAGGGGAGCCTGCACATTGCTGATTGTTCTGGCACGGGATACGCCCTGCTCAAACGGCAGTGTCCAGTCATATCCGTAGTTTGGTATGCCGAGGCTGATTTTTTCAGCAGGGATACGGGTAAGGGCATATTCGACTACCTGGCGTACCATATTGATCGGTGCGACCGCCATCGGCGGGCCATACGTATAGCCCCATTCATAGGTCATCAGCAGGACGCTGTCGGCAGCTTCGCCCAGCAGGGCATAATCTTTTCCTTCGTACAGAGTGCCTTTTTGGCTGTCTGAGGTCTTTGGCGCGAGGGCTACAGAGACCGGATAGCCGATTGCATTGACGGCTTCTCGTACGTTTGCGACAAATTGTGCAAATGGTATGCGGTCCTGCGCGAGTATATATTCGAAATCAATATCGACACCGCGGAAGCCTTTCTGCTGTACCGTTTCTACCAGCTGGTTTATAAAACGCTGCTGTACTTCCATATTATTGGCGACCTGGCTGATTAAATAGTTATTGAATCTGCCGTCCGGCCCAAACGGAGTTACGGTCAGGATCGGGGCAGTTCCGCTGGCAGAGGCCATTTCAATCATAAACGTATCATCGTTCTGCGGCGGTATGAGGTCTCCCTGAGGGGTAAAGCCATAGGAAAATACAAATAATCTGCTTAAATACGGCAGTGTCTGGGCAAGCACGTCCGGGCTGATGTAAGGATATGCGTAACCGCCTGTTTCTACCGCTTTTTTAACCTGTGCGCTCTCGCCCTTTGTCAGCAGCAGCGCCTGTCCAATGGAAAGCGGGTAGGGGTCTTCCAGCTGATTATTGTAAATAATGGTGTCTGCCGGTACTCCCTGTTCAGCAGCTATTTTATAAACAGTATCGCCGGCTTTTACTACGTATATTTCCATATGCAGAATGAACCCTTTTTCTTTTAGTATATGTCTGGATTCCAAAAAGGTGTCAGGGCGCTTTTAATAACGTATTCGATGGCGGCAGGCAGGTGTGGTTCTGGCATACATAATAAGTGGTCTGCCCGTTTAACAGCTTATATTCGTCTGTTTCCTGTGTCAGTATGCGGATCTGTGCATAAAGCGGCAGCTGCAGCATGATCTGTGTTTTTTCAGCCTCGTCTGCCAGCAGGACGGTAATCCGCGGGGGCGGATCGATGTGATAAAGAAGTGCAGTTAAAAACATGCTGTATCCGGGCGGATAATCGGCAGACTGGGCAGATAAATAAGCCAGCTGCCTGCCAGCGGCAGCCTGATATGTGCCGTCATCTGTCAGCTGCGACAGACGCACAAGGCAGTACGCCATAACGGAATTGCCGCTTGGCAGGGCACCGTCATAGCTTTCTTTCGGCCTTGTTATCAGCGGGCTGTTTTTGGTTCCATATAGAAAATAACCGCCGTTTTTATCTTCAAACTGATCGACTGCCTCACGGCATAATTTTTCTGCGCGGTCTAAATAAGAAGTATTTCCACACGCGTCGTACAGGCCCAGCAGCGCCGCTGTTTCATATGCGTAATCATCCAGAAATCCTTTTACAGAGCGCCTGCCCCTGCGGCAGCTTACATATAACGAGGTTTCATCGCAGAGCGATTCATCGATAAATTTCTGTGCACGTATGGCAGCTTCTAGATATTTATTTTCGCCGGTGACACGATATAAAACAGACATGGCACAGATCATTAAACCATTCCATGATGTAAGAATTTTGTCATCTAAATGCAGCCTGGCACGTTTTAAACGGTAATTATATAACAGCTTTTTCTCCTGCTCAAATGCATCGCTGATCTCATTTCCGTTTAGAAGATTTGGAATATTTTTTCCTTCGAAATTGCCCTGCTGTGTCATGCCATAGTATCTGCACAGCTGCATGCCTGTTTCACTGCCGAGCACATGGCAGATTTCGTCGATCGTCCATACATAAAACTGTCCTTCCTCACCGCCGCTGTCAGCATCCTGCGCAGCGTAAAAACCGCCGTTTATATCTGTCATTTCACGGAGAATATAATCAGCAGTTTTTACTGCCGTATCTAAAAACAACTGCTCTTTCGACATTTTGTAAGCTGAGCTGTAGGCAATGATCAGCAGTGCATTGTCATAAAGCATTTTTTCAAAATGAGGCACTAAAAAATAGTCATCTGTGGAGTATCTGGAAAATCCGCAGCCGATCTGGTCAAAAATGCCGCCTCTGCGCATTTTTTCCAAAGTCGTCTTTGCAAGGGAAAACGGCTCTGTTTCTTTTGTCAGATGTGAATAAAGCATCAAAAAAAGCAGGTTATGCGGCATTGGAAATTTTGGCGCTGATCCAAATCCGCCGTTTTTGGCATCAAAGCTCAGTGCGAACAGTTCAGCAGCCCGTTCGGGCAGGCTGTCATCGATCTTCATTTCTGTATTATCTGCTTTTTTGTTTAAGGCAGCTAAGATCTTGTCCGCAGATTTTAGAAGCCCTGCCCGGTTATGTTCCCATCGGTCTGCGATTGTAAGCAGCAGTTCACGAAATCCGATCATGCTGCGGTGAGATCTGGGAGGGAAGTACGTGCCTGCAAAAAACGGCACCTGCCGGGGTGTCATAAAAATACTCATCGGCCAGCCGCCGTTTCCGGTAAATGCCTGGCAGACAGACATATAGACACTGTCTATGTCGGGGCGTTCTTCCCGGTCTACTTTTATCGCGATAAAATATTGGTTCAGCAGGTCTGCAGTTTCCTGATTTTCAAAGCTTTCATGTGCCATGACATGGCACCAGTGGCAGGTACTGTACCCAATGCTTAAAAAAATGGGCTTGTTTTCCTGCGCGGCAGCTTCAAACGCTTCATCGTTCCATGGATACCAGTTTACGGGGTTTTCCGCATGCTGTAAGAGGTAGGGGCTGGTCTGTCCTTTTAAATGATTATACATATATGATCCTCCATCATAAGCTGTAGTGCAGCTGAGTCTGTGCTGTCACCGTCTTTGATTCTGACTATGAGCTGTTTTGTGTACAATGTGGTACTAACATCTCACGGAAAGCATTTTTCAAACATGCTCTAGTATGCGGAGGTAAGGTGTATTTATGCGGCAGAATGGGAAATAGGTTTCAATGTGCCAAAGAACGCCGGGAAATATTGACCGCGAAAGAAATCTGTAAGAATTTGTCCAGAGTTTTGAAAAGCAGTGCCGCTATAATGGATCTGTCTTGTGATACAGCAGGCGGTTCTGATGATGCTGCGGTGTGGTACAAGATCTGTAAAATAATGTCATATAATTCAATAAATAAGATGAAAATGTGCCGGAACTGAGGTATAATACACATAGGTAAAAAGGGCTTTGAGGGAAAGGAATGGATGTCACTATGAAAAAGCGAGAACCGATCGTGCAGATGAACCTGTCAGAAAAGCAGAAAGGAAAATTAAAGGACGAAATAACAGCATTTTATCTGGATGAAAGAGGCGAAGAGATCGGAATGATTGAGCAGATGCAGCTGTTAGACCTGTTTACACAGAAGCTGGCACCGATTATATATAATAAAGCGCTTGACGACGCAAAAAAATGGTATCTGCAGATCATGGACCGCATGGATTCTGATTTTTATGAATTATATAAAAATGAAAATATATAAGAAAGGCATGAAACGAGCATGAAAAAATATCATGGCATTAAAAAACTAACAGAAAACCCATTTTTGAACATGTATCAAATTGATGCGATTGACATGAAGGGCAGGGATTTTGGGTATTATTTTGCCTCCCGCAATGATGAGGAGAATATTAAAATACGGACAAAATCCATGAAACCGGAAGGCATAGTGATCTATGCAGTAACTACAGAGCAGGAACCGCGCCTTGTGCTGATCAGACAGTACCGTTATCCGGTGGATGATTATTTGTATGAGCTGCCGGCAGGTCTGGTGGACGGCGGGGAAACGCCTGGCGAGGCTGCTGTCAGAGAGATGAAAGAGGAGACGGGGCTTGAATTTTCAGAGTATAAAGGAGGCTGTAAATATTACCGCAGGCCGTATTTTTTAGGCCCGGGGCTTACGGATGAGACGGATGCGACTGTTTATGGCACGGTAAGCGGAAGTATATCGGATGCACTGCCGGAAGATACAGAAGAAATCCAGGTCTTTTATGCGGATAAAAATCAGGTAAGGCATATTTTAAAAAATGAACGTGTATCTATGCGCGGGGCTTATCTGATGATGCATTTTCTGCATTCGGATACGCCGTTTGCATTTCTAGATGCATGAAAGGGAAAACGCTGCTTGCAATCAGGCAGCAGTTTATCAGGAAAGGAAAAGGTGGCAGAAATGTTTCGGGAAATGCGCAGAAGCAGACAGTCATTGACTGATCAGGAGAGTATAATATTGTTGGAAGAGGGAAGCTCCGGTGTGCTGGCTGTTGCCGGAGATGATGGTTATCCATATGCGGTTCCGCTCAGCTACGTATATGACAGCGGCAGCAGAGCTGTTTATTTTCATTGTGCGTTAAGCGGACATAAGCTGGATGCGGTTCATAAAAATCCAAAAGTTTCATTCTGTGTGATCGGGCAGGATCAGGTCGTGCCGGAAGAATATACGACCTATTACCGCAGCGTTATTGTGTTCGGAACGGTGTGCGTGATCGAAGATCAGGCTGAGAAAACAGCAGCGGCCAACAAGCTGGCTGAAAAATATACACCTGATGATACAAAAGAACAGCGTCAGAAGGTTGTTGAGGAAAGCTTATCCAGAATGCATATGCTGAAGCTGCAGATCGAGCATATGACTGGCAAAGAATCTATAGAGCTTAAAAATCTGCAATAGATAGCCATAAATCAATAATTATCTGCATATCCCGAAATAAGCAGTGAAAGAAAGCTGAACAGCAGAAGAAAGCCGCATATTTCGGGATATTGTAAGGTGTTATATATTAAACTGCCAGATAAAAAGCAGCAGTAAATGGTTTCAAGGACAGAGATATTTCTGTATTTTTAAGCTCCAGCGGCTGAGCCGATTTTTTGGTACTTCCGCCGTATTCCTCCCAGTCACTGTTAAGCAGCGGACGCAGTGATTTTGCAGCAGGAATTTTGAGTGTATAATCTGCCTGCGCCTGGTCAGAAAAATTAAATGCGGCAATCAAGCGTTCTTTTTTTCCAGAACGTGCAAAAGCATAAACGCACTCGTCTTCTCCATGGCAGTCGAGCCATTCAAAGCCGTCTGTTTTATAGTCTTTTTCGTAAAAGGCAGGGTGCTGCAGATAGATATGGTTTAAATCCATCATAAATTTGTGGAAACTCTGGTGTGCCGGAAAATCTAAAAGATTCCAGTCCTGCTCTCTCTTTTCATCCCATTCGCGGAAATGTCCGATTTCATTTCCCATAAAATTTAGTTTTTTTCCAGGATGTGCATACATGTACATATAAAATGCCCGTGCCTGCGGGAATTTGGCTTCGTAATCACCGTTCATTTTCTGTAGTATCGTAGCCTTGCCATGGACGACTTCATCGTGGGACAATGGCAGCAGGAACTGGTCATCATAATAATACATCATAGAAAAAGTCAGCTTATGATAATCCGTACTGCGGTACTGAGGGTCTGTCCGAAAATAATCAAGCGTATCGTTCATCCAGCCCATATCCCATTTGTAATCAAATCCAAGCCCGCCTTCAGAAACTTTTTTTGTAACATTTGGAAAAGAAGTGGAGTCTTCGGCTGCAAGTATGGCTGATGGGTGCAGCTGCTTGAGTCCCTGATTCATATTTTTCATAAATTCTACCGCGCTCATGTTTACGCCCCTGCCCGGATCGCCCTGCCAGTAGATCGCACGGCTGATCGCATCCATGCGCAGTCCGTCAATATGGTATTCCGTCAGCCAGTAGTTTGCGGCAGACTGTAAAAAGCTGCGTACTTCGCCGCGGGAATGCATAAAATTACAGCTGCCCCATTCGCTGACGCCGACGGCATTGTGCGGATACTCGTATAATGCGGTTCCGTCATATTGAGCCAGTGCGTAATTATCTAATGCAAAGTGCACAGGCACAAAATCCATAATTACGCCGATGCTGTTTTGATGGCAGGCATCAATAAAAGCTTTCAGCTGATCGGCGGTGCCGTAACGTGAGGTAGGGCTGAAAAAGCCGGTGGACTGGTAGCCCCAGGATTCATCACATGGATATTCATTTAACGGCATTACTTCCAGATAGTTGTAGCCGTTCTTTTTTAAATAAGGGATCAGGATGTCTGCCATTTCTTCATAGTTATACCAGTCATCTGCTTCTTCGGACGGTTTGCGGAAAGAACCCATATGTATTTCGTAGATGTTCAGCGGTTCATTTTGGCAGTCGCTGCGCGAGGTCATCCATTTTGTGTCAGAAAACCGATAGCTGCGAAGGTCACGGATATATGAAGCACTCGCCGGACGCAGCTCCATGCCGAAGCCATAAGGATCGCAGTGGTCCTGGCAGCGGCCGGACTTGTCATAAATGCGGTATTTATACATCATGCCTTCTTCGGCATTGTCTATGTGGCATTCCCAAAACTGTCCGTCATTGATTTTTTTCATCTCGCAGTCCTGCCAGCCGTTAAATTCACCGATCACGCTGATCTTGGATGCCCCGGGAGCAAATGTGCGGAATGTAACGCCGTGGTCGGTTATATGCGCGCCTAAAAACTGATACGCGTCAAATATTTTTCCTGTATAAAATCCATAAAAATCCATAGAAATCTCCTTCTGCAGTAAAGATAAATAATAGACAATAGTTGTTTATTTTGTTAAAATGATTATATATAGCAGAATCTGGATTGTCCACCAACAATTACAGACCAGTTGACGGATATACAACCTTTAAGAGAAAGTGTCGTTTATTAAGGAGAGCAGGTCTATGGATTTACGGATAGAGAAAACAGAAAAAGCCATTAAAAATGCATTTCTGGAGCTTAGGTCGCGAAAGCCGCTGGAAAAAATAACGGTGAAAGAATTGTGCCGTCTGGCGTGCATTAACAAGTCAACATTTTATTCGCATTATGATGATCTTTATGTGCTGTCAGAGACGCTGGAAAACGAGACAGTTGCTTCTATATTGGAAAGCGTATATCATGGGCAGGAATATTCAACGCAGAATCTGGATTTATTTACAAGAGAGCTCTGCCTCGCCTTTGTGTCTCATCTGTCTTTGATCAACGTGTTGTTTGCAGG
The DNA here is from genome assembly GCA_910586445.1 of uncultured Eubacterium sp. Classification (GTDB taxonomy): domain Bacteria; phylum Bacillota; class Clostridia; order Lachnospirales; family Lachnospiraceae; genus Eubacterium_J. Next base: position 49,327 of record CAJUHV010000015.1, read on the forward strand.
AAAACCGCAGAGCTATTTAGCCGATAAGCTGGAGGCGGAGATTAAAAAGACAATGTATCAAAAGTATCCAGAGTACGAATCCAGCGCGGAAAAGAAAATCCTGCTGTCTTACTGTATACAGGGTTCTTATCATGCTTATATCAATAATCAGGATGTAGATGCACAGGTGCTGCTGCAGGTGCTTGAGAACATTATAAAAGTGCTCCAGCCATTGTATTAGAACGTATTTGCCAGGCCGTATTAACTATGTTATAATATTAACAATCTACTTGGAGGAATACGGCAATGTATATGTTTGTTTATACGGTCATAAGTAGTATGGGGGCTTATGTCGTGCTGGCTGCTTATATGATTTCATTATCAGAGGAAAAGATCGAATGGAATAAATTCATGAAACTGATAGCTTTTGCCGGGCTGCCGTCAGGAACGGCGTATTATCTGGTTAATTCGATCGAGTGCTTAAACGTCTACCTGGCATATGGGATTAGTTCTTTGATTACGCTGGTGACTGCTGTAGTAGTGTCTGCAAGGATCTGGAAACGGGATTACATTAGGTCTTTATCAATCGTCTGTATGGCAGGTATGATGCAGGTGATCTTGTTTTCGTTTGAAATCTCAATTATAAGTGCGGTTATGTTAGAGAGCATGGAGAATCGTATGCTCCGGCTGGTGCTCTTAGAAGGTATCTGGATTCCGATCTCTATCAGAATCAGCTGGCTGCTCTGCAGGATGAAGTTCAGCAGGGCAGTACGATATCTGCTGGAGGATGAAAAGAACAAGAAGCGTATAGCAGTTCAGCTTATGGCAATGGAGCTGGTGGTGGAATTTTTTTATATGTATGGCAACAGTATTCAATATAACGAATCGATCATTACGTATAATGTGGCAGTCGTTATTTTACTGTTTTTGCTGATTGGGTGTATAGTATATTTATCGAAAAAAGAGGAGAATATGAATAAGATCAATCTGCAGCAGTCCATCATCCTTCAGCAGCAGATGTATGTAGAGCATTTAGAGCAGATGCAGCAGGAAATAAGAGTGTTTCGCCACGATTATAAAAATATGCTTTCCGGCATGTATTTATACGCAAAGGAAGGCGAGGTGGCAAAGATTCAAAATGTGCTTGAAAAGCTCGAGATTGATTTTGACCAAAAAATCGGAGAGAAAATACATATAGCCACACAGATCGGAAATATTCAGATCCCGGAGGTCAAGAGCCTGATTTTGACAAAGCTGACAAAAATGAATAGAGAAGGGATTGTATGCAGCTTTGAAGTGGTTTATCCGGTTGTCAGCATTCAAATGGATGTGTGGGATTTTAACAGATGCCTTGGAATTTTGATCGACAATGCGATGGAGGCCGCGGTTTTACAGGAGCATCCGCGTATGGAGCTGCTGTTTATATGTCATGGCGGTTTTTTGACAGTCAGGGTTGCCAATCCATGGGCGGATGGTCTGGACCTCTCCCATATGTGGGCGGAAGGGTATTCTACAAAGGGTGAAAACAGGGGGCTTGGACTGGCAAGCTATCAGCAGATTCTTGCAAGGTATCCAGATGTGGTACCGCTTACCAGTTATGAAAATGATTTGTTTGTACAGGAATTTACAGTGGCGGTATAAATAATGTATGCTGAGCAGGTCAGGCAGAATGGGAGAATGGAATGATAGATATCTATATATGTGATGATGAGGAAACAGCTAGAAGGCAGATCTTAGAGGATATTGAAAAAAAGATATTAATCGAAGCTTACGATATGCAGGTCGTGTCCAGTACGGGCGATCCCAAAGAATTATTGGAAAAGGTGTGCGGTGCGGCACAACGGAGAAATATTTATTTTCTGGATGTGGATTTAAAAGACAAAGACTATGATGGATTTTTATTGGGACAGGAAATACGCAGGATTGACCCGCATGGTACATTAGTCTATATTACAAGCTATCAGCAGCTGGCATTCCGTACATTTAAGTATCATCTGGAGGCATTTGACTATATTATAAAAGATATAAAAAAGCAGAAAGACTCGATTGACCGCTGCATGGAATCTTTGTATCAGCGGCTGCGGGACGAAAGCAGGGAGGATGCGGCAGGCGTATATTCTATAAAAATCGGCGATATGATCAAACATGTGCAGATCGCCGACATTCTTTTTTTTGAAACGGCTACGAAATCGCATCATGTTATCCTGCATACAAAAAACTGCAGAATGGATTTTGTCGGCAATTTAAACGATATTGCAAGGCAGATGGGAGATGGATTTATACGCCTTCACAGATCCTGTCTGGCGGCAGTGGATAAAATTACAGAAGTGGATTTAAAACACTGCAGGGCGAAAATCGGGGAATACGAGTGCCTGGTGTCCAGAACTATGAAGTCAGCTCTGTTGGAAAAGATCAGGGAACGCTAAGATGTGCTCCAGACCATAAAGCAGCCGGATAGGAACAGCTGTTAGTTTCGGAGAAATGGCGGTCTCATTGAAAAAGAACAGTTTGGGAAGAAAAACAGCAGATTAAGAAATGTTAATCTATAAAAAACAATTCATGATAATATATTTTACAGAAAATATGAATAAGGAGCTGATATAATGAACAATGAGTATATCCGAATCAACCACATAAGCAAAAAATTTGGCTCGGAGATAGTGCTGAAAGATCTGGAGGCAGTACTGCAGAAAGGAGAAATACTGGGATTTTTAGGGCCAAGCGGAGCCGGCAAGACGACAACGATTAAGATCTTGACAGGGCAGCTGAAGCCGACATCGGGAGATGCCTATATACTTGGCATTCATGTAAAAAATATAGATGAGACAATATACGAGCAGATTGGTATTGTAACAGATCAGTCCGGGATTTATGAAAGGCTGAGCGTATATGACAATCTGAAATACTTTGCAAAAATATTAAAAGTAGATCAGGCGCGTATCGATGAACTGCTCCAAAGGGTCGGGCTTTTCGACTATAAGAAAAAACCGGCAGGGAAATTGTCAAAAGGGCAGACACAGAGGCTGATACTGGCGCGGGCGATCCTGCATAAGCCGAGGGTGCTGTTTTTGGATGAACCGACAAGCGGGCTTGACCCATCGACCGCGGTTTCTATACACCGCCTTTTAATGGAGTTAAAAAATGAGGGCATGGCTATATTTTTGACAACACATAATATGGAAGAAGCGACCAAACTGTGTGATCATGTGGCGCTGCTGAATGACGGCCAGATTATGGAATACGGCACGCCGAAGGAGCTCTGCCTGCGTTATAACAAAGAGAAAAAATATAAAGTGCTGCTGGAAAACGGGCAGGAGTACGTATTAGACCAGTCGCCGGAGAATACACAGCAGATTGCTGACTGGATCAATGAGAATCAGGTGGCATCGATACATTCCTGCGAACCGACATTGGAGCGGGTATTTTTGACAGTAACAGGCAGGCAGCTGCAGTAGGGCGGCATCTTATGGTGACAGGGAGGAAACTGAAATGAAAATAATACATATGAACAAGCTGGGAGCAGTCATGGAAATGAAATTTCGGGCACTGTTTTCCAAAAATTTTATCAGCATGCCGATTTTTGCACTCGGTTTTGCGTTAGTAATGAAATGGGTCTATGGTTCTATCATGAGCAAAGAAGGAATAAGCGATGAGCTGCGGGTATTTGTAATGTCATATAGCGCGATTATGAATGTTACCATGTCAGGCATTTATAGCGTCAGTGCGCTTATGGCGGAGGAAAAAGAAAAGCATACGCTGCGCGTGCTTATGACATCTTCTGTAAATGGGCTGGAATTCTGCCTGGGCAGCATGATACCGGTGATTTTGGTCATGATATCTGTAAATATCATGCTTGTGCCGCTGGTCGGAGTTTCCATGAGCGCTGCCGGATGGGGCGCATATATAGGCGTGACGGTTTTATCCTGTGTGACAAGTGCAATGATCGGAATGATTTTTGGCATTTTTGCAAAAAATCAGATGTCCGCAGGCACGATCACAATGCCGGCGCTGCTGATTCTGATGATGATCCCAATGTTTTCAGCCTTTAATCAAACACTGGAGAAGGTTTCAGAGGTGCTGTTTACCGGCGTATTAATGCAGACAATCAGTAATGTCGCAGGCGGTACCGGGCAGCTGGTCAGCATAAAAAGCATACTTGTAATGATCGTAGAAATCGTGCTGGCGGTTGGCTGTTTCCTGATGTTTTATCGGAAGAATGGGTATGATCATGATTAATGCGGATCAGCCGACAGCTTAGAGTTTAAAGGAAGATTCTTATGTTATTAATAGGAATCTTCCTTTGTTTTATGTGTATTTTATTTTTTATGAGTCCGCAGCAGATGTGAAGCAAGATCTTTTCCGAGAAAGTAAACCCTGCGGTAATAAGTAAACGTAGATATTAGTACAAATCCAATGCTGATTCCAAACACCGTCATAGCGCAGTCTGCGACATCTTTCCACATGGCGATTCTATAATTCAGCAGAAAATTCACAGCCGCATTGTAAATCAGATTGCCTGGAATAAGCGGGATTACGGCAGGATAGAGGAATACCGTAGACGGCATCTTAAACTTCATGGCCATAATTTCTGCATAAAGCGAGGCAAACATCGCAGCAAGCAGGGAATATACCAGCCGTGAATCGATCATTTCAATCAGCAGCAGGTACCACATACGGGTCAGTGAGCCGCCGAGTCCCGCCCATACCAAATAGCGGTTCTGCATATGGTATTTTAAGCCGAACCCGACAGAAGCTACAAACGATAAAAGAATGAGTTTTATATTCTCTGCCATTTGATCACATCCCCTCTAAATATATAGAAGCTCAAAATCAGTCCGAGCACAATCGCAAGTGATTCCAGCACAACCTTTAAAAATTCCAAAATACCGTTCATCTCATTGCCGCACAGAATGTTGCGGATCGCATTCATAAGTGAAATACCGGGCATCATCATCATACTGTTTGTAACGATGATAATAAAGTAATTGTCGCCCAGTCCGAGACGAACAAACAGCAGCGCGAGAGAACCGGCTGCCCATGCACAGAGTGAGTTTACAACAATGCGGTTAATATTGCGCCTGTCGAAAAATTCCCCCAGAAAATATAAGATGACAGTATTGATATCGACTGCCACAATATCCAGGAGGCTCCCGCCGTAAATCGCACATAGGCTGGTCATGGAAAACAGGTGTCCGAGGACAACCAGCGGGATCGGGGTCTTTTTTATGTTTTCTGCTTCTGCCAGCATTTCTGCCAGTTTTTTTGGTGCAGGCCGTTCAGCGCATACTTTGCGGGATAGCTGGTTGAAACGGTTCAGCTTTTCCAGATGGTTGCTTACGCAAGGCACGCTGATCTGGCGTGTCCCGGTCTGGTTGCTTTCAGATTTTGCACTGATTGTGATCAGGCTGCTGAGTGAAAAAATACTAATGGAATTTAACTGGTAGCTGCAGCAGATCCGGTACATTGTATCATTGACCCGTTCCAGATTGGCGCCGACTGTGAGCATTTTACATCCGAGATTGGCTGCAAAGTCCAGTATGTATTCGATGTCGTTCATACATCCTTACCTCCATAATGCCTCTGCATAAATTGCACCTATTATACATCATTTAATCTGAGCGGACAATAGTGAAGGTTTATGAATATATGTGAAAATCTGAGCGGTGATTGTACGTAATCAATAAAAACATATAATTGGATAAAATGTAATTGCAAAACATTATATTGCCTGCACGTACTATTCGTGTTATGGTATTTTTGAAGAAATTGTTTTCAGATATATGAACAAAAAGAAGGTAAAGCATATGAAGGCATGGGTGTTACACAATATCAATGATCTGCGGTATGAGTCGGTCGATAAGCCGCAGCTGTCGGATCAGGAGGTACTGGTGGCCGTAAAAGCGGCAGGGATCTGCGGTTCAGATATCCCGCGGATTTATCAGACGGGAGCACACAGGCACCCGCTGATCTTAGGACATGAGTTTTCGGGAGTAGTTGAAAAGATTGGAGCAGGCGTGGAACCGTTCTGGGAGGGGAAACGTGTCGGTATTTTTCCGCTGATTCCGTGCGGCAGCTGTCTGCCATGCAGCAGGCAGCAGTATGAGATGTGCCGCAGCTACAGTTATCTTGGGTCGCGCAGGGACGGCGGGTTTGCACAGTATGCGGTGGTTCCGAAAGAAAACCTGATCAGCCTGCCGGACGGCGTAACATATGAAGAGGCGGCAATGCTTGAGCCGATGGCAGTTGCAGTGCATGCGATGAGAAGGATTATGTATCACAATCTGTCAGCGGCAGAGGCTGTGAGAAGGGATGGACGGAGCCGCCCGCAGGAGGCGGCTGCTGTGTCAGCAGCCCAAGCTGCCTACAGAAGTGTACAGGACAATGTGCAGGAGACAGCTGCTTACGGAGGCGTGCAGAGCAATGCACAGGAGATGGCTGCTTGTGGAGGCAGGCAGAGCAGTGCACAGGAGACAGCTGCTTGTGGAGGCG
>CAJUHV010000015.1:55894-69380 GCA_910586445.1 uncultured Eubacterium sp.
GCTGCTTGTGGAGGCAGGCAGAGCAGTGCACAGGAGACAGCTGCTTGTGGAGGCGTGCAGGATAATGTACAGAAGACGATCGTTGTGTGCGGGTTAGGTACGATCGGCCTGCTGTTGGTTATGTTTCTGCTCGAAGCACAGTCGCGGCGTACACTACGTGCGGGCAGGATTTTGGCGGTCGGCAACAAAGAGTCCCAGCGGCGGGCGGTCTGTAAGATGGGGCTGCAGGAGGACTGTTATTGTGACAGCAGGACGCAGGAGGCGGCTTTGTGGATTATGCAGCAGACCGATGGAAACGGTGCAGACGTGTTTTTTGAATGCGTGGGAAAAAATGAGACGCTGGCGCAGGCAGCAGACTGCACGGCACCTGCCGGCAGGATTATGCTGGTAGGAAATCCGTATTCGGATATGCAGCTGGAAAAATCTGTGTATTGGAAGATTCTTCGTAACCAGCTGACGATCAAAGGGACCTGGAATTCTTCTTTTTACTATGGCAGGGGTGCAGGCGGAATGTATGCAGCTGATCAGGAAAGCGGAATGCAGGACGACTGGCATTATGTATTAAAAAGGCTTGCAGAAAAACGGATAACTCCCGCAGCAGTTATTTCACATCGGTATGGACTGGAAGAGCTGGAGCAGGGATTTCGGATTATGAGGGATAAGACAGAGGATTATATGAAGATCATGGCGATCGTCTGATTCCAAAATGCTGCAGGTGTATGGCATAGTAATCATAAGCATAAATTAACCGTTGGCAGGGCAGGGCTGATCAACGGTTAATTCTAGCTGTTTATAAAATGTCATCATTTACGGACTGCTATTTTTACTAAAATAATTTAAAATTTTTTTCGTATTACATGCAAAAATTTGCCAGATATTTCGTATTTTTTGATTATGGACTTCATTGACAGACAGTGTACGAGGAGGCATACAGATGAAAAAACGCACAGCCCAGATTTTAGAACGTCTGGATGAAATGTACGGTACGCAACCAATCTGTTATTTAAACCATAACAGCGCATGGCAGCTTTTGATTGCCGTGATTTTGAGCGCCCAGTGTACGGATGCCCGGGTAAATATTGTTACGGCTGATTTGTTTGTCAAATATGATACACTGGAAAAGTTTGCCGAGGCCGATCTGGAGGAGCTGGAGCAGGACATACATTCGATCGGATTTTATCACAGCAAGGCAAAAAATATTATCTCATGCTGCCGGGATCTGGTGACAAAATTTGGAGGGGAAGTACCTTCTTCGATCGAGGATCTGACCAGTCTGGCAGGCGTAGGGCGCAAGACTGCAAATGTGATCCGCGGCAATGTCTATAATGAACCGAGCATAGTTGTAGACACGCACGTGAAGCGGATTTCAAACCGGCTGGGCTTTACGGAAGAATCTGATCCTGTCAAAATCGAGCAGGATTTGATGAAAGTGCTGCCGAAAGACCATTGGATTTTATATAATATGCAGATCATTTCTTTTGGACGCACGATCTGTTTCGCGAGAAGTCCAAAATGCAGCGAATGTTTTCTGCAGGATTTATGTAAGGCAGGGGATAAAAAGAGTTGATTTTAGAAAACTATGTAGCAATTGACCTGGAAATGACAGGATTAAATGCGGCACGTGACAGTATATTAGAAATCGGCGCTGTGCGTGTTACAAATAAGGTCATAGAGGCTGAATATCAGGCGCTGATACATCCGCATAAGGAGCTGCCGAAAGAGGTGATCGAGCTTACCGGGATTACAAACGAGATGGCGGCAGGCGGGCGTGAGATGGATGAAGTATTCCCTGAGATTTTGGAGTTTGGCAGGGATTATGTGCTGCTTGGGCACAATGTGATCTTTGATTTCGGATTTTTAAAGCAGGCGGCAAGAAACAGGGATACGCCGTTTGAGCGCAGCGGGGTAGATACATTAAAATTAGCCAGAAAGCTGCTCCCGGATCAGGAGAAGAAGACGCTCCAGGCGTTATGTGACCATTTTGGAATTGCAAGGGAGCACAGTCATCGTGCGCTGGATGATGCAAGGGCGGCCAGACAGCTGTATGAGATTCTGGAGTCAGAATATGAGGCACAAAAGCCGGATGTGTTTGTGCCGTATCCATTGATTTATAGAGTAAAAAAACAGTCGCCAGCTACAAACAGGCAGAAAAAACACCTGCAGGCGCTGGCGGATTATCACGGCTTAATGCTGAACGTGGCATGGGATACCCTGACAAAGAATGAAGCCTCCAGACAGATTGATAAGATCATTGTACAGTATGGAAGGATGATGAAGCCTGTTCCAGAGCACGAGGATGATCTTTCATAAAAGCCGGAATGTTTATGCAGAGTGTTCAGCTCTGCGCTCTGTGTCATTGTGAGGACAGCTGCTTTAAAATAGAGTCTTTTAACAGCAGATCCATGCCGCGGACGGTTTCAGCGAGGGCCTCTGCTTTGTCCAAAAAGCCGTGTTCGCGGTAGATCGAGCCGAGCAGCGTATAGTTTCTGCTGACATCGGTCTTACATAACACACCGAATTCAAGTACGCAGACAGCGTCCTGCCAGTGCCCAAGCTCTGATAAGCGCTCGCCGTAAGCGGTGAGTGTTCTGGCCAGCTTTGTAAAGCTGGCATCATATTCAGATAATTCCGGCAGGTTTGCCGCGCCGTACTGTAATTTTAAATCTGTATTGGATATGCCGGATAAGTTCAGTATTTTTTTGCTGCTCAGGCCCTGCAGTGTCTGTTCCAGGCTGGAGAGGGCTTCATCTTCGTAGCGTCCGACCGGAAAGGTGTCAAGCGGGATCTGGATATAATCAAGGCCGCTGATGTCCTGTTTCCTTGTCTGGTTTGCACGCTGCTCCTTCTCCCAGAATGCATCCTGTTTTTTCTTGGCAGAACGGCTGGAGCGGTTCCGCATCAATGCGAGCACGCAGAGCAGGATAATGATATAAGGCAGTAATAATGGCATAGTTATTGCCTCCTTTCTAAAAATTTAAATTACATTTTATATATACATATAAATGGTCAATTTGAGTGTTTATTAATATTTACTTATTATTATTTAAGATATCATACATTTTTAGATCATGCAAATAATATAAATAATCACGGCAGGCCGGTGCATAGGTCTGAGAAAGAGGTTTCGTATGTCAAAGAAAACAAAAACAACGATCTACACATCAAAGAAGAAAAGGACCGCGGCAGCAGTTGTCTGCGTAATTCTGGCAGTGGCGATGATCGTGCCGCTGCTTGCGGCTGCGCTGATGTAGTTTTTGGCAGGCGGTGTGCGGATACGTCTGCTGGAGTGTGTTTGGAAGTTCATTCCGGCGATCTGCACTCTCCAGCATTCAGCTTCGTGTATAATATGTGCAGCAGTCCGGGGCAGATGCCCTGTATGGACTGTTACTAATATACAGAAAATGAGCGTTTATGTCAAATATCTTTGTGACTATTGCGCTTGAAAAGTAGATGTTATATGCGATAAAATGATAGCGGCAGACATGTAAAACAATTGAGAAGAAAGGAACGGATTAAATTGAGGTTAGGACATATTAAAAAATATGTAATCGGCACGATTGCCGGAGTTGCAGTACTTTCAGCAGGCATTGCAGTAAGCCAGGCTTATGCGGATGAAAAGCTGAGTGACCGTATTCTGGATAATATATATATCGGGGAAGTGGCTGTAGGCGGCATGTCAGAAGATGAAGCAAAACAGGCAGTGGAAGAATACGTAAGCAGCGTGCAGGATACACCGATTACGCTTAACGTAAGCAGCAAGAGCGTGAAAGCCTCTGCAGGCCAGCTGGGCGTAGAATGGGAAAATGTCGGTGTTTTGGATGAAGCACTTGCGATCGGCAAAAGCGGCAGTCTGATTACCAGATATAAGGATAAAAAGGATCTCGAGCATGAGCCTAAGGAGCTTCCGCTTGTATTTGGCACAGATGAATCAAAGATCAAATCTTATTTGAAGAAAAATGAAAAGAAGTTCAACCAGGAGGCGGTAGACGGCGGGCTTACCCGTGAAAACGGTGCGTTCAAAATTACCGGCGGGGATGAAGGCATTGCAGTAAATATACCGGAATCAGTAAAAGTAATTGCCGATTATATTTCCAATGACTGGGATAAGCAGGAGGCGGAAATTGAGCTGGATGCGGATGTGGTAAAACCGCGCGGCTCCAAGGAAGAGCTGTCGAAAGTAAAAGACGTATTAGGAAAATTCTCCACAAATTACAGCAGCTCCAGTGCCGGACGTGCGATGAACGTATCCAATGGCTGTGAGAGGATCAATGGAGCACTTCTGTATCCCGGCGATGAGTTTTCGGTATATGAGGCTGTCAGCCCGTTTGACGCAGAGCATGGATATGCACTTGCAGGATCTTACGAGAACGGCACCGTTGTTGAGACATACGGAGGAGGTATCTGTCAGGTATCGACGACATTGTACAATGCGGTAATCCGCGCAGAGCTGGAGATCACAGAGCGGTTTGCGCATTCTATGATTGTAAACTATGTAGAGCCTTCCATGGATGCTGCGATTGCAGGAACATATAAAGATTTGAAATTTAAGAATAATACAGAGGCACCGATCTACATCGAAGGAATCACAAGCGGTGGTATTATTTCATTTAACATATATGGGCAGGAGACGAGAGATCCGCAACGTGAAGTGATTTTCGAAAGCGAGATCATAAGCGTGAACAGCCCTAAGACACAGATTCAGGGTTCTGCAAGCCATAATGTAGGCTATGTATCGGTACAGCAGTCAGCGCATGTCGGCAAAGTGGCTAAATTGTGGAAAATCGTAAAGATGAATGGCGTAGAACAGAGTCGTGAAGAATTTAACAACAGTAATTATTCCGCTTCGCCAAAGATTATTTTAGTCGGAACAAATACGGCCAGCGACGAGGCACGTGCATATATCCAGAACGCGATTGCTTCACAGAATGAGGCAGGCATCTATGCAGCGGCCGCACAGGCAGCCAATATCGCAGCACGTCCGCAGCAGCCGGAACAGCCGGAGGAAGATCCTGCTGAAACAGACGAAAAGCCGGATGACGAAAAGGATAATAATGACAATAAAGATAATCAGGACGGCAAAGGCGATAAAGATAACAAAGGCAATAAGGATAACAAAGACGATAAGAACAATAAAGGCGACGCAAACAAAGAGGATAACGCAGATAAGGATAATACGGACAATAAGGATAAGCCGCAGACCGGTACAATCAGCGGTGACTCTGGAAGCAGTAAAAAAGACAATGCAAATGTATCATCCGAAGCCTCAGATAAAGGCTCGCTGGTTGAATAAAACAATATTAGAATAAAACAATAGCTGTATTATTTTAATTTGGAATAATACATTGTTAGCAGGCAGAGAAAATCATATAGCATAGTCAGCAGTTAGATCAGAGCGTGTTTGAAATCAGCTTTTGTAAGAATGCCGGAACGACGGCAGAGATTGTATTTCAAACACGCTCTAATCTAGGAAGGAACAGTAAGTGAAAGAGATATGAAGATAGGAAAAGTGCCGGAGGCAGTTCTAAAACGCACGGTCTTAGGGCAGATTCATAACCGCAGGGAGGAAGTACTGCTGGGAGCTTCGGTCGGCGAAGACTGTGCAGCAGTGGCAGTAGGCGAAGATGAGATGCTTGTCATGTCAACAGATCCGATTACAGGCACGGTGCAGGATATCGGCAGCCTGGCTATCCAGATCACGATGAATGACCTGGCGAGCGCGGGTGCAGAACCAATCGGTGTCATGCTTACGGTTCTGCTGCCGGAGCGTACGAGTGAGCAGAAGCTGCACCGCATGATCGGGCAGGCAGAAGCAGCATGCGCAAAGGTAAATGTACAGATTATGGGAGGACATACAGAAGTGACAAAAGCGGTGAACCAGCCGCTGTTTTCTGTAGTAGGAGTCGGGAAAGCTAAAAAAGGCAGGCTGATTTCGACAGCGGGGGCACGTGCAGGCATGGATATTATTATATCCAAATGGATCGGGATAGAAGGCACGTCCATTATAGCAAAAGAAAAAGAAAATGAGCTGCTTGCGCATTATACACAGTCTTTTGTGGATCAGGCAAAGAGCTTTGACCAGATGCTGTCCGTGCTGCCGGAAGCTGCAGCGGCAGTTTCGTCCGGCGTCGCGGCAATGCATGATGTGACAGAAGGCGGCATATTCGGTGCGCTGTGGGAAATGGCAGAAGCTTCTGGTGTCGGACTGGAAATTGACTTAAAGAAAATACCAGTGCGGCAGGAAACAATAGAAATCTGCGAATTTTTTGAAATAAATCCATACGAGCTGATTTCCAGCGGATGCATGCTGATGGCAGCAGATGACGGCAATACGATTGTGCGCGAACTGGAAAAGCAGGGAATACACGCGGCTGTAGTTGGAAAAGCGACAGCAGGGAATGACCGAGTTTTATACGCGGCAGATGAGCGCAGATTTTTAGAACCGCCGAAATCAGATGAATTGTATAAGGTAGTGTGAAAACAGTAAAAAATTATTTGGGGCAGAAGCTGAGAAAGGGAAAGTATGCGTGAAAAAATTTTGACCTTTATAGAAAGAAACAGCCGCATTGATTTAAAAGAGCTGGCTGTGATTCTGGGCGTAGATGAAGTAACTGTAGCGCAGGAATTAAAAAATATGGAAGAAGAGCATATTATCTGCGGCTACCATACACTGATCAATTGGGATAAGACAGGCGTAGAAAAAGTGACGGCAATGATTGAAGTACGGGTAACGCCGCAGCGTGAAATGGGATTTGACAAAGTGGCAGAGCGTATTTATAACTATCCAGAGGTCAATGCCGTATTTTTAATTTCGGGCGGATTTGACCTGATGGTGACGCTGGAAGGAAAGACGCTGCGCGAGGTATCCCAGTTTGTGACGGATAAGCTGTCAACACTGGACTCTGTATTAAGCACAAAGACCAATTTTATATTAAAAAAATATAAAGACCATGGCACAGTAATGGCTGGGGCACCTAAGGATGAAAGGATGTCGATTACACCATGAAAAATCCATTATCAAAAGAAATTGTAATGATTCCGCCATCCGGCATACGCAGATTTTTTGATATTGTAAGCGAGATGGAGGAGGCCATATCACTCGGCGTAGGAGAGCCGGATTTTGATACGCCCTGGCACATTCGTGATGAGGGCATCTATTCCCTGGAAAAAGGCAGGACGTTTTATACATCGAATGCAGGACTAAAGGAATTAAAAATAGAAATTGCAAAATATCTAAGCCGCCGGTTTGAACTGGAGTATGATTATAATCAGGAGATTTTAGTCACGGTCGGAGGCAGCGAAGCGATTGATATCGCTATGCGTGCCATGTTGGACCCGGGTGATGAGGTGCTGATTCCGCAGCCGAGCTATGTTTCCTATGAGCCGTGCTGCCGTCTTGCAAATGGAAAGCCGGTGATTATTGAGCTTCAGGCAGAGAATGACTTCCGCCTGACAAAAGAAGAATTAGAAGCAGCGATTACGCCTAAGACGAAGATTTTAGTACTTCCGTATCCAAATAATCCGACAGGAGCAGTTATGGAGCGCCATGACCTGGAGGCAGTTGCAGAGGTAGTATCGGCACATGATTTATTTGTGCTGAGTGATGAGATTTATGCAGAACTGACCTATGTAGACGGGAAGGATCATGTATCCATTGCCTCCCTGCCGGGCATGAAAGAACGGACGATCGTAATCAACGGATTTTCAAAATCACATGCCATGACAGGCTGGAGGATCGGCTATGCATGCGGGCCGAAAGTCATAATCGAGCAGATGCTGAAAATACACCAGTATGCGATTATGTGTGCACCTACAAACAGCCAGTATGCAGCAGTGGATGCTCTGAAAAACGGCGATGCGGATGTAGCCCGGATGCGCGAGCAGTACAACGGCAGAAGGCGCTACCTGATGCATGCGTTTGAAGAGATGGGACTGCCTTGTTTTGAACCGTTTGGGGCATTTTATGTATTTCCCTGTATCAAGCAGTATGGCATGTCATCCGAAGAGTTTGCGGAGAGGCTGCTTATGTCAGAAAAAGTAGCGGTAGTGCCGGGAACGGCTTTCGGACAGAGCGGAGAAGGATTTGTGCGCATATCGTATGCGTATTCATTGGACAATCTAAAAATCGCACTTGAGCGTGTCAGAAAGTTTGTATCAAAGCTGCAGCCAAAAAGCAGTTTAGGATGAATTTAAAGATTGTATCAAAGCTGCAGCCAAAAAGCAGTTTAGAATGAAGTTAAAGTTTGTATTAAAGCTGCCGTCAGGAGCAGTTTAGCATAAAGGAGTGTAAGCATGGCGGTTTTAAATATTGTACTGCATGAACCGGAAATCCCGCAGAATGCCGGAAATATCGGCAGGACATGCGCAGCCATAGGAGCAAGGCTTCATTTGATCGAGCCTTTGGGATTTTTGCTGAATGAAAAATCGGTAAAAAGGGCAGGCATGGATTACTGGGATGATTTGGATGTGTCTACATATGTAAATTACACAGAATTTCTGGAAAAAAATCCGAACGCAAAAATCTACTATGCTACGACAAAGGGGCGCAGGCTTTACAGTGAGGTTTCTTATGAGCCGGACTGTTATCTGATGTTTGGCAAAGAAAGCGGCGGGATACCGGAAGAGATCCTAATAGAGCACCCTGATGCATGTATCCGTATTCCAATGCTGGATGAGGCGCGTTCGCTGAATCTGTCTAATGCAGCTGCCATTGTTGCTTATGAGGCACTCAGGCAGAATCAGTTCCAGCATATGCAGCTGGAGGGTGAGCTGCACCGGCTGCATTGGGACTAATGGAAAGGAATGGCAAGTGGGGATGGGGATTATCAAAGCCGTAAAATTAGTTTACGAATATATCCGCCGTGATGAGGAAGGCAACGTAGAGTCCATTCAGACTGCATTGGATCAGGTAGATCTGGATATAAAAGAAGGGGAATTTATCGCAGTCTTAGGGCATAACGGCTCGGGTAAATCTACACTGGCAAAGCATATCAATGCGATTCTTGCCCCGTCAGGCGGTTATCTGTGGATCGATGGAAAGGATGCAGACGATAAAGACAAGATCTGGGAAATACGCCAGAGTGCGGGAATGGTATTCCAAAATCCTGATAATCAGATTGTCGCAAGTGTGGTCGAAGAGGATGTCGGTTTTGGGCCGGAAAATATCGGTGTGCCGACAGATGAGATCTGGACACGTGTACAAGACAGCTTAAAATCCGTCGGAATGTTAAAATACCGCAAACATTCGCCTAATAAATTATCCGGCGGGCAGAAACAGCGCGTAGCAATCGCAGGCGTAGTGGCTATGCAGCCCAAATGTATAGTGCTTGACGAGCCGACAGCAATGCTTGACCCGATAGGCCGGCAAGAGGTACTGCACGCAGTGCATGAGCTTAACCGCAAAAAAGGGGTTACGGTCTTATGGATTACGCATTATATGGAGGAGGTCGTAGACGCTGACCGCGTGTACGTCATGGATCAGGGCAGTATCGTTATGCAGGGGACACCGCGAACTATTTTTTCCAAGGCAGATGAATTGAAAGCGTATCGTCTGGATGTGCCCCAGATCACATTGCTGGCGCATGAATTACGAAAAGCGGGACTGGCAGTACCGGAAGGCATTTTAACAAGACAGGAATTGCTGCAGGCACTGTG
Source organism: uncultured Eubacterium sp. (assembly GCA_910586445.1). Classification (GTDB taxonomy): domain Bacteria; phylum Bacillota; class Clostridia; order Lachnospirales; family Lachnospiraceae; genus Eubacterium_J. The sequence continues at coordinate 65,546 of CAJUHV010000015.1, forward strand.
CAGGCTGAAAAACAGCTAGACTAAATTTGGAATGAATAATCCGTATCATCTTGGACACTGGTAGTCAGAGAAACAGAACAGAGTTATTTTAGTATAGGATCAGGAACGGCTATGTCAATTATATTAGATAAGGTGAACTATGTATACAGTGCAGGGACGGCATATGAAGTGCAGGCACTCAAAGATATTAATTTAAAAATTAAAGACGGAGAATTTATCGGTATTATCGGACATACAGGTTCTGGAAAATCAACACTGATCCAGCATCTAAACGGCTTAATGAAAGCAGCCAGCGGGGGCATTTATTATAACGGCGAAGATATTTATGATCCTGATTATGATTTAAGGCAGCTGCGCAGCAAAGTGGGACTTGTTTTCCAATATCCCGAGCATCAGCTGTTTGAAACAACGATATTTGACGATGTATGCTTTGGGCCCATCAATCAGGGGCTTTCTAAAAATGAAGCAGGCCTTAGGGCTTTTAAGGCATTAAAAAATGTAGGAATGCCGGAAGAACTGTATTACCAGTCCCCATTCGATTTATCCGGCGGACAGAAGCGGCGCGTGGCGATCGCGGGTATTCTGGCAATGAAGCCGGAGGTGCTTATATTGGACGAGCCGACAGCAGGCTTAGATCCAAAGGGACGTGATGAGTTGTTTGAGCAGATTGTTAAAATGCATGAAGAAAATAATCTGACGATCATACTCGTGTCGCACAGCATGGAAGACATTGCACGCTATGTCCAGAGGATCATTGTCATGAATCAGGGACAGGTTATCTATGATGATATTCCGTCCAATGTATTCAGACATTATAAAGAGCTTGAGATGATCGGACTGGCAGCACCGCAGGTGACATACCTTATGAATGAGATGTATCAGGCAGGATTTCCTGTAAATACAGATATATCGACAGTCGCAGAGGCAAAGCAGGAAATATTAAGATGTATGCAGTCAGATATAACAGCTTCGCAGAACGCAAAAATATAAGTGCAGGCATTTAGGTATAGGGATTATGATTAGAGATATCACAATTGGCCAGTATTATCCGGCGGATTCGATTTTGCACAGGCTAGATCCGCGGGTAAAGTTATTTGGTACATTTATTTTTTTGATCGCAGTATTTTCATTCCGTGGCTGGGCGGGCTTTGCGCTGCTGACGGTATTTCTGGCAGGTGTGATCAGGCTGTCAAAGGTGCCGTTTCGGTATATGGTAAAAGGACTCAGAGCAATTGCAGCCCTGATGGTAGTTACGGCTTTTTTTAATATATTTTTAACAAATGGGGAAAATATAATCTGGCAGTGGAAGTGGATACATATTACACAGGAGGGAATAGAGACGGCGGTAAAAATGCTGTTCCGCCTGATCTACCTGATTCTCGGCACTTCGATCATGACATTGACGACGACACCGAATGAACTGACAGATGGATTAGAAAAATCGCTCCAGCCGCTCAGGGCAGTACGTGTGCCGGTACATGAGGTGGCAATGATTATGGCAATTGCGCTGCGGTTTATCCCGATTCTGATTGAAGAGACAGATAAGATTATGAAAGCACAGATGGCACGCGGAGCTGATTTTGAAAATGGAAATTTAATAAAACGCGCAAAGGCTATGATTCCACTGCTTGTCCCGTTATTTATATCCGCATTTCGCAGAGCCAATGATCTGGCTATGGCAATGGAGGCACGGTGTTATAGGGGCGGAGCCGGCAGGACAAAAATGAAGCCTTTAAAATATGCGGGCAGGGACGGCATAGGCTATCTTGTGCTGGCGGCGTTTTTGTCAGCAGTCTTTATACTGCGCCGCTTTGCATAGCTTTCTAATATTTAATGGTTAACAGCATATATAGGACATAATAACAGGGAATAAGGACGACGGCAGTATTATGAAAAGGATAAAGCTTGTTGTTGCATATGATGGGACAAGTTATCATGGCTGGCAGATCCAGCCGACAGGAATTACGATTGAAGGAGTGCTGAATCAGGCGCTGACCGAGCTGCTTGGGGCGCCAGTTTCTGTAATCGGAGCCAGCCGGACAGACTCCGGCGTACATTCATTGGGAAATGTGGCGGTATTTGACACGGATTCCCGCATTCCGGCTGAAAAAATATCATATGCATTAAACCAGCGTCTGCCGGAAGATATTGTAGTGCAGGATTCCTGTGAAGTGCCGCCGGATTTTCATCCCAGGCACTGTGACAGCAGGAAGACTTATGAATATAAGATTTTAAACCGTACGTTCCCGATGCCGCTGCACCGCTACGATACTTATTTTACATATAGAAAGCTGGATGTGGAAAAAATGCAGCACGCAGCCCGGGCTTTGATCGGGGAGCATGATTTTAAGAGCTTCTGCTCCATACACGCGCAGGTAGAGACAACCGTTCGAACTATTTATCAGTTATCGGTGCAAAGAGACGGGGATCTGATAAAGATCCGGGTAACTGGCAGCGGATTTTTGTATCATATGGTGCGTATTCTGGCCGGCACGCTGCTGCAGGTCGGAATGGGTGAGCGGGAGCCGGAAGAAATGGCAGAAATACTGGCCACCTGTGACCGCACGGCAGCAGGGCCGACTGCTCCGGCATGTGGTCTTACGATGATTGGAATTGAATATGGGAATATTTGAAAAAATCCTTGACACACACGGTACAGGGTACTATAATGTATAAGTCTGACATAGTGAAAAAATACAGGCATTCTACCGTCTGTATTTTAACTATATATAATCGAAGAAGGAAGAAGACAGGCTTCCGGACATGGCCGGGTTTTTGGAATTCTTACTAATTTTTCAAGGAGGCAGACCAATGAAAACATTTATGGCAAGTCCATCAACCATTGACAGAAAATGGTATGTTGTAGATGCAACAGGAATGACATTAGGACGTTTAGCATCAGAGATCGCTAAAATATTAAGAGGAAAACATAAACCGATTTTTACGCCACATATGGACACGGGTGATTATGTAATCGTAGTCAACGCTGAAAAGGTCAAAGTCACAGGTAAGAAGCTCGACCAGAAGATTTACTACAAACATTCCGGTTACGTGGGCGGCATGAAAGAGACCACATTAAAAGATATGTTAAAGAGGCATCCAGAAAGAGTGTTAAGATTTGCAGTAAAAGGCATGCTGCCGAAAGGACCTCTGGGCAGGCAGATGTACAAGAAATTGTTTGTATATGTTGGACCAGAACATAAGCACGCAGCTCAGAAGCCAGAAGCTTTAACATTTTAATCGGAGATAGGAGGTAAATTACATTGGCTAGTGCAAGATTTTACGGAACAGGAAGAAGAAAAAGCTCTGTTGCCAGAGTATATCTGCTGCCGGGAACGGGCAACATTACGATTAATAAAAGAGATATAGACGATTATCTTGGTATGGAAACATTAAAAGTTATCGTTCGCCAGCCGTTAGTAGCTACCGGCACAGTAGATAAATTTGATGTAAAAGTAAATGTAAAAGGCGGCGGCTTTACAGGACAGGCTGGTGCAATCCGTCATGGAATCGCAAGAGCACTGTTAGAAGCAGATGCAGAATACCGTCCGGTATTAAAGAGCGCAGGATACCTTACACGTGATCCGCGTATGAAAGAGAGAAAGAAATACGGCCTCAAAGCGGCTCGTCGCGCTCCGCAGTTCAGCAAGCGATAATTACAGTACAATTAAAGAAATTGGAAAAACCCTTGAAAGTCCAGTGTTTTCAGGGGTTTTCTTTATGTCTGTGTTTTCTGGGATTGTGATAAAAAGTGCTGGATTTTGAAGCGTAGCACACACATAGCACACAAACGAGAGCATAAAAATCTTGTGTCTTGCGTAAGACTTTTGTATAA
>CAJUHV010000016.1 GCA_910586445.1 uncultured Eubacterium sp.
TACCAAGTGTGAAGCACATCTCACGGAAAGCATTTTTCAAACACGCTCTAGAGCGCTGCGAGCCCTAAATGTAGATAATAATTCGGCTATTCATGACATTTGCTGTTAACTTTCCTAAGTTTTGCCGATATATTATATGAGCATAAAAACGGGTCGAGAGCTTTTATACCAATTAGGAGGTTTAACTATATGAGAATTACGACACAGATGCTGAATGAAACTGCAAGAAGGACAGGTATCCCGATTAACCAGAACACATTATTGGATTATATCAACAATGATGGCAGCGGTTCGTCCGGCTCAGGCACTTTATTGGATGCACTGGATAAAAATCAAAAAGTATCCAGTGTCTCGACTGAGAATTATAAAAAGCTTGGAAAGGCTGCGGACAGCTTAAAGGATCTTGCCGAGAAGCTTTCCGGCAAAGGCGAGGAGTCTTTCTTTGATAAAATCAAAGAAAGCGGTGAAACAGATGAATTGTATAAAACAGTGGAAGACTATGTAGCAAAATACAATTCTACGCTGGCCGAGCTGAAAAAATCTCCGGGCGTGATGAACCAGTATTATGGGCAGATGCTGCAGGAGGCGGCAGAGGAAAACAGCAGTGCATTTGAAAAGATCGGCATTAAGATTGGAAAAGACGGAGCGCTTTCGATTGACCGTGAGAAATTAAAGGGGTCTTCTATAGAAGATATCGAAAAGGTGTTCGGAGCTTCGGGAGAATTTACAAGCAAGACCGCTTTTCTGGCTGATAAAATCTCGGACAATGCGCTGGCGGCTATGGAAAGTGTTTCCAGCCAGTACAACAACTCCGGCAGCCTGTATTCGCAGTTTGCAAGCCAGTTTGACTTCTGGGGATAATTGCATTTATAATCAAACTATATGGCAGGCGGTATATCCGGCTGCCTTATAGATATATAACAGTCATATAAAAGGTAAACGGAATTCATTTATATTTCAAGGAGGAAAGCTTATGAACACAATTACACAGACAGAAATGGGCTTACAGGCTGGATATGCTGCTCAGGCAGCAGGAAACAGCAGGACTTCATCGGGCTCTGGTACAACAAAAGCAGGCCAGGCCGCGGATTCTTCTTCTGTAAAGAAGACCAGGGTGACACATGGAAAGACAATCGGAGAACCAAAGCTGAGTGAAAGCGCGCAGAAGTATTACGAAAAGCTGAAGAAAAAATATTCGAACCTGGATTTTATTTTAGTCAGCAGCGATATGAAGGAGCAGGCCGAGGCAAATGCGGGCAGATATGCGGATAAAAACCGCACGGTTGTGCTGATTGACGAGGAAAAAATCGAGCGCATGGCGGCTGACGAGGATTATAGAAAGCAGTATGAGGGAATCATAAACAATGCGACAAAACAGCTGTCACAGATCAAAGACAGCCTCGGCCTCAATGCAGGAAAAGTAAAAACGTATGGCATAAAAGTAGATGACGGCGGAAATGCTTCATTTTTTGCGGTAATTGACAAATCTTACGCCGCTCAGCGTGACCGCATTGAGAAAAAGGCGGAGCAGAAAGCAGCTGATAAAAAGAAAGCAGAAAAGGCAGCTGAGAAAAAGCGCATGGAAGAAGCGCGCACACAGAAAGCAAAAGATAAAGATAAGACCGGAAAGTATGACGAGGAAGATACAGTGACCGTGACAGCGGATTCCGTAGAGGAGCTGCTAAAAAAAATTAATGATGTAATATTCAGACAGATGAGCGACAGCACTCGTACAGTACAAGAGCAGCAGGTCGGACAGAAGTTTGACTTTGCTATATAAAAGGAAGGAAGTGGCTGTATGAGGGTAAATAATGTCAGTATTTTTGCAGGCGGAGACGCAGCTGCGGGCCGTATCAGTCAAAACGGAAGAGCTGCCGGACAGAAACAGCAGAAAGCAGGATCGATCAATGCAGCATTTTTAAACGGACAGTTTGATCCGATCGAGAAGAAACGGGAAATGGCAAAAAAGCGTGCGGATAAGATCATCAGTGATACGTACGCAGGAGAGCGCAGGCTGGATGATGAGGTAAAACTGCGTGGCGACCGCCTAAAGCAGCATTATAAGACGCTGGCGGATTCGAGCCGTGAGATTGCAAAGATTGATGAAGAAAAGGAAGCGCTGCGCAAAGAGTACGGAGTAGAAAAAGACAGCAAAGAGCAGAAGGATCTGGAGATACTGGAGAAATATAAAAGGAGCAACAGGCATGTTGTAGAGGTTCCTATTTCAAAAGAAGAAAGGGAATACGCGCAGAAACTAGAGGCTGAGGGACTGACCGAGTATCAGGAGCGTGCGCTGCAGATGGATTCTTTCAAAGACCGGCATTTAAAAAACATACAGGACAGCAAAGGCGGTATTATTGAAGAAGCTGCTACGATACGTGCCATGGGCTTAGAACGGCTGAAAAAATTCCCGATGCTGGAGGCACAGCAGGAGGCAGAAAAAGTGCTGGAATCAGCCAGTGACGAAATTATCGGCATGCTGATCGACGAAGCGAAAGACCATATCGACGACAAGGCTGAGGAAGAGCAGGAAAAAGCCGAGGAGAAGAAGGAAGAAGAGAAAGAAGAGCAGGAGAAGCTGGAAGAGGCAAAAGAGCACCGGGAAGAGATGGAGGCGCTTACCGATCCAGAAAAAGCGGAGAAAGTGGAAAGAGAACGCCGGCGTCCGCAGGAGACAGAAGTGCTGTATGCAGATCCTATGACCGCAGGCATGCTGAAGATGGAGAACGTAAAGAACGATATACAGCAGGAAGTATCGGATATGATGCTGAAAATGAAGCTGGTTGCAGAAGATCTCAAGGGCCTTAGTGTGGACGAGGTTTTATAATTTATAATTGTTATGATTCAATGATAGAAAGCATGCTGCGCAGACTTTCTATTGTCATGAATTAGGATACAGGAGAATGACAGCCAGCCATTCTCCTGTATTTTATAGCGTAAAAAGAAAATATTTCATAATGACAATCCTAGATATTCATGCTATACTATATCCGTTGCAGATAGTCAGAGATAATTGACTGAAAATACACTGAGAAGACAAAAAAATAAAGAAAAAATTGTGAAAAGACAGATAACAGCCGGGATATCATTCTAAAAAACAACGATACAAAGCAAAAAAGACATATTCATATAGCTTTGTTTGTGTTACAATAGGTGAGATAATAGTGGCCACAGGGGGTCGGGAAATTGAATGAATGATAAAAATGAGGGTTTAAATGAGCGTCTTGCACATAGAAAACGAATTCAGCGGATGAAGACGGGGCTGATCTTGTTTATCGTAACATGGATGCTGGCATGGATGCTGATTTCGGTGGCGCTGATTGCAAAAGTCAATTCCCTTCAAGATCAGATTGATATTATTACGAAAAATACGATCCGCAGCCAGCAGGTAGAGCAGCAGGAAAATCAGGTGGAAAAAAGCGGTTCTATTTCTCAGGCAGACGGCAAAGAAAAATCTGAAGAAGAAAAATCCGGAGAAGAAAAATCTGAGGAAGAAAAGTCTGGGGAAACAAAGAGCGATCAGGTTAAGAGTGAAGGAACAGGCCGGGACAGCCTGGGGTATGTGCGCATGTCGGCAGATCATGTGGACAAAAAGGACGAGGCCGGCAGTGCAGGCGCGCAGACAGCACATACAGATGAAAAAGCACAAAAAGCAGATGTAAAAGATGTAGATGAAGAAAATCTGAAAAATGAAGCAGATCATGCAGACAATACAAAAGAAAACGAGGCTGTCAAAAAGGTTTATCTGACTTTTGATGACGGGCCGAGTAAAAATACAGAACAAATCCTTGATATTTTAGATCAGTATCAGATCAAAGCCACTTTTTTTGTGACAGGCAGGCAGGATAAAGAATCTATAGAGCGTTACCGCATGATTGCGCAGCGTGGACATACAATCGGAATGCATTCTTATTCCCATAAATATGATGAGATTTATCACTCAACAGAAGCGTTTGAACAGGATTTAGACCAGATTCAAAAGCTGCTGAAGGATAAGGCAGGCATAAAATGCATGCTGTACCGGTTTCCTGGGGGCAGCAGCAATCAGGTCAGCAGTATGGATATGACAGAATTTATCCGCATACTGAATCAGCGCGGAATTACTTATTTTGACTGGAATGTAGAGTGCGGGGATGCATCCTATGTACAATATAGTGCGAAAGAGATGGTTGCCAATGTCATGAAGGATGTGGTAAAGTATCATACGTCGGTCGTACTTATGCACGATGCAGAGAATAAGCAGAATACGATAAAGGCTCTGCCAAAGATCATTAAGCAGCTCCAGAAAATGGATGCACAGCTTCTGCCGATTGATGAAAATACACAGGTCGTACAGCATGTTTCGGCAGAAAGTGTGAAAGACTGACTACATACGGATAAATGGAGGTAAAAGATGAGTTTTTTTAAAGATTTCAAGGATGATCTGTCTCTGGCAGTGAATGAACTCCTGCCGGGAGAGGATCTGGAAAATGAAGATGAAATGGATGATTCTTCGGAGATGATGGTAAATACTCTGGAGGGAGAGCTGGATATTGAGTCTGAATTATCAAAGCTGGATGGGTTATTGGAGCATGTGGAAGCAGCAGAAGAGGTAAAGCATGTACAGATTGAGCCGGAAGAGCCGGTTTTAGAGCCGCCTGCGGATTTGACGCCGCCGCAGCCTGTCGTACCAAAACGTCAGCCGGAGCCTGCACCAGTGCCAAAGGAACAGCCGAAAGAGCGGCAGAAGCCTGAAGATACGATGAATGCAGCAATGAGTCACTTTAGCAGTGTGCTGGATCTTGACCGAAATAAGGCAGAAGAAGTGCATTTTTCATTCGATGCCAGGGCAGAAGAAGCAGATCCGGAGCCGCCGCGCCATATTCCAGAGCCGGCGGCCAGAAGTGCTTATCACAATAATAGAAATATGAAAACAAGTACAACAATTAAGGAGGAAGTACCAATGAATGAAGAGATGATGAAGGAGGCGGCTGCAATGGCTATGGAGGAAGAATTTTCAGCAGATACACCGGAAATTACGGATGAAGTATCTATTATTACAACAGGAACCAATATCAAAGGTAATCTGTCCACAACAGGTTCTTTCAGCATCAGCGGCCGTGTGGAAGGCAATGTGCAGTGTAATGGCAAGCTGGAAGTGACCGGCTTAATCAAAGGCAACAGCTCCGCTTCGGAAGTCTTTTCGGATGCAGCAAAAATCGAAGGTGAAATCACAAGCACAGGTACCGTAAAGATCGGCCTTGGCTCTGTTGTTGTAGGCAATATTGCAGCAACCTCTGCAGTAATCGCAGGCGCAGTCAAAGGTGATATCGATGTACAGGGGCCGGTCGTAGTAGATACTTCGGCAGTTATCGTGGGCAATATCAAGTCCCGTTCCGTTCAGATCAACAATGGTGCAGTAATTGAGGGCTTCTGTTCTCAGTGCTATGCAGATATTGATGTAGACAGCTTGTTTGGGGATGGCAAGAAAGGCAAATAAATATGAATAGAGTTCTTTTGAAGTTAAGCGGAGAAGCTTTGGCAGGTGAGAAAAAGACTGGGTTTGACGAAGCAACTGTTGCAGGAGTCGCTAAACAGGTCAAAAAATTAACTGAAAGCGGTGTTCAGGTCGGCATCGTGATCGGAGGCGGTAATTTCTGGCGGGGCAGGACAAGTGAGACAATAGACCGTACGAAAGCAGACCAGATCGGGATGCTGGCGACTGTTATGAACTGTATCTATGTGTCCGAAATCTTCCGGTCAGAGGGGATGCAGACAAACATCCTCACTCCGTTTGCATGTGGTACGTTTACAAAACCTTTTTCAAAAGACAGGGCAAATAAATATTTTCAGCATAATATGGTAGTATTTTTTGCTGGCGGGACAGGTCATCCATATTTTTCTACAGATACGGCTGCGGTACTCCGCGCAGTTGAGATTGAGGCAGATGGGATACTGCTTGCAAAAGCAGTAGATGGCGTATATGACAGTGATCCAAAGCTGAACCCGCAGGCGGTCCGCTACGATCGTCTTTCTATTGATGAAGTAATTGAAAAAAAGCTGGCTGTCGTCGATTTATCGGCTTCCATCATGTGCATGGAGCATAAGATGCCGATGTATGTGTTCAGCCTGAGCGAGCTGGGCAGCATTGTAAAGGCGGTCAGCGGTGATTCTGGCAGCAGCTTCGACGATCATTTCAATGGAACGGTGATTACAGTATAGGAGGATATTATGGATGACAGATTAGTTCAGTATGATGATAAAATGCAGAAATCATTGAAAAACCTGCAGGAAGAGTTCGGAGGCATACGTGCCGGAAGAGCCAATCCGCATGTGCTGGATAAGCTGCGTGTCGATTATTATGGAACACCGACGCCGATCCAGCAGGTAGCCAATGTGAATGTACCGGAGCCTAGAATGATTCAGATCCAGCCATGGGAGCCTTCTATGGTAAAAGTGATCGAAAAGGCAATCCTTACTTCAGACCTTGGAATCAATCCGACCAATGACGGCAAGGCAATCCGCCTTGTATTCCCGGAGCTGACAGAAGAAAGGCGTAAAGATCTGGCCAAGGACATTAAGAAAAAGGGTGAAGCAGCCAAGGTCGCCGTGCGCAATATCAGGCGTGATGCAAATGAAGCATTGAAAAAGCTTGGAAAAAAGGAAGATATTTCCGAAGACGAGATCAAAGAATTAGAGGGCAATGTCCAGAAAATGACAGATAAATATATTACTGATGTCGATAAAGCAGTCGAAGAAAAGACAAAAGAGATCATGACTGTTTAATGCGATGACCGGGGGCATAGCTGTGGCGATGTCCCCTTTTCCATATTACAATAAATAGGGGAAGAACGCGATGATGAAAATACCGCAGCATATAGCAATCATATTAGATGGAAACGGCAGATGGGCAAAGAGTAAGGGAATGCCGAGAAATTATGGGCATAAGGCAGGCGCGAAAAATGTAGAAAAAATATGTGATATTGCCGGGCATATGGGAATAAAATATCTTACAGTCTATGCGTTTTCTACGGAAAACTGGCTCCGGCCCCAGAATGAGGTAGATGAATTGATGAGGCTGCTCGGCAGCTATATGAAGACCTGTTTAAAAACGGCAAAGAAAAATAATATGCGTGTACGCGTGTTGGGAGATATTACGCGCCTGACACCGCAGCTGCAGGAGCAGATCCGGGAATTAGAAAAGGTGTCCAGCAGCTATGACGGCTTTAATTTTCAGATTGCATTAAATTATGGCAGCCGGGACGAGATGATGCGTGCAGTGAAAAAAATGTATGGGGATGTAAAAGCAGGAAGGCTGTCAGAAGATGATATAAATGAAGAGATATTTTCCAGATATCTGGATACGGCAGACATACCAGATCCTGATCTGTTAATCCGTACCAGCGGAGAGCAGAGGCTTTCCAATTATCTGCTCTGGCAGCTGGCATACAGTGAATTTTATTTTACAAAAGTCCACTGGCCGGATTTTGATGAAGCAGAACTGAAAAAGGCTGTTGAGGCCTATAATTATAGAGAGCGCAGGTTCGGCGGATTGTCATAAAAAGGAGTAAGGTATGTTTAAGACGAGGCTTTTAAGCGGAATTGTACTGGTAGCGGCGGCGCTGGTGCTTATTATTACAGGCAGGGAAGTGCTGCTTGTGTCTACCTGTACGATTTCTTTGATCGGTATGTATGAACTGTACCGCGTTTATAAGATGGAACGTACGGCCGCTGCAGCTGCAGGATATCTGGCGGCAGTTGTTTTTTATACAGATTTGTACTTTTCGTGGATACCTGATACAATGGTATTTGTACTGGGATTTATGATTGTGCTTTTGGGCATATACGTATTTTCTTATCCTAAGTATCATGCGTCGCAGATTATGGCAGTGTTTTTTGGTGTATTTTATGTGGCAGTCATGCTTTCATGCATTTATCAGGTACGCATGATGGCGAAGGGGGCATACATTGTCTGGCTGATCTTTTTGTGCTCATGGGGGTGCGACACATGCGCCTACTGTGTAGGAGTGAAGTTCGGCAGGCACAAAATGTCGCCTGTTCTGTCTCCGAAAAAGTCGGTAGAGGGTGCAGTCGGAGGACTTGCGGGTACTTTCCTGCTGACAGTGGTGTATGGCATGGCTTTCCGCCCGCAGATGGGCATTACGTCTGCCAGGGTCTTTCTGCTGGCGGCAATCAGTACTGTCGGAGGCGTGATCTCGATGATCGGAGATCTGACAGCTTCTGCGATTAAGCGCAACTATGAGATCAAGGATTACGGCACGCTGATTCCAGGGCATGGCGGCATTTTAGACCGGTTTGACAGCGTGATTTTTACGGCACCGGTAATTTACTATCTGGCAGCATATTTGATGCAGCTATAAAAACATATATGCAGAGCATATCAATGAGGTTATTATGAAAAATATTGCTATATTAGGCTCGACAGGCTCGATCGGCACGCAGACACTGGATATTGTACGGGAACGTGGAGATATCCGGGTGTGGGCGCTTACAGCCGGTAAAAATGTAGACTTATTAGAAAAACAAATACGGGAATTTCATCCAAAGCTTGCTGCGGTGTGGCAGGAAAAAGAGGCGCAGAAGCTCCGGCTGATGGTGCGCGACCTGGACGTAAAGGTTGTAAGCGGCATGGAAGGGCTGATTGAAGCTGCGGTAATACCGGAATCGGATATTCTGGTGACGGCAGTTGTCGGCATGATCGGGCTGCGCCCGACAGTAGCAGCAATCCGTGCGAAAAAGAGTATAGCACTGGCAAATAAGGAGACACTGGTAACAGCGGGGCATATCATTATGCCGCTTGCAGAGGAATTCCGGGTACAGATTCTGCCGGTGGACAGTGAGCATAGTGCGATCTTCCAGTCATTGAATGGAGAAGCAGGAAATAAAATCAGCAAAATACTGCTGACAGCCTCAGGCGGGCCGTTCCGCGGCAGGACAAAAGAGCAGCTGGCAGGGATGAAGGTGGAGGATGCGCTGAAACATCCAAACTGGAGCATGGGCAGAAAAATTACGATCGATTCTGCGACAATGATCAATAAAGGACTGGAAGTGATGGAGGCCAGATGGCTGTTCGGCACAGACCTAAATCAGATTCAGGTCGTTATCCAGCCGCAGTCAGTCATTCATTCAATGGTAGAATACGAAGACGGCAGCATTATTGCACAGCTCGGGACGCCGGATATGCGCCTGCCGATCCAGTATGCACTGTATTATCCGCAGCGCAGGCCGCTGAGCGGCAGACGCCTGGATTTCTTTTCACTGGGCAGCATTACCTTTGAAAAGCCTGATCTAGAGACATTTGAAGGATTAAAGCTGGCATATGAGGCAGCTTCGCGCGGAGGAAATATGCCGGCCATTTTAAATGCGGCAAATGAGAGGGCAGTTGCAAAATTTTTGGATTATAAAATAAATTTTATGGAAATAACACAGATTATTAACGATTGTATGTTACACTGTGCATATAAAGAACAGCCGGATCTTGATGAGATTTTAGAAACGGAGCAGGCTGTATATGAATGGATAGAAAGCAGGTGGTAAATTGAACATTATTTTAGCATTGATTATTTTCAGCGTTATTATTTTATTTCACGAGCTGGGACATTTTCTGCTGGCAAAGTTTAACGATGTGCGCGTCAATGAGTTTTGTCTGGGGCTGGGGCCTACTCTGGTCGGGTTTACAAAAGGCGAGACGAAGTATTCCTTAAAGCTGCTGCCGTTTGGCGGAGCCTGCATGATGGAAGGTGAGGACGAGGCGAGCGAGGACGACAGGGGATTTAACAATAAGACGATCCCGCAGCGGTTCTCCATCGTAGCAGCAGGGCCGGTCTTTAACTTTATTATGGCATTTGCCTTTTCCCTGATTTTAGTTGCAAGCGTAGGCTTTGACCGTCCGGTGCTTACCGACGTGATGGAAGGTTATCCGGCAAAAGAGGCAGGGCTTCAGGCCGGTGACGAAATCGTAAAGCTGGGCAGCAAAAATATTCATCTGTACCGTGAGGTGTCGATTTATACATATCTCCACGCGGGGGAAGAAGTGGAAGTGACGTATAAAAGAGACGGCGAGAAGCATAAGGCGGTACTGATTCCAAAGCTGGACGAAGAATCCGGCAGGTACCTGATGGGATTTTATGGTACGACGGCACGTACAAAGGGCTCTGTATGGGATACACTGCGCTATAGTGTATATGAGGTGCGCTACTGGATCTGCTCGACAATCGAAAGCCTGGGCATGCTGGTGACAGGGCGCGTCAGCGTCAACGAGCTGTCAGGCCCGGTAGGCATTGTAAAGACAATCGGCGATACTTATACAGAGACAAAATCGGCAGGACTGCTGCTGGTATTTTTAAATATGCTCAATATCTGTATCCTGCTGTCTGCCAATCTGGGCGTAATGAACCTGCTGCCGATCCCGGCTCTGGACGGCGGACGTCTGGTATTTTTGATTGTGGAGGCTGTCCGCGGCAAGCGGATGGACCCGAACAAGGAGGGGGCTGTCAATTTTGTATTTTTGATGGCGCTGATGGTGCTTATGGTTGTAATTATGTTTAATGATATACGAAAGATCATTATGTAGTGGATAACTGGCTGAGAAATGCTTGGACGGCATTTCTCAGCCAGTTTGTTATGCCGCAGGAAATATGGCCGGCCGGGAAGGGAGCTGGTTTATGATTGCCGGGACAGCTTTTTTCTGCTATGATTAATAATATAGCAGATTTTTGGTTTATATCGGTAGGGAGTTAGCATGAAGAATTGTAGGATTAAGGTAAAAGGGTTTGGAAAAATAAAAGAGGCTTTTCTTGAGCCTGCTGAGCTGACACTGTTTGTCGGGGATAATAACAGTGGAAAAAGCTATTTGATGTCTCTGCTGTGGGGAATCGATAACCTTGGGGTAGATGCGCTGCTGGGAAGGGATACAGACAGCGGACAGAAAACGAAAGCCTGGCAGGAGCTGTTTTACTGGGTAAAAGAACAGGCCGATTTTTTGATTGAAGAAAATAAGTGCGCAGCTTCGATGAATCGTGTGATTGATAAATTTCAGTCTTTTCTGCAGGAGCAGATCAAGCAGAATAAGGATGATCTGATTAAAAAAATCTTTAATAGCCAGGATGTAGTTATACAGGAATTAGAAATAGAATTACGCGGCCTGTCAGATGTTTCTTTATCTATAAATAGACAGCAGGATAAGAGCACGCTGTTTCTTACGCTGCAGAATAAAAGCTGGGAACGTGAATTAGCAGTCGTATTTGGTAAAGATATAAAGTGTTTTGGAGAAGAAAACTATTGGCTGATGATTAAGGCGGTTTATTGCCTGCTGCTGGATATCGGCCTTAATGAAGAGGGGACAGTCCATGATGTATATCTGCCTGCTGCCAGAACGGGCTTTATGCTTACAAAAGATATTATCAACAAGGTCAGCAGAAGATCTGTTTATAATCTGGATATTGAGGATGAAATAACACCGTTTACAAGGCCGGTGAACCAGTTTTTGGATGTAATGAATGATTTGTCAATGAAACACGAAGAAGAACGGTATTATGAAATTGTGAAAGAACTTGAAGACGGCATGATTGATGGAGCCATTCATATGAGCATGCTGCCGAACAAAGAAGTATATTATGCGCCGTCCGGCAGCTCTGTAAAGCTGCCGCTTAGGGTTGTTTCAGCTGTTGTAACGGAATTATCGCCGCTTATTTTGATCTTAAAGCATATGAAAAGGCTGGATATGCTTTTTTATGAGGAGCCGGAGATGTGTCTGCACCCACAGCTGCAGCAGAAGATGGCGAAAGTATTGTGCCGTCTGAATTATGCAGGATTAAATATGATTGTAACGACGCACAGTGATCTTATTCTGCAGCATATTAATAATATGATCCGGCTGTCCTGCAGGGAAGATGCAGATGTTATCTGCAGACGATTTGGATATACTTTGTCCGATCTGCTGCCTCCAGAGCGTGTTAAGGTTTATCAGCTGAGCATGCAGGCAGGAGGGATGACAGAGGTGGAAGAATTGAAATGCAGTGAAAATGGGTTTGCAGTGCCTACGTTTAATCATGCATTGGAAAAAATCAATGGTGAGGCATATGCGATTCAAGAGTAGGACAGCTATGCAGGAGCAGGACATATTATGCAGAATGATAAAATAAATGAGAAAATAAATGTCAGAAGAAATTATATGATCAAGGAACTAATGAAGGAAGGATTTATTGTTCCAAAAAGCAGTGTCATTAGATTGTTGGAGCGAGAAGATACAGGCAGAAGTGAGCTGACCATGCATCTGGTGTCTGAATACAATCTTTGTATTGAAAATGCAGACAAGCAGAAAACAGAAATGCAGTTTTTTCAGACAGATTCCAAAAAGTCTTTATATAAAAGAGTGGATCATATGATTTTCAGCAGGCAGGATAAGAACGAGAATGAGTGGAAATTATATTTGATTGAAATGAAGAGCAGCGTCGGGAATAGAAAATGGGGAGAGGTTAAAGGAAAATTCCGGTCCAGTTATTTATTAGGGCTTGCGATTGCAGGAATGCTTGAAATGAATCTGTCGGAAACGGTAATGTGTACGACATATGAAAAGGTGGCATTTCTTCCACCGGATACTATGCCATCTGCCAGAAGAACGCCATTAGGCAGGGCTTTGGTCAGCATGGAAGAGGAATGGTATGGCAGACGTTTCAGCTTGAATTTTGGAGAGAGAATTTATTTTAAACATATTCCAGTCCCAATGCAAAAAATGAATGGAATGTTGTCAGGCCATTTTACAGAACCAGATATTTAAATATTTAGTCAGAATTAGAAATACAGATGAAAATTAGAAATACAGATAATTAGAAATACAAATAAAAATTAGAAATAATGCAGGATAGAAAAAGGAGCAAAAAGAAAATAAATGATGGAAAAACTTAGTAATAACAGAAAGCATACAAAAACAGTCCAGATCAAAGATCGTGTGATCGGCGGAGGAAATCCGATCCTGATACAGTCCATGACCAATACAAAGACGGAGGACATCGCGGCGACCGTATCGCAGATTAACCGACTTGCAGCAGCCGGCTGCGATATCATCCGCTGTACGGTGCCTACGATGGAGGCGGCCGAGGCTCTGGGGGAGATTAAAAAGCAGGTACAGATCCCGGTTGTAGCGGATATTCATTTTGACTACCGGCTGGCAGCTGCTGCGATTGCGCACGGGGCAGATAAAATACGCATCAATCCGGGAAATATCGGAGATGAAAAAAAGGTGCGGGCTGTTGTGGAGGCAGCAGGGGAGCGCGGCGTACCGATTCGTGTAGGGGTTAACAGCGGTTCGTTAGAAAAGGAATTGATTGAAAAATATCACGGCGTGACGGCAGAAGGAATCGTAGAGAGCGCGCTGTCGCAGGTAAAGCGGATCGAAGATCTGGGCTATGACAATCTGGTGATCAGCATTAAGTCGTCTGACGTGCTGATGTGTGTGCGTGCGCATGAGCTGATTTCGGAGCAGACGGATTATCCGCTGCATGTAGGCATTACAGAGGCGGGTACGATTATCAGCGGCAATATCAAATCATCCATAGGACTTGGGCTGATCCTGCATCAGGGAATCGGAGATACGATACGTGTTTCGCTGACGGGTGATCCGCTTGAGGAGGTCAAATCTGCAAAGCTGATCTTAAAGACGCTGGGACTCCGCCGCGGCGGCGTGGAGGTCGTATCCTGCCCGACCTGCGGCAGGACAAAGATCGACCTGATCGGCCTTGCCAATCAGGTGGAGAATATGGTGGCGGATATTCCGCTGGATATAAAAGTTGCGGTAATGGGATGTGTCGTAAACGGGCCTGGAGAAGCCAGGGAGGCGGATATCGGAATCGCGGGAGGACAAGGCGAAGGTCTTTTGATCCGCCGCGGCGAGATTGTGAAAAAGCTGCCGGAATCGGAGCTGCTGCCTGCGCTTAGACAAGAGCTGCTGAACTGGGAGCAGAAACCGGATATTGGGATTTAAGAGGAAGAAGCAATGACGAAAAATTTTTTCGAAGTATTTCCAGTCCTGCAGATCAGCGGCGAGATGAAGCATATGCTGGAAGATATGCAGGTGCAGAAGGTTGTATCCAACAAAGCACGCACAAATCTGCGCATTTATCTGCATGGCAGCAGGCTGATTCAGAAAAAGAATATCTTTTATCTGGAGCGGAATATAAAAAAGCAGCTGTTTCCGCAGCAGGAGCTGACGGTCAAAATTATAGAAAATTATCAGCTTTCTGCACAGTATACGGCCGAAACGCTGATGGATGTATACAAAGACAGCATATTGGAGGAATTAAAGGCATATAGTCTGTTAGTATACAATCTGTTCCGCTGTGCGCAGATCGAATTTGATGTAGAGGATCATATGCGCCTGCATATGGAAGATACGATTGTGGCACGCAATAAATCAGACGAGCTGCTTGAGATTTTATATAAGATTATGCGCGACCGCTGCGGCCTTCCGGTGACGATTGAGCCGGTCTTTGAGCCAAAAAAGGAAAACAGGCGGAAGGAGCAGAGTGATGCGCAGATTGAGTTTGAGGTGCGCAGTATCGTAAGCAGATACCGGCAGGCCTCCGGAGCCGGGGGCGGATTTGGACAGGCGGATGACGCAGCCGGAGCGGATGACCCTGACCTGGATCAACAGATGTACGGACAGTCCGGCGGGCAGCAGGGAGTATATGCTGGAAAGGATGAGCGCTATGCGCCGGACAGCCCTGCCGGGTTATATGATGGAATCAATCTGTCATCAGGCACGGCGGGGGCTGCGTCTGACGGAATGGATGCGGCAGGAAAAACGGGTGCCGCAGATCCGGCAGGCAGAGCCGCAGGTTTGGGCGAAGCCGGAGCGGCGGACTCCACAGGCAGGATAACAGGTACAGCAGGCTCTGCGGGCCGGACGGGTGCCGCAGGAGCCGCAGGATTTGGAAAATCCAAGCCGTATGGAAAGCGCAGGGATTATCCGCTGAAGCGTTCGGATAATCCTGATGTCGTATATGGCAGGGATTTTGAGGATGAGGTAACGCCGATTGACCAGATCGCAGGAGAAATGGGCGAGATCGCGATACGGGGCAAGGTTATAGAACTGGATACGAGAGAGCTTAGGAGCGGGGAAAAGAGCATCGTCATCGTGACGATTACCGATTTTACAGATTCGATTGTGTTAAAGATTTTTGCCAAAAACGAACAGCTGGGCGAGCTTTTGGCAGAAGTAAAGAAAGGCGCCTTTTTAAAGGTTAAGGGCGTGACTGCGTTTGACCGTTTTGACAGTGAGCTGACGCTTGGGTCTATCGCAGGCATAAAAAAAATCCCTGACTTTACCGAACGCAGGATGGATACCAGCCCAAATAAGCGTATAGAGCTCCACTGCCATACGAAAATGAGTGATATGGACGGCATTTCCGATGTGGGGGACATTATCAGGCAGGCAATTGCATGGGGACATAAGGCACTGGCTATTACAGACCACGGCGCGGTACAGGCATTTCCGATTGCAAACCACGCGATTCCAAAGGGCTCGGATTTTAAGCTGATTTACGGAGTAGAAGCGTATCTGGTAGATGATCTAAAGAGCATTGTTTTTGATTCCAAAGGCCAGAGCCTGTCGGATACATTTGTCGTATTTGACCTGGAGACGACGGGGCTGAGTACCAATGTACATAAGATTATTGAAATCGGTGCGGTAAAAGTAGCCGACGGGAAAATCGTAGACCGCTTTTCCAGATTTGTCAATCCTAAGGTGCCGATTCCGTTTGCCATTGAAGAGCTGACCAAAATACGTGATGATATGGTGATCGGCGAACCGGAGATCGACTTTGTGCTGCCGGAGTTTATGGAGTTCTGCAGAGGCTGTGTAATGGTAGCGCACAATGCCGAGTTTGATATGGGATTTATCCGCAAAAACTGTGAGGATTTAGGGCTGGAATGTGATTTTACGGTAGTCGATACCGTGGCAATGGCCAGATACCTGCTGCCGAATCTAAACCGCTATAAGCTGGATACTGTGGCAAAAGAGCTGCGCATCTCCTTACAGAACCACCACCGCGCGGTAGACGATGCAGGCTGCACGGCAGAGATTTTTCTAAAGTTTATTGATATGCTGCACGATCGCGGCATATTTGATCTGGAGGCATTAAATGAAAAAGGAAAGGCTGCACCGCAGCAGATTCAGAAAATGCCGACATATCATGCGATTATTTTAGCGGCAAATGATTACGGACGGGTGAATTTATACCGTCTGGTATCGATGTCGCACCTGACCTATTTTCACAGCCGCCCGCGTATTCCAAAAAGCGAGCTTGTCCGTTACCGCGAGGGGCTGCTGCTCGGCTCGGCATGCGAGGCGGGGGAACTGTATCAGGCAGTACTGCTTGGAAAGCCTCAGGCAGAGATCGCAAGGCTGGTAAATTTTTACGACTATCTGGAAATACAGCCAAACGGCAATAATGCATTTATGCTCCGCGAGGAAAAGTCTCCGGTTAATTCTGATGAGGATCTGTGGGAAATCAACCGAAAAATCGTAAAATTAGGCGAAGATTTCCATAAGCCGGTTGTGGCGACATGCGATGTGCATTTTTTAAATCCAGAAGATGCGGAGTACCGCAGGATTATTATGGCGGGACATGGATTTAAGGATGCCGAGGATCAGGCACCGCTTTATCTGCATACGACGCAGGAGATGTTAAAAGAGTTTGAATATCTGGGGAGCCAGAAGGCAGAGGAGGTAGTCATTACAAATCCAAACCTGATCTGTGACATGTGCGAGCGGATTTCTCCGGTAAGGCCGGATAAAGCGCCTCCAGTTATCCCGGATTCTGACCAGCTGCTGAGGGATATCTGTTACAACAAAGCGCATGAAATGTATGGAAAAAATCTGCCGGAAATCGTACATAAACGTCTGGAGCGCGAGCTGAATTCGATTATATCAAACGGCTATGCCGTAATGTATATTATTGCACAGAAGCTGGTATGGAAATCCGTCGAAGACGGATATCTGGTAGGATCGCGTGGATCAGTCGGCTCATCCTTTGTTGCTACGATGTCCGGCATTACGGAAGTAAATCCGCTCAGCCCGCACTATTACTGTGAGTACTGCCATTTCAGTGATTTTGATTCGGAAGAAGTAAAATCCTACAGCGGGCGGTCTGGCTGTGATATGCCGGACAGAGTGTGCCCGGAATGCGGCAGGCCGCTTGTAAAGGCAGGATTTGACATACCATTTGAAACGTTCCTGGGATTTAAGGGAAATAAGGAGCCGGATATTGACCTGAACTTTTCCGGCGATTATCAGAGTAAGGCGCACAAATACACAGAAGTAATCTTCGGCGCAGGGCAGACCTTCCGCGCCGGCACAATCGGCACGCTTGCAGATAAGACGGCGTTCGGATATGTGAAGCGGTATTATGAGGAACGCGGCATACACAAGCGTTATTGTGAGATCAACCGTATCGTGCAGGGCTGCGTCGGCATACGCAGGACGACCGGACAGCATCCGGGCGGCATCGTCGTACTGCCGATGGGGGAGGAGATCTATTCGTTTACACCGATCCAGCATCCTGCGAATGATATGACGACGGACATTATCACGACACATTTTGAATACCATTCCATCGATCATAACTTGTTAAAGCTGGACATTCTCGGACACGACGATCCGACCATGATCCGTATGCTGGAAGACCTGACTGGACTTCATGCGACAGAAATCCCGCTGGACGACCCGGCGGTTATGTCGATTTTTAAAAGCACGGAGGCATTGGGAATCACACCGGAGGATATCGGCGGCTGTACGGTCGGGTCGCTCGGCATACCGGAGTTTGGTACAGAATTTGTCATACAGATGCTGATTGATACAAAACCGCAGTCGTTTTCCGATCTTGTGCGCATATCCGGCCTTTCTCACGGTACGGACGTATGGCTCGGCAATGCGCAGACGCTGATTGAAGAGGGCAAGGCTACGATTTCGACGGCGATCTGTACGCGTGACGATATCATGATCTATCTGATCGGTATGGGTCTGGAGAGCGAGCTTTCGTTTACGATTATGGAATCTGTCCGTAAGGGCAAGGGCTTAAAGGATGAGTGGATTACGGCGATGAAGGAGCACGATGTGCCGGACTGGTACATCTGGTCGTGCCAAAAAATCAAATACATGTTTCCAAAGGCACATGCAGCGGCATATGTAATGATGGCGTGGCGCATTGCATACTGCAAGGTATTTTATCCGCTGGCATATTACGCAGCATATTTTTCGATCCGTGCGTCAGCATTTAACTATGAGCTGATGTGCCAGGGCAGGGACAAGCTGGAGTATTTTATGCGTGATTATGAGCGGCGAAAGGATACGCTGACAAAGAAGGATCAGGATACGGTCAAGGATATGAAGATCGTACAGGAAATGTATGCCAGGGGCTTTGAATTCTGCCCGATGCAGCTGAACCTCGTAAAATCAAAGCATTTTCAGATTATTGACGGAAAAATTATGCCGGCGCTCAGTGCGATCGACGGTCTGGGGGAAAAAGCGGCAGAGGGCATTGTAGAGGCTGTCAAAGACGGGCCGTTTTTGTCAAAAGACGATTTCAGGCAGCGGGCAAAGGTAAGCAAATCGGTGACAGACCTGATGGGGGATCTGGGGATCTTGGGAGATATACCGGAGTCAAACCAGCTTTCTATATTTGATTTTGCATAAAGCATCAAAAATCCAATACTTGAAATTTTCCACTAAAAGTAATATGATAGATACAGTAAAAAGTGCCAAAAATAGTCGCTGTGGACAGCTGTAATTAGCCACAATGATCACTTGGCACTTTTACAAATAAAAGCGATGGGAACACATAGGTGAAAAAAGTGAAGGATTTATTAACACTCAGAGACGAAATAGACCAGGTAGACAATCAGATCACAGCACTGTATCAAAAGCGCATGCAGCTGACCGCTCAGGTAGCGGAATACAAAATAAATACTGGCAAAAAAGTGTTTGACAAAGAGCGGGAGCGTTCCAAGCTGGAAAAACTGACAGGGCTTGTGCAGGATTCTTTTTTGAAAAATGGAATCAGGGAGCTGTTTGAACATATTATGTCGATCAGCCGCAAAAGGCAGTACCAGCTGCTGGCGGCACACGGCGCAGAACCGCCGCATGATTTTGAAGAGGTTTCAAAAATCGAGGCGGAAAACTGCCGCATCGTGTTCCAGGGAACAGAAGGCGCTTATGCGCATATAGCCATGAATGAATATTTCGGAAGTGATACAGACAGCTTTCATGTGGACAGCTGGCGCGAGGCGATGGAGGCGATCAAAGGCGGTGAGGCAGATTATGCCGTACTTCCGATCGAAAATTCGACGGCGGGAGTTGTAGCCGAAAACTATGACCTGCTGGTCGAATATGACAACACGATCGTGGGCGAGCAGATCATTCCAATCAGGCACTGCCTGCTCGGCCTGCCGGAGGCTGAGCTGTCCGATATTACAAGCGTCTGCTCGCATCCGCAGGCATTGGCGCAGTGTGATAAATATCTGCAGGGTCATGAGGCATGGGACTGTGTAAAAGAGAGCAATACTGCGGTAGCAGCAAGAAAAGTAAAAGAATCCGGGCTGAAAAATCAGGCAGCGATCGCCAGCGAGCTGACAGCCCGTCTGTATGGATTAAAAATATTGGAAAAAAATATACAGTCCAACAGCGAAAATTCCACCAGATTTATTATAGTCACAAAGAAAAAAATCTTTCTTGCAAATGCGTCCAAAATGAGCATATGCCTGGAAATCAGGCATAAGAGCGGTTCTTTGTACCATGCATTGTCGCATATCATTTACAATGACCTTAATATGAATTTTATTCAGTCCAGACCGCTGAAAGAACGCAGCGGAACAAACTGGCAGTACCGCTTTTTTATAGATTTTGAAGGCAATATGAATGAAAGCGCTGTCAAAAATGCGCTGCGCGGCCTGAAGGAAGAATGTGAGAACATGCGGGTGCTCGGCAATTATTAGCTCTGGCTGGTTAAATGATAGAAAGGAAGACAGGCAATTATGGCGATTATAACATTTGCAGCAATTTATATCGGCTCTTATGAAGTGAGTCTGAAAATATTTGAATTATCAGGAAAAAAGAAAATACGGGAGATCGATCATATCCGCACCAGGCTGGAGCTTGGCAGGGATACGTTTCATTCCGGCGTGATCGGATATGATCTGGTAGAAGAGCTGTGTGATATACTAGGGGATTTTGTAAAGATCATGCAGGGCTATAAAGTAAAAGAATACCGGGCATTTGCGGGAAATGTGGTCGGCGAGGCAAAAAACATGTTTTTTATATTAGACCAGATCAAGACGAAGACAGGGCTTGATGTAGGCACGCTGAGCAATTCCGAGCGGCGTTTTTTGACCTACAAAGGCGTTGCCGCAAAGGATGATTTTCAAAAGATGACAAAGGACAGCGCCGCTGTGATCGATGTAGGCGGCGGCAGCCTGCAGATTACATTATTTATAAACGGCAGGGTCATTACAACACAGCATCTGGCGATCGGCACAATGCGCCTGATGGAAATGCTTTCCGATATCGAACACAATGTGCTGCATTTGAAAACACAGCTGGAGGAGCTGGTCGATAAGGAGCTGGCAGTATTTCTGGCACAGTATATGCACCCGGGAGAAGAAATAAAAAACGTCATTCTGATGGGCGATTATATTACGGAGATCATGCGCAAGATCAACAAAAATACAGAAGAGATGAATGTCGTAGAAGCTCAGAAGTTTATCACATTTTTGAATCATCTGGATAAAAAAAGCGTGGAGGAAATATCCGAAACGCTTAATCTGTCAAATGAAAAAGACATATTAGTGCTGCCTTCTGTCATTTTATATGCAAAGCTGACAGAGGCAATGCATGCGCAGACAATCTGGTTCCCGGATGTAGATACGAGCGACGGGATCGCATATGATTATGCGCAGACACACAAAATCGTACATCCTTCGCATGATTTTGAAGAGGATATTTTATCGGCTGCCAAAAATATGTCCATGCGCTATATGAGCTATTCGCAGCATATCGATGCCCTGACCGAAATGTCATCGCTGCTGTTTGATGCAATGAAAAAAGTACATGGAATGGGAAAAAGGGAGCGGCTTATATTGAAGGTAGCAGCCATGCTGCACGACTGTGGAAAATATATCAGCCTTGCAAACAGCGCGATCTGTGCATACCAGATTATCCGCGCGACAGAAATTATCGGCCTGTCGCACCTGGAGCGTGAAATGGTAGCAAGCATAGTCTTGTATAATTCGACGCCGCTTGATCCGTACGAGGAGCTGGCAGACCGCATGGACAGCCACAGCTATATGATTGTGGCAAAGCTGGCGGCTATTTTAAGGGTGGCGAATGCAATGGACCGCAGCCACAGACAGAAGTTTAAGCATGTAAAGGCAGTTATTAAAAATAAAAAACTGGTCATCACGATCGAGTCCATGGATGACATAGCATTGGAAAAAGGACTGCTTGCAGCCAAAGCAGGCATATTTGAAGAAATATTTGGATTAAAGCCGGTGATCAGGGAAAAGCGCGTTTATATATAAATTTAGGGAAAGGATAGTTACATGGAAAAAACAATTGAATATGGAAAACCAGAGTATTTTGAAAACAGGGAGCTTAGCTGGATCAAGTTTGACCGCAGGGTGTTAAACGAAGCAAGGGATAAGACCATTCCGCTGCTTGAGCGGTTAAAATTTGTCAGCATCACATCTTCCAATCTGGATGAGTTTTTTATGGTAAGGGTGGCGTCCTTAAAGGATATGCAGCATGCGGGGGTAAAAAAGGCAGATATCGCCGGCATGGACGCCTCACAGCAGCTTGAGCAGGTCAACAAGGATACGAGGGAGCTTGTAAACCTCCAGTATTCCACGTATAACCGCTCACTGCTGCCGCTGCTGAACCAGGAGAATATTTTTATTATAGATGCATACGAAAATCTGACGGACGAGCAGGCGGCTTTTGTAGACGATTATTTTGAAAATGAAGTCTATCCGGTGCTGACCCCGATGGCGGTGGATGCCAGCAGGCCGTTTCCGCTGATCCGCAATAAATCGTTAAATATTGCGGCGATTATTGAGTCTACAGGCGGCGGGCTGCTTATGCACAAGCAGTCAGAACCGGACGAAGAAGAGGAAGATGCCGATTCAGACAGTGATTTTACACAGGCTGAAAAAGAGCTGAAAGAAGCAAAAGAGTTAAAAGAAGGCAGGGAGAAAAAACATAAGAAAAAGAAAAAAGATTCCGAAGAAAAAAAACCTGAGTTTGCAACCGTACAGGTGCCGTCCGGCCTTGCAAGGCTTGTGCCGGTGCCTTCCAAAAATCCGGAGGAAAAGGTATTTATATTATTGGAGCAGGTAATCGAAAAAAATATCGACAAGCTGTTTTCCAATTATAAGGTGGTATGTGCCTATCCGTACCGCATTATGCGTAATGCAGATTTTTCCATTGACGAGGATGAAGCGCCGGATTTATTAAAAGAAATCCAAAAACAGCTCAAAAAACGCCAGTGGGGCGAGGTAATCCGTCTGGAAGTAGAAGAAGGCATTGACAAAAAGCTGCTGGAGGTATTAACGGAAGAGCTGCATGTAGAAAATGAGCAGGATATTTTTTACATAAACGGGCCGATTGATTTTACGTTTTTAATGAAAATGTATGGACTGGAAGGCTGCGATCATCTGCGTTACGAGCCTCATAAGCCGCAGCCGGTACCAGAGATTATGCTTGGAGAAAATATATTTGAGGCAATACAAAACGGGGACATACTCCTGCACCATCCATACCAGAGCTTTGAGCCTGTTATGGAGCTGATCCGGCAGGCGGCAGATGATCCGCAGGTGCTTGCAATTAAAATGACGCTGTACCGTGTCAGCGGACATTCGCCGATTATTGCTTCGCTGGCACAGGCTGCGGAAAACGGCAAGCAGGTGACAGTGCTGGTAGAATTAAAAGCCCGTTTTGACGAAGAGAACAATATCGTCTGGGCGAAAAAGCTGGAGCAGGCAGGCTGCCATGTCATCTATGGCATCGTCGGACTAAAAACGCACAGTAAGATCGCGCTTGTTGTACGCCGTGAAGAAGAAGGAATACGGCGTTATGTGCATCTGGGGACGGGAAATTATAACGACTCTACTGCAAAACTGTATACAGACTGCGGGGTGCTGACCTGCGCAGAGGCGGTCGGGGAAGACGCGACAGCCGTATTTAATATGCTTTCCGGCTATTCGGAGCCGCTGAGCTGGAATTCGCTTGCAGTTGCGCCGATCTGGCTGCGCAGGAAGTTTTTAAAGCTGATACGCCGCGAGATCAAAAATGCAAAAGACAGCAAGCCGGCCTATATCCGTGCAAAGATGAATTCGCTCTGCGATCAGGAGATTATAGAAGCACTGTACGAAGCCTCTGCGGCAGGGGTAAAAATCCAGCTGCTTGTACGCGGGATCTGCTGTCTGAGGGCGGGCATAAAAGGCGTGAGCGAAAATATACAGGTGCGTTCGATAGTGGGAAATTTCCTGGAACACAGCCGTATTTTTGATTTCTGCAACGATGGACATGCAGAGGTCTATATGGGAAGTGCAGACTGGATGCCGCGAAACCTAGACCGCAGGGTGGAAATCGTCTTTCCGGTATTAGATGAAGAATTGAAAAAGAAAGCACTGCATATTTTAGACGTGGAATTTGAAGATAACGTAAAGGCACATATTTTACAGCCGGACGGCACTTATGAAAAAATAGACAAGCGCGGCAAGGTGCTTATTAACTCACAGGAAATATTCTGCCACGAAGCTGAGATCGCGGTGCCAAAGCTGGAAAAGGCTTATCAGGAACGGGTGTTTGTGCCGGCAGAACCGGTAGATTAAAACGCTGGAGATGAAAACTATGGCAGATTGTAAAATATTATTTTGCGACTTGGACGCAACGCTGTTAGATGACCAGAAAAATATTGAAAAAGGCACAAGGGCAGCCATTGACGAAATGCTGGCGCAGGGGCATATATTTGCCATATGCACCGGACGTCCGCTTGCAAGTGCTAAAAAGGTGGCAGACCGCTATGGGCTGAATGGGAAGGGCTGTTATGTGGTCGCATATAACGGCGGCGTGATCTATCAGCCTGACAATGACACGATTATTTCTTATACATCTATTCCGCTGCCTGTTGTACACCAGATGTTTGACCGGGCGGAAGAAGCCGGACTGTATATTCATACTTATGACCGTACGGATACGGTTGTCACACTCCGGCATACGCCTGAGGTAGATGCATATCTGGGGCATACAAAGCTGACTGCCAAAACCGGAGCGGACGCTGTCGCAGGGCTTTTGGACGAACCGGCAAAAATGATTGTCATAAGCATGGACGACAATCAGGCGCTGAAAGCTTTTCAAGAGCACAACGCAGCATGGGCCAAAGATAAGCTCAACAGTTTTTTCTCCTGCGAGCAGTATCTGGAATACTGCCCCGCAGGCATATCCAAAGGCGCAGGCGTGGTCAATCTGTGCAGGCACCTAGGCATTCCGGTTGAATTATCGGTATCCGCAGGGGACGAGCGCAATGATGTATCTATGATCAAAGCGGCAGGACTTGGTGCGGTGCCTGCCAATGCCCACCGCGAGGCAGCTGCCTGCTCAGATTATATATGCAGCCTGGACAACAATCAGGGGGCAGTCGGAGAGATTATACGAAAATTTATTTTGTCAAAATAAAATCAAAATTATCAGACAAAAAACAGATAAAAGGCTAATGAAAATACAATTACAGCCGATATTATTAATAACAATACAAAAGTGTTATGAATGCTTGAACGGGTGCTTTGATGAATGTTTGAATAAGTATTTTGATAAATGCTTTCAAAAGTGCTTTGATGGATGTTTGAATAAGTATTTTGATGAATGCTTTCAAAAGTGCTTTGATGGATGTTTCAATAAGTTACATGTGATTACAGCAAGGCGGGTTTCACAAGATCATATGAAAAAAGGATTTTTCGTATGTTTTATGCAGGTTCAGATGGCAATGCGGGCAGATTATTTTTTACACAGCCTGTAACAGGCATAAGGACTTAGCAGCAGCTGTTGGAATTTACAACCAAGGAGGGGAGTAAAGCAGTATATGGTGGAAGTTTATTTCGGATTGAAAACGTGATTTTTGTAACCAGTCTTCGCGATGCTACATCCAAACGCAGGGAGGAAGAGCGCCGCGAAAAGAAAAAGGCTCAGAGTTTTGAACATGCATTTCAAGAGGCATGCTCCCAGGCACAGCAGCCGGAGATTTCCTATACGACAAACGGCTATACCAAATACGGAGCGGCCTACAGCTGCATTGAAAAACGAAGGGAATATATACATTAGAAAAATTGAAACAGACATGCAGGCAGAGCACCAGAATAAGCAGGATATCCCGCATAAGGTCAAATTCGAGTTCAAATAAAGTCAAATTCAAATTAAACTTGAATAAAGTCAAATTCGAATAAAAGCTTATTTGAATAAGATGAAAGTTTGTTAGTAAAACAGATCTTATGCGGGATATGTTCATTACAATAACAAGTCCACATAGTGAGCTTGTTACTGTCTGCGGGGTATTCTTTTAGAAAGTTCGCAAGGCGGACTTTTTATTGTGTGTCAGGCAGTTTATTTATTTCGAAGATCTTTTAATGCTGACAGCATATCGTAGGTAATCTTCAGATCGCCTTTTCCGACGCTGAGCTTGATATCCGGCTTGTTTGTGCCGTGAAAATCAGATCCGCCAGTTACCAGCAGCCCGAAGGAATCTGCCATCTGCCGGAAATAAATCTCGTCTTCTTTTGAGTTTTCAGAATAGACAGCCTCGATGCCGCACATGCCGGCCTCCTTCATCTCCTGAATCACCTGCTTTAGATCGGCCTCAGACAGTTTATAAAGCACCGGATGTGCTAAAACTGCCAGCCCGCCGGCTTCACGGATTAAAATGACAGCTTCTTTCGGCGATATTTTCGGCCGTTCAATATAGCAGCGGCAGTGTTCTCCGATGTATTCAGAAAAAACCGTTTTAATATCCGGGACTTGTCCGGTTTCGCATAAAAATCTGGCAATATGCGCGCGCGTCAATACGCTGTCCGGGGCGCGTCTGGTCAGGTCTTCCATTGTAATGGAAAAGCCTTCTTCTTGAAGGCGTTCTACCATGCGCACGTTTCTGGTAGAGCGGAAATCGCGGAATTCTTCCAGCTTTGCACGCAGCGGCGGGTATTCTTCAGATAGATAATAGCCGAGCACATGGATCTCACAGTCTTTATATTCTGTAGAAAATTCTACGCCCGGTACCAGCTCAATGCCCAGGTCCTCTGCGGCTGCCACAGCTTCTGCAATTCCGTCCATTGTATCATGGTCTGTCAGTGCCATGGCGCACAGCCCTGCTTTTTTTGCCTCTGCAAGCAGCGCAGACGGCGAAAAAGTACCGTCTGAGGCAGAGGAATGTACATGCATGTCTGCAATACGTGTATCTGTCATAGTTTTATCTTCCTTCCTGATCTGCTTTTTCATGCATCATAACATATAATTTAAAAAAGGGCAAATTTTTCAAAAAACTATTGACGAAAAATAGCAGGTGTGCTATTTTAGATATGTTGTGAAAACAAAGTAGGGTATCCACTCTCACCTTAGCACAAATGCGTGACTAAGCGTTTATACCGGCAGTCTGTGTTATATACTACACACGGATTATGTCTTTGAAAGTGGATGTTCTGCCTATCCACTTTATTTTTTTGGAGGTGTAATACCATTAGTGATTTAATGATTAATGAACAGATCCGTGATAGGGAAGTTCGTGTGATTGGTGAGAACGGACAGCAGCTTGGCATCATGTCCGCAAAAGAAGCAATGAAACTTGCGCAGGAGGCAGAGCTTGATTTGGTAAAGATTGCTCCGACTGCGAAACCGCCGGTATGCAAGATCATCGATTACGGCAAATACCGTTATGAGCTGACGAGAAAAGAAAAAGAAGCCAGAAAGAAGCAGAAGGTAGTAGAGCTGAAGGAAGTGCGTCTATCTCCAAATATTGATGCGAATGATTTGAATACCAAAATTAATGCTGCCAGAAAATTTATTTCAAAAGGGAACAAGGTAAAGGTAACGCTTCGTTTCCGTGGACGTGAGATGGCCCATATGCAGTCCAGCAAGCACATCCTGGATGATATCGCAAAGGAGCTGGAAGAGGTCGCTGTAGTGGAAAAGGCACCGAAGGTGGAAGGGCGCGCGATCAGCATGGTGCTGGCAGAGAAAAAATAAGAAGATCATAATAACAGCCATATTGGATGTCATAATGAATGATAAGGAGGTAGTTTACAATGCCAAAAATGAAAACAAAAAGATCAGCTGCGAAACGCTTTAAAGTGACAGGAACAGGTAAATTAAAACGGAATAAAGCTTACCGGAGGCATATCTTGACCAAGAAGTCTCCAAAGACAAAGAGAAATCTCAGAAAAGCAGCACTCGTAGATGAAACAAATGTAAAGAGCATGAAGCGGATTTTACCATACATCTAAACATCTAATAGAGAAGGAGGAGATCAGACATGGCAAGAGTAAAAGGCGGCTTAAACGCTAAGAGAAAGCATAAAAAAATATTAAAACTGGCAAAGGGCTACAGAGGCGCACGTTCCAAACAGTATCGTGTAGCAAAACAGTCGGTTATGAGAGCGCTTGCAAGCTCTTATAAAGGACGTAAGGAAAGAAAGAGACAGTTCCGCAGCCTGTGGATTGCACGTATCAATGCAGCAGCAAGGATGAACGGCATTTCCTACAGTAAGTTTATGTATGGCTTAAAGCTTGCAAATATTGATTTAAACCGCAAAGTACTGGCAGACATGGCTGTCAATGATGCTGAAGGCTTTGCAAAGCTGGCAGAAATTGCAAAAGAAAAAGCAGCTTAATTGAATGTATACTGTCCCTCGTAAACATCGTTTGCGGGGGCCTTTTTATATACGCGGATGCGGAAAGCAGATATGCAGCTGGAGCGCGCGGGTAGGGAGAGATGAATCTGTGAAAGAATCGTTTGAAAAGAATAAAAAGGGAATCCTGCTTATGCTTGCAGCAGCTGCACTGGCATGTGTAGGACAGCTGTTTTGGAAACTGTCGGCTGAGAGCGGTGTGTGGTATATGCTGCTTGGTTTTGCTTTATACGGGCTGGGCGCGGTTTTTATGCTGACTGCATACCGGTTCGGGAGCGTATCGGTCTTACAGCCTATGATGAGCGCCAATTATGCGCTGAGTGCGGTGCTGGGTATTTTTGTGCTTCAGGAAAAAATCTCGGCATTAAAAGTGATCGGCATTTTTGTGATTACGACAGGCGTGATCCTGGTCGGAGGCGGTGATACGCAGGACGACTGCAGGGCACAAAACAAAAGTGAGTTACAAAATGGAAGTAATGTGCAGAACAGGATTGATGCACAAAAAGGAAATGAGATACTGGCTGGAAATGATGTGCAGGATGGCAGTGAGCCGCAAAAAAGCAGTGATACACAGGATGTCAGATATGTATACAGCAGCGGAGGTGACAAGAAGTGATAAATTATGTACTGATCGTATGCATGACGCTTATGGGCTCGGCAGCCTCTATATTTTTTAAAAGAGCCTCCGGCAGCGAAGGCATTTTAAAATTAATTATGAATATAAATCTGTATATCGGCGGATTTTTGTATGTGGCGGCGGCGGTAAATATTATTGTACTGCGGTCTTTGGACTATTCGGTTGTACTGCCGCTTTCTTCGGTAACTTATATCTGGACAATGGTATTATCTTATTTCATATTAAAAGAGAGCATTACGGCCAGAAAATTAGCAGGCGTGTTCTGTATTGTAGCCGGAGCCGTGTGCGTGGCAGTCTGAATACGAGGACTGCCGGCTTTATGATTAATTCATGACAATAGAAAGTTCGCGCAGCGTGCTTTCTATAGTTCATGACAATAGAAAGTTCGCGCAGCGTGCTTTCTATAGTTTATGACAATAGAAAGTTCGCGCAGCGTGCTTTCTATTGTTTGGCCTGCTTAAATTCTCTTGGCGAAATTCCTTTTGCTTTTTTAAATGCCTTTGAGAAATACAGGCTGCTGTCAAAGCCTACCGAATTGGCGATTGCCGTAATGGACAGGCTGGTGTGTGACAGCAGGTAGCATGCCTGCTTGATCCGAAACTGTGTCAGGTATTCTTTCGGTGAAAGCTGCAGGACGATTTCAAAAGAACGGAACAGGTGGCTGCGGCTCAAACCGACATAATCTGCGATATCTTCAACTGTAATAGGATAAGAGTAGTGGGCTGCAATATATTCGATTGCTTTCTGCACATAAGTATTATAATTGTTCTGCACCGGAGTATGGCCTGCGCCTTTTAAATAAAGTGCGAGGGTTGTATACAGCCTGCCCGTCATCTCTACTGCGCTTTCAAAATCGTTGCCGCGCACATCGTATATATGCAGGAGCTGGTGCATAATATCTTCTCCATAAGGGGTATTGGCGATTACCGGATGGGCGGGCGTAAAGTCCGTAGCTTTTAATATAATAGAAGCATCCGAGCCGTTAAATCCGACCCACGCATATTCCCACGGCTCTTCTGCATCGGCAGTATATGCCGCCTCTGCACCCGGATAAATTAAAAAGGAATCTCCGGCATGCAGCTCGTAGGATTTCTGTTTTACAGTCAGGCAGCCGTTTCCCGAAATAATATGATGGATCAGATAATGGTCACGTACGCCGGGGCCCCATTGATACTGGGGACCGCATTTTTGATATCCGACATTGTATACGGCTAAAGACACGAGTTCTTTTTCAGTAGATTTATACGAGTTTTTATAATTGGTATTCATAGCTTGAGATTCCTCCTAAGTCGGCTTGTGACTGCCGGGTATCATTTGTCTGCGCTGTGGGATGCGGGAATCCCTTTGGGTATAGATTATAATATGGTCTGTGTCTAAATGCAACAAAATTACATATTTATTACACATTTTTTTCTATACTTTTTCAGAAAATAAGGATAAACTAAAATCAATAAGAAGCTTCAATAAGAAACTTCAATAAGAAACGATCAGAAGGGAGAACGAATAATGGCAATCTTAGTTACAGGCGGGGCGGGCTATATCGGCAGCCATACATGCGTAGAGCTGTTGAATGCAGGCTATGAAGTAGTAGTTTTAGATAATTTGAGCAATGCAAGTGAAAAATCTCTGGACAGGGTGGCAGAACTGACTGGAAAGAGCGTGAAATTTTACAAAGGCGATATTTTAGACAGAGATCTTTTAGGGCAGCTGTTTACGGAAAATACGATTGATAGCTGCATACATTTTGCAGGCTTAAAGGCAGTCGGCGAATCCGTGCAGAAGCCATGGGAGTATTATAACAATAATATAGCAGGTACGCTGACACTCGTAGAGGCAATGAACAGGCATAACTGCAAAAACATCATCTTTTCATCTTCTTCAACCGTATATGGCAATCCGGCACAGATTCCGATTACGGAGGAATGCCCGAAAGGACAGTGCACCAATCCATACGGCTGGACAAAGTCTATGCTGGAGCAGATCCTGACGGATATCCAGAAGGCAGATCCACAGTGGAATGTTATCCTGCTGCGCTACTTTAACCCGATCGGTGCACATAAGAGCGGACGGATGGGAGAAAATCCAAACGGCATTCCAAACAACCTTATGCCGTATATTACACAGGTTGCTGTCGGCAAATTAAAAGAGCTGGGCGTATTTGGCGATGACTACGATACGCCGGACGGAACAGGCGTCAGGGATTATATCCATGTCGTAGACCTAGCAGTCGGCCATGTAAAGGCACTCAAGAAGGTAGAAGAAAATGCAGGACTTAGTATTTACAATCTGGGAACCGGACAGGGCTACAGCGTATTGGACATCGTGAAGAATTTTGAAAAGGCAAACGGCGTAAAGATTCCATATTCCATCAAGCCGCGCCGTGCAGGAGACATTGCAGCCTGCTACTCAAATGCGGATAAGGCAGAGAAGGAGCTGGGATGGAAGGCAGAGAATGGCATTTTAGAGATGTGCGAAGATTCCTGGAGATGGCAGAAGAATAATCCGAATGGATACGAAGATTAGAACCAGGCAGCAAACATATATTGTATATAATAGAAAAAATAAGCCTGCCTCCCGGATCTATACAGGTACGGGAGGCAGAAAAACAGCTTCTGATTTCTAAGAACGCAAAAAGTACAAAAAAATTTCAAAAAATTTCAAAAAAGGGCTTGCAATTTTATACAGGCCGTGGTATTATAATTTCAGTTCAAGAAATGGTCCGTTGGTCAAGCGGTCAAGACGCCGCCCTCTCACGGCGGAAACACGGGTTCGATTCCCGTACGGACTGCTCAGAGTAAAATTTTAATGAAAGCGGGAATGACGCCGGAGATGTTGGTAATCCAATATTTCCGGCGTTGTGTATTTTGGATAAAATACTGATTGCGCAAAGAGACTGCCCCGATCCCACATGAAATACAGGTCAGCTTGTCTGAACTTTTACAAATAGTATCAGTTTTTTTCGGTATTTGCTTGCATTTTCCAATGGAAAGTGCTATCTTAATAAATAAGAATATAGAAACTATTAATTGAGAGTGGATTTCGGTCCACTCTCAATTCGCGTTGTACTGCAAAAATGCACTTCATCTGAACAGAAATCAGAATTCTGTGCGGATGCTGTATGTTCAAATGCGTTTGGCGCAGCGCCGGAGTTCGGCATAAGGAGGTGTAGAGATGTCTAGAAGAGAGGAATATGAACAGAAAACGGAAGGACTGCTTTTGCCAATATTGGAAAAATATCATTATGAATTGGTAGATGTGGAATATGTGAAAGAGGGGAGCGGCTGGTTTCTGCGGGCTTATATAGATAAGGAAGGCGGAATCACCGTAGATGACTGCGAAAAAGTCGCAAGGGAAATGAATCCGATATTGGATGAGCTGGATTATATTGATGGTTCGTACACCTTCGAAATCAGTTCTCCGGGACTCGGCAGGCCGTTAAAAAAAGAGAAAGATTATATCAGAAATCTTGGGAAAAATGTGGAAATTCGGACGTATCGCCCGATTGAACACAAGAAAGAATTTCTTGGGAGCCTTAGGGCATATGACGATAAGACGGTCACGATTGTCACCGAAGAAGATGTGGAATTGGCATTTGAGAAAAAAGACATTGCCCTGATCCGTCAGGCATTGGATTTTTAGTGCGGCAGTACACATAGATTTAGGAGGAGCGGAAAATGAACAATGAAGTATTAGAGGCATTGAATATATTAGAAAAAGAGAAAAATATCAGTAAAGATACGCTGATTGAGGCGATCGAAACGTCACTGATTACTGCGTGCAAAAATCATTTCGGCAAGTCCGAGAATGTCAGGGTGGATATGAATCCAGAGACATGCGAATATCATGTATTCCAGGCTAAGACAGTCGTAGAGGCAGTGGAAGATCCGGTAACGGAGATCAGCCTTGCGAATGCAAAAATGGTAAACAGCAGATATGAGCTGGGGGATGTCGTAAATATAGAAATCAAATCAAAAGAGTTTGGACGTATTGCCACACAGAATGCCAAAAATGTGATTCTGCAGAAAATCCGTGAGGAAGAACGTAAGATTCTCTGTGACGAATATTACAGTAAAGAAAAGGATATTGTCACCGGTATTGTACAGCGTTATATGGGCAGGAATGTAAGTATTAATCTGGGAAAAGTAGATGCGATTTTGACAGAAAATGAGCAGGTGCGGGGAGAAGTATTCCAGCCCACGGAGCGTATCAAGCTCTATATACTGGAAGTAAAGTCTACATCTAAGGGGCCTAAGATCTTAGTGTCCAGAACTCATCCAGAGCTTGTAAAGCGTCTGTTTGAATCAGAAGTGGCAGAGGTAAAAAGCGGAATTGTAGAGATTAAAAGCATAGCAAGAGAAGCCGGCAGCCGTACAAAAATCGCCGTGCATTCCAACAATCCAGATGTGGATGCAGTGGGAGCGTGCGTGGGGCAGAACGGCACGCGGGTAAATGCGGTCGTAAAAGAGCTGCGGGGCGAGAAGATCGATATTATTACATGGAATGATAACCCGGCCATGCTGATTGAGAATGCGTTAAGCCCTGCAAAGGTCATTTCAGTAATAGCGGATGCAGAGGAAAAAAGTGCAAAGGTCGTGGTGCCTGATTATCAGCTGTCTCTGGCAATCGGCAAGGAAGGCCAGAATGCAAGGCTGGCAGCAAGGCTGACTGGTTTTAAGATTGATATAAAGAGCGAGACACAGGCAAGAGAAGCCGGAGATTTCTTCGATTATGAGAACGATTACGAGGATGCCGACGAATACGACGATTATGAAAACGATGCATATGAGCAGGAAGGCAGCGAGTATGAGCGGGCAGACAGTGAGTATGCGCAGGCAGGCACAGGTTATGAACAGGCAGGCACAGGCTATGAGCAGGAAAGCATAGGCTGTGAAGAGGCAGACAGCAGCTATGGGCAGGCAGACGGTGAGTATGCACAAGAAGGCAGTGAATATGATCAAGAAAGCACAGGCTATGAGCAGGAAAGCATAGGCCTTGAACAGGCAGATGGTAAATATGCACAAGAAGGCAGTGAATATGATCAAGAAGGCTCAGGTTATGATCGCGAATATGATCAGGAAGGCTCAGGTTATGATCGCGAATACAGCCAGGAAAGCTCTGATTATGATCATGGATATGCACAAGAAAGCGCGTGGGACAGCGTCGGATATGCAGAACAAGGCTACGACGGCAGCGGTATAGATGTAAACAGCCTCCATGAAGCAGACGGCGGCATAGAGCAAGAACAGGATCTATATAATGAAGATCCGCAAGACAGTCAGGAGCATTACGGGACGGAACAGGTGCAGGCTGAAAATGGCGACGATGGCATAGACACACAAAACAGCCAGACAGCAGATGTTGAGTATATACAAAGCGATTATGAGCCGGAAAGTTCAAGTGAAGAAAGTTTAAATGAAGAAAGTTTAAATGAAGAAAGTTCTATGACAGACAGTTCTGTGACAGATCAGTCTTATGAAACCGGATATGATGGGGAAGATAAAGAAGGTGTTGATCCAGAGTGAAGACAAAGAAGATTCCATCCAGAATCTGTGTAGGGTGCAGAAACGCAAAAGAGAAGCGGAGCATGATACGCATAGTAAAAAATGCGGAAAATGAGATCAGCCTGGATGTGACTGGAAAAAAGAATGGCCGTGGAGCTTATATATGCAGGAATATAGAGTGCCTGCATTCTGCTATAAAATCAAAAGGGCTGGAGCGTTCGCTGAAGACAGCTATACCGGAGGAAGTGATTCAGACATTAGAAGAGGAGATGAAAGCAGTTGAAACCAGATAGCGTATTGTCAATGATCGGAATTGCCGCAAGGGCAGGAAATGTCGTCAGCGGCGAATTTTCAACGGAGAAGGCCGTTAAAAACAGGAAAGCCTATCTGGTGATTCTCGCATTAGATGCATCGGAAAATACAAAAAAGCATTTTTCAGATATGTGCGCGTTTCGCAGCCTGCCATATTTTGAATATGCGGATAAAGAAAGGCTTGGTAATTGCATTGGAAGAGAATACCGCGCATCACTGGCGGTTACAGATGCTAATCTGGCAGGAGCAATTATCAAAAAGATTGAGAAAATAGAACAACTGAATAATGGAGGTAATAGATAGAATATGGCAAAACAAAAAATACATGAACTCGCAAAAGAGCTGAAAGTAGCGAGCAAAGTAATTGTAGATTATATGAACAGACGGACACAGGACAGGGATAAAAAATATACGCCGTCCAATGCATTAGAAGCAGATGAGGCAGCAGAGATTAAGGCAAACTTAGATCTGCTGGCTAAAGCTGACAGCCAGTTAAAGGCTTCGCCAAAGACGGACTCTGCCGAGGCGGCAGCGGTGCCAAAGCAGAATGCTGTTAAAGAAAATGAAGGAAAGGAACAGGCCTCAAAGCAGAGTGCCGGAAAAACTATGGAGACAAAAGAGCCTGCAACCAGACAGAACGAATCAAAAGGAGCTGGTGCAAAACAGCCTGATACAAAAGCCGCTTCAGGCAGGCAGGCGAAGCCTGCACAAAAAGACGGTGAGGCACGGCCTAAGAAGAAGGCGAGCATTACGGCAGTGTTTAACGCGCAGTACAGCAAGCAGAGCAGGAAACCAAACCGCGGCGGCAGGCCGAATGCAGAGCGGGGAGAGCGGAATTCGCGTAATCTGGTAAGGCCTGCAGAAAAACCGCACATCCCGATCCGTCCAAATGCAGACCGTCCAAATTATGACAGGGCCTCTGCACATGTGCCGGATGACGAGATCGTAAAGCCGGTTCAGGACAAAGCAGAACAGTTTGACAAAGCGGGCAGGCAGGATAAAAACGAACGCCAGAACCGGGCAGAACAGTTTGACAAAGCAGGCAGGCAGGATAAAAACGAACGTCAGGATAAAATAGACAGAGCCGATAAAGCCGAACGTCAGGATAAAACTGAAAAAGTGGAACGGCAGGAGAGGACAGAGCGGACTGACAGACAGGAGAACAGGGCAGATAGGGCAGAACGCACCGACCGGAATAATAATAGATCTGATAGATCTGATAGGTTCGATAGAACAGACCGGAGCGACAGAACCGAGCGCACCGACCGGAATGACCGCCATGCAAACGGCCGCGGCAATGCACCTCAGAACAGGCAGCAGGCAGACCGCAGGACGAATAACAGGCCGTCAGGCGGCCAGCAGCGCGGCGGAAACGGCAGGCCGGAACGCAGCCAGAATGACAGGGGTGGAAGAAATGCGGGATTTGAACAAAAGGGTGACAAAAATTATCAGAATAATAGAACGAATTCCGGTAATAATTATGGTGATAAAAACGGTGGCAGAGTCGGTCAGAATCGCCAGAAGGAATTTAAAGGCAAATTAGATCAGAATATCAATCGTTTCCACAAGGATACCGTAAAGACGGCACCAGAAGAGCTGCGTAAGGAAAGCCGTGATACAAGAGATCGTGATAACAGCCGCAAGAAAAATAACAGCAACAAGGATTACGACAAGCTGGGCGGCAGGCGGCAGGAACGCTATATGAATCTGGAGAAGACGAGCGGGCATAAGAAGAAAAATCAGACCCCGGTTCCAGCAGCACAAAAGGAAGAAGAGGCAATCCGTTCTATTTCACTTCCAGAGCATATGACGATCCGTGAGCTGGCAG
Organism: uncultured Eubacterium sp.; assembly: GCA_910586445.1. Lineage (GTDB taxonomy): Bacteria > Bacillota > Clostridia > Lachnospirales > Lachnospiraceae > Eubacterium_J. The sequence continues at coordinate 36,217 of CAJUHV010000016.1, forward strand.
ACAAGATGAAAGTACAGCCGTCTGTTATTGTGAAAAAGCTGTTCTTAAAAGGCACAATGGTGACGGTAAATCAAGAGATCGATTATGAGCATGCCGAAGAAATCGCATTGGAATTCAACTGCATTGCAGAGCCGGAAGAAAAGATCGATGTAATTGCCGAGCTGTTAAAAGAAGGCGAAGAGGACGAAAGCAAGATGACGGCACGTCCGCCTGTAGTATGTGTTATGGGCCATGTAGACCACGGCAAGACCTCCCTGCTGGATGCGATCCGAAATACGAGAGTGACAGACAAGGAGGCCGGCGGCATTACACAGGCAATCGGTGCATATATGGTGAAATGCAACGGTGAAAACATTACGTTTTTGGATACACCGGGTCATGAGGCATTTACGGCTATGCGTATGCGCGGCGCTAATTCTACGGATATTGCGATACTGGTAGTCGCAGCAGATGACGGTGTCATGCCGCAGACAATCGAAGCAATCAACCATGCAAAAGCAGCCGGAATCGAAATCATAGTAGCAGTCAACAAAATAGATAAGCCGAATGCAAATGTCGAGCGTGTAAAACAGGAGCTGTCTGAATACGAACTGATCCCGGAGGACTGGGGCGGCAGCACGATTTTCGTACCGGTATCTGCGCATACACATGAAGGCATAGAGCAGCTGCTTGAAATGATACTTTTGACAGCAGAAGTATTAGAGCTGAAAGCAAATCCAAAACGTAATGCACGCGGTGTCGTAATAGAAGCAAAGCTGGATAAAGGGCGCGGTGCAGTTGCAACCGTACTGGTTCAAAAAGGTACGTTAAAAGTCGGCCAGCCGGTGGCCTGCGGCAGCAGCTACGGTAAAGTAAGGGCAATGATCGATGATAAGGGCAGAAATGTAAAGGATGCAAAACCATCTATGCCGGTTGAGATACTTGGATTAAGCAGTGTGCCGGATGCGGGTGAGACGTTTGTAGTATGCGAGTCGGAAAAAGATGCCAGAAACTTTGCAGAGACTTATATTACCGAAAGCAAAGAAAAGCTGCTGGAAGAAACAAGATCCCGCATGTCGCTGGATGACCTGTTTTCACAGATTAAGTCAGGCAATGTGAAGGAGTTAAATATTATAGTAAAAGCAGATGTACAGGGTTCTGTAGAAGCGGTTAAGCAGAGCCTGCTGAAGCTGTCGAATGAAGAAGTAGTCGTAAAAATCATTCATGGCGGCGTAGGTGCTGTCAATGAATCCGATGTAAATCTGGCCCTGGCCTCCAATGCGATTATTATCGGATTTAATGTCCGCCCGGATTCAGTGGCAAAAGCGACGTCGGAGCGGGAAGGCGTAGATATCCGCCTGTACAAGGTCATCTACAATGCGATCGAAGACGTATCCGCAGCTATGAAGGGCATGCTGGACCCGATTTTCGAAGAGCGCATTATAGGCCATGCAGAAGTACGCCAGATCTTTAAATCATCTGGTGTCGGAAATATTGCAGGATCTTATATTTTAGACGGAACATTTGAGCGGGGATGCAAATGCCGGATTACGAGAGAAGGCGCTCAGATTTATGAAGGCTCTCTGGCCTCCTTAAAAAGATTTAAAGACGATGTAAAAGAAGTCAGGGCAGGCTACGAGTGCGGACTTGTCTTTGAAGGCTTCAGCGACATTGCCGAATTTGACCAGATCGAGGCATATAAGATGGTAGAAGTGCCTCGCTGATGGAGGTATATAAATGAGAAAAAACAGCATAAAAAATACGCGTATCAATGAAGAAGTATTAAGAAAGCTCAGCGAGATTATCCATGGGAGCATAAAAGATCCGCGCATTAACCCGATGACCAGCGTGGTCTCCGTGGAAGTTGCGCCGGATCTAAAGACATGTAAGGCATATATCAGCGTACTCGGCGATGCACAGTCGCAGAAAGATACGCTTGCAGGATTAAGAAGTGCGGAGGGGTATATCAGACACAGCCTTGCTAAGACTGTGAATCTGCGCAATACCCCGCAGATCACATTTATCATAGACCAGTCGATTGAATATGGCGTGCGTATGTCTCATTTTATTGATGAGGTCAATAAAAACAACAGCCAGACGCAGGCAGAGCCGGATTCCATGGACGACGGCAGCAGTGAAGAGCCGGATTCCAGTCAGTTCATAAATTAGGAAAGAGGAAACATATGGAAAACTTGGAACAGCAATTAGCCGGCGTACACAGTGCAGTGGTGGCAGGGCATACCAGGCCGGACGGAGACTGCGTCGGTTCTTGTCTTGCGACTTACAATTATTTGAAAGAATATCATCCAAAGATCAAGGTTCGTCTGTATTTAGAGCCGATTCCAAATATTTTCAAATTTCTGGCAAATTCGGATCAGATTATAAGCGATTTTGAAGGGCCTGATTATTTTAACGATATAGATCCCATAGATCTTTTGATTGTGCAGGACTGTGGGGATGCCGGCAGGCTCGGAAAGGCTGCCGGCCTGATCCGGCATGCAGAGCGCATAATTTGTATTGACCACCATATCAGCAACAGCGGATTTGGAGATGAAAGCTATATTTTTCCAAAAGCAAGCTCGACTTCTGAGCTGATTTTTGACCTGCTGCCAAAAGAGCGGATTACGAAACAGATCGCAGAATGCATTTATGTAGGAATCGTGCATGATACAGGCTTGTTTCAATATTCATGCACCTCGCCCAGGACAATGCGGACAGCCGCTTTTCTGATGGAAACCGGGATCGATTTTTCAGATATTGTCGATAAGACCTATGTGCAGAAGACGTACGAACAAAACCATATACTTGCGCGGGCGATTGAAAAGAGCAGCCTGCATTTAAGCGGCACATGCATATCATCGATTATTACGCTGGAAGATATGGAATCCTGCCATGTCCTGCCTAAGCATTTGGAAGGCATTGTCGCCCAGATGCGTTCTACAAAAGGGGTGGAGGCAGCTGTTTTCTTTTATCAGAAAGATGAAAATGAGTACAAGATCAGCATGCGCTCATCCTCGGATGCTGTCAATGTGGCGGAGATTGCCATGCACTATGGCGGCGGAGGCCATATGCGCGCGGCGGGTGCCTCCACCACATTAGAGCCGAAAGAATGCCTGGCGCAGATTCTGGAGCTGATCGAAAACCAGATGAAAAAGCAGCAGGCTGGATAGGAGACGGATATGAACGGCATTCTAAATGTATACAAGGAAAAAGGATATACGTCCCATGATGTAGTTGCGAAACTGCGCGGCATCTGTCATCAGAAAAAGATCGGGCATACCGGAACATTAGATCCGGATGCAGAAGGCGTTCTGCCTGTCTGTCTGGGAACAGCTGCAAAAGTATGTTCCCTGATTACAGACAAGGATAAAGAGTATGAAGCAGTACTGCTGCTTGGAATACAGACAGATACGCAGGATATCAGCGGAAAGGTGCAGAAGGAAGCGGCGGCAGACTGTACGCAGCAGCAGGTTCAAGAGGCAGTCCGGTCTTTTGAAGGCGTATATGAACAGGTTCCGCCGATGTATTCTGCGCTCAAAGTAAATGGCAGAAAGCTCTGTGATCTGGCCCGGGCAGGAATAGAGGTAGAGCGCAGGCCGAGGCAGGTACAGATCTATAAGATTACGATAGAGTGGATAGAGTTTCCGCGCGTGAAAATGACCGTACACTGTTCCAAAGGTACATATATCCGCACACTGTGCCACGATATCGGGCAGAAGCTGGGCTGCGGGGGATGCATGGAAGAACTGCTGCGCACAAGGTCAGGCATTTTTACCGTGGATGCAGCAGTAAAGCTGTCAAAGATTGAGGAGCTGGCAGACTCAGGCAGGCTGCAGGAGATCCTGCTGCCGGTGGACAGGCTCTTTTTCGAATATCCAAAAGCCGCAGTAAAAGCAGAATTTCAAAAAATGCTTGCAAATGGCAACCGTCTGCCGCAGCATGCATTCTGCATTGAAAACGCAGCAGAAGCAGCAGAAAGTGAGCCTGCCGGCCTGCAGGCGGCCGGGCAGATTTTAAGCTGCGAAACCCTGCGTGTTTATATGGAAGAAGATTTTTTTGGCATTTATGCGTGGGATGCACGCAGGAAAGATTATAAGCCGGTAAAAATATTTGGTCGGGAGAATCCAGCAGGACGATGAGGTACGTAAAAGATTTTAAAAATATACAGCTGACAGAAGATACAGTCCTTTCACTCGGAAAATTCGACGGACTGCACCGCGGACATGAGCTTTTGATGGACTCCGTATTTGAAAAAGCAGGTGCAGGGCTTAGGACGGCTGTATTTACCTTTGATATTCCGCCGCAGAGCACATTAAGCGGCATGCAGCGGGTAATCACTACAAACAAAGAAAAACAGCACTTATTTCAGGAAACAGGCATAGATTACCTGATTGAATGTCCATTTACCGAAGAGATTATGCATATGGAGGCAGAACAGTTTATCCGGGAGATTGTAAAGCGCCTGCGTGTAAAATGGATTGTTGTCGGTACGGATTTTCATTTTGGATATAAAAGAAGGGGCGATTATCATATGCTGCGCCGTCATGCTGAGGAATACGGCTATCAGGTATGCGTCATTTCTAAAATGCAGCATCAGGGCAGGGAGATCAGCAGCACATATATCCGAGAAGAAATCGAGAAAGGAAATCTGGAGCTGGCAAACGAGCTGTTAGGATATCCATACTTTATACAGGGAACCGTAGTACACGGCAATCAGGTAGGCAGAACAATCGGATTTCCGACAATAAACATACAGCCGCCGCCGCAGAAGCTGCTGCCGCCCTACGGCGTCTATGTTTCCTTCGTCTGGCTGGACGGCAGGCAGTACAAAGGTATTACTAATATCGGCAGAAAGCCGACTATTTATGGTGATAATCCGGTTGGAGCGGAAACTTATATCTATCAGTTCTCCGGGGATGTATATGAAAAAGAGGCGAGGGTGGAGCTTGTTCACTTTGTAAGGCCGGAGCTGAAATTTGACGGCGTGGACGCACTGAAAGAGCAGCTTCAAAAAGACATTGTATATGGAGAGCAGTATTTAGCAGAACAGATGGCATGATTATTTTACGGACAGCAGATTTTTATGGACAGCAGATGCCTCATAAATTTGGGACAAATTCTCCATATCATGCCCGTTGGGTACCAAGTGTGAAGCACATCTCACAGAAAGCAATTTTCAAACGCGCTCCAGCGGTATTTATGGTCTTGATCTGGAAGTGTTGTGTAATACGGCAGCGTCATGATATTATTTTATATCTGATATTACAAAATTATTACAAATTGTTGACAGCTATATAGATTGTTGCTATAATATAACAGAATTGATAGCAGCAAACACGGGCGAAGCTATTAAGAATTAAAAATTAAGAATATGAAATATGTTTCGTTATATAGCCAGTCGGATTGAATAAATAAAATATACAAAAAAGCCGGCCGTAGACAGAAACACACAGAATAACAATCAGATTATAGATCAGGAGGAGATTATGAAACGCAGATTCGTGAAACTTGGAGCTTTATTTTGTACATTTATGATGACAATTATGGGCAGCAGCAGGGCTGCTTTTGGAGCCGCTGTTCAGGCGGGCATTAGTGCTACCCTGTCAGGATATGTATATGAGAGCGCGAATGCAAAGATTACAGAAAAGAAGAATGAGAAAAATAATGTACAGGTATCCAAAAACAGCAGGACTGTAAAGAAATTAAAGTCAGCTGATTCGTCGAGGTCTATAAAAAGTGTCAGCAAAAAAGAAGAAGACGGGACGATCTGCGGATATACGAATCTGGGAATTGCAAATGTAGACAATTATCTGAATGTCAGGTCAGAGCCGGGCGAAAGTGCCAAGATTGTAGGCAAGCTGCCGTCCGATGCAGGATGTGAGATTTTAGATGCAAAAGATGGATGGTATCATATCCGTTCAGGAAAAGTAAGCGGATATGTAAGGAGCGACTACATTATTACAGGAGAAAAGGCTAGAAAATTAGCAGAAGAATTAAAAAAGACGGTTGCAACAGTTAATACTGTCACCGTATACATACGTGAAAAACCAAATACTGACTGCACAATTTTAACGATTGTTACAGAAGATGAAGAGCTTGAGGTCGTAAAAGAAGGCGATGAGTGGATTGAAGTCAAGCTGGACGATGAGAACGGCTTTGTCAGTGCGCAGTATGTAGATCTTTCCGAAGAATTGAAAAAAGCCATGGTATTTACAGAGACATCCCAGCAGAGCGGAGTGTCAGACAGAAAATATTCGCTTGTGCAGACGGCGCTCAGCTATGTAGGAAACCGTTATGTCTGGGGCGGGACGAGCCTTACAAACGGTGTTGACTGTTCCGGCTTTACAATGCAGATTATGGCAAAATACGGCATTTCCCTGCCGCATTCATCCAGAGGGCAGGCAGGATACGGCAGAAGCGTGAGCACATCTGAATTACAGCCGGGAGACCTTATATTTTACGGCAGCGGCGGTACAATCAGCCATGTAGCAATTTATATTGGAAACGGACAGATTGTCCATGCCAGCAACAGCCGCGACGGCATAAAGGTATCTAATGCGTTTTACCGTACGCCGATCTGCTGCAGACGCATGTTTTAGAAAAAAATGTTTACAAGCAGTGTCAGATGTGATATATTAGAACAGTATGAGTCAGCCCGTATTCGGTAGATGGAGTCTCCGACCTTTTACTGAGTATCATAAGATTTTTGGGCGATTATCAAATAATGGAGGACAATAAAATGTTATCAAAGGAAAAGAAAGAGAAAATTATCGCAGAGTATGGCAAGAAGCCGGGAGATACTGGTTCGCCGGAAGTGCAGATCGCACTTTTGACAGAACGGATCAATGAGCTGACAGAGCATTTAAAGGTCAATCAGAAGGATCATCATTCCAGAAGAGGACTTTTGAAAATGGTCGGCCAGAGAAGGGGATTATTGGCATACCTTAAAAAGAGCGATATTGAAAGGTATCGTACTTTGATCAAGCGTTTGGGCTTGAGGAAATAATTCTGTGGGAGAAAGGGCGGAGATTTTCCGCCCTTTTTTAGGGTCAGGCAGTGTGTCGGCATAATGATCGTAATTGATACGGTGCATGGCATACGAAATAGATGGTTGGGGGTGCTGCAATGGACCAATCATAATTAAGGAGAAAAAATATGTATAAAAGTTATTCTATGGAAATAGGAAACAAAACACTTACAGTGGAAATAGGCCGTGTATGTGCGCAGGCAAACGGCGCGGCATTGATGCGCTATGGAGAGACGACCGTGCTTTCTACAGCGACAGCCTCAGATAAGCCGAGAGACGGCATTGATTTTTTTCCGCTGAGCGTAGAATATGAAGAAAAGCAGTATGCAGTGGGCAAAATACCGGGAGGATTTAATAAGCGTGAAGGAAAGGCTTCAGAAAATGCAGTCCTGACCTCGCGTGTAATTGACCGTCCGATGCGTCCGCTGTTTCCAAAAGATTACCGGAATGATGTAACATTAAATAATATGGTTATGAGCGTAGACCCGCAGTGCCGTCCAGAGATTACGGCAATGCTTGGCGCAGCGATTGCGGCCAGCATTTCAGATATACCGTTTGACGGCCCATGCGCGATGACACAGCTCGGCATGGTGGACGGGCAGCTGATTGTAAATCCTTCCCAGCAGGAGTGGGACGAAGGCGATTTACAGCTGACGGTAGCTTCTACAATGGAAAAAGTGATCATGATCGAGGCTGGTGCAAATGAGATACCAGAAGCCAAAATGTTAGAAGCGATCTATATGGCTCATGACATTAACCAGACAATCAACGCTTTTATTAATCAGATCACAGCAGAAGTCGGCAGGCCGAAACATGAATATACCAGCTGCGCGATACCAGAAGAAATGTTTGCAGCTATGAAAGAAATCGTAACACCAGCAGAAATGGAAGAGGCAGTATTTACAGACCAAAAGCAGGTGCGTGAAGAAAATATACGTAAGATTACTGAAAAATTCGAAGAAGCTTTTGCGGAAAACGAAGAATGGCTTGCGGTTTTGGCAGAAGCAGTCTACCAATATCAAAAAAAGACAGTACGTAAGATGATCCTAAAAGACCGCAGGAGGCCGGACGGACGCGATATGAAGCAGATCCGCCCGCTGGCAGCAGAAGTAGACCTGATCCCCAGAGTGCATGGTTCTGCAATGTTTACCCGCGGCCAGACGCAGATCTGCGATATTGTGACGCTTGCTCCGCTTTCTGAAGTGCAGAAGGTGGATGGATTAGATGAGAATATTGTATTAAAAAGATATATGCACCATTATAATTTCCCATCCTATTCCGTAGGTGAGACAAAGCCATCCAGGGGACCGGGACGGCGTGAGATCGGGCATGGTGCACTGGCAGAAAAGGCATTGGTTCCAGTGCTGCCGTCAATAGAAGAATTTCCTTATGCGATTCGCGCAGTATCAGAAACCTTTGAGTCAAACGGCTCTACCTCAATGGCGTCTACCTGTGCCTCCTGTATGTCCTTGATGGCGGCAGGCGTTCCGATTAAAAAAATGGTGGCGGGCATATCCTGCGGCCTTGTGACAGGCGATACAGATGATGATTATGTTGTATTGACAGATATTCAGGGCCTGGAAGATTTCTTCGGGGATATGGACTTTAAAGTGACTGGAACACATGACGGCATTACGGCAATCCAGATGGATATTAAAATCCACGGCCTGACCCGTCCGATTGTAGAAGAAGCCATTGCAGCTACCAGAGAGGCAAGGCTTTATATTATGGACGAGGTAATGTCTAAGGCAATTTCAGAGCCTCGTAAGGAAGTAGCACCTTATGCGCCAAAGATTATCCAGATCCAGATTGATCCGATGAAAATCGGAGATGTTGTCGGACAGCGCGGCAAGACGATCAACGAGATTATCGAGCGTACCGGCGTAAAGATCGATATTACAGATGACGGTGCGGTATCCATCTGCGGTACTGACCGGGCAATGATGGACAAGGCTGTTGAGATGATCGAAATTATTACAACCAATTTTGAGGCCGGACAGATCTTTAAGGGAAAGGTAGTCAGCATTAAAGAATTTGGGGCATTTATTGAGTTTGCGCCTGGCAAGGAAGGCATGGTACACATTTCCAAACTGACAAAAGGAAGAATCAACCATGTAGAGGATGTGCTGACGCTTGGTGATCAGGTGACAGTCGTATGCCTCGGCAAAGACAAGATGGGGCGGATCAGCTTTAGCATGAAGGATGTGCCTAAGGCAAATGAGAATAAAAACTGACCTTTTGGAAAAGACCGCAGTGTGAGAATGCCTGTGGTCTTTTTGCCATTTACGGCCCGCTGAATACACAATTTTAAATATGGCGGTATATGCCTGGGGATAATGAGCTGTTTTAATTGATAAATAATGATATATGGTGTTTCTTGAATTGTTTAATACAAATTTATTTTTGAGAAAAACCATTACAATTTTTGAATATTTCAATCTAATTAAATCGGATATATATTTTCTGTGTTTGCAAATCTATGGCTTATATAAAGTCCTGGCTTGATCTATGCCGCTGCTGTATTAAAAGTTATAACAGGCTTGATTGCACCATAGTCCTCAAAAACCTGTTCTAATATAGTGCCAAGCCGCATCTGCATACAAAGGCTGTACAATTTATATAAGGAAAGAACCTGTTATAAAAATAGTTATAACATCAATTTTATAAGATTAACTATCCGGTCATCACCAAAATAAATCTCTAGATCAGTCATAGGATAAGTTACAAGAATATTATAGAAAAAGAAAGCCCCATGAAGCCGTGAAAACTTATTTTATAGACAATAATTGACAATTATTCCCAAGATTAGAAAGATCTGGCAGGTCATGGTCTAAAATATACAATGTAAAATGCATTTTTCAGTAGACAAAATACTCTATATTCATTATAATAAATTTATTCAAATATATGAAAATAAACCCAGTTCATAGAAATGAATTGACATTATTCTGAAAAACAGTTAACATTATTTATAAAAGATTTACGATTTAGAAAAGGTCTTGAGGCATGATATATGAATAAGCAGCAGATACTGATCGTGGACGATGAGGCGATCAACCGTGAGATACTCAAAACGATGTTTGATGAATATGACAGGCTGGAAGCAGAAAATGGCAGAGAGGCGATTGAAAAGATTGTGGGAAACCGTAATCTGGTGCTGATTCTGCTAGATATTTCCATGCCTGTTATGTCTGGTTTTGATGTATTGGAATATATGAAGGAGCATGAGCTGTTAGACCGGATACCCGTGATCCTTATCACGGGGGAGACGGTGATTGACAGTGAAGACAAAGCGTATACATATGGTGTGGCAGATGTGATACATAAGCCTTTTTATCCTCATATTGTGAAAAAAAGAAGCCAGAATATCATTGAACTGTATCAGAGCAAGCTCAATATGGAGCGGCGCTTAAAGGAGCAGGAAAAAGAGATCAGGGCACAGGAAAAAGAGATTCGGGAAAATAATGAGGCGATGCTTGAAGCGCTCAGCTCGATTGTAGAATCCAGAAGCCTTGAGACAGGAGAACATACAAGACGCATAAAGCAGCTGACGGGTATTATTCTAAAATACCTGACTGAGTGTTTTCCAAAGTATGGACTGACGAAAGCTGCGGCGGATCAGATCGCTGAGGCCTCTGTTCTTCATGACATTGGTAAAATCGGTATTCCAGATGCAATTTTGTTAAAGCCCGGCCGCCTGACGCCTGAAGAATTTGAGATAATGAAAACGCATACGACGATTGGATGCGAGATGCTTGAAAAATCCTACCGCAGAAAAGACAGTGATTTTTACCGTTACAGTTATGAGATCTGCCGCCATCACCATGAGCGATGGGACGGAGGCGGATATCCTGATCATCTGGCGGGAGATGATATTCCAATCAGTGCTCAGATTGTATCTGTTGCGGATGTATACGATGCGCTGGTAAGCCCTAGGGTGTATAAGAAAGCGTTTGAAAAAGATAAAGCTTTTGATATGATTATAAATGGAGAGTGCGGCAAGTTCTCACCGGATGTTCTGGAGTGTTTCAGGCTTGCAAAAGAAGATTTCTTCAATTGTAATTGTGAAGTGATTAAAATCTTAAAATTTGTATGACATTCAAACAAATGCAGGCGGCAAAGAAGCATGTTTTTTGCTGCCTTGTTTCGTGTCTGGGAGGAACTATAAAATGAAACAAGTGGAAGAAAAAGCGAATCACCCATTTCCAGAAGAAGTGTTTTCGGATATCCTTTCGATTGAGAAGGCATTGGAGATGGTTTTAATCTTTGACCATGCCGGTATGATTTCTTACGCGAATGCGGCTGCAAAAAAGAAGCTTGAGTTTGCGGATGACCTCTGCGGCAGGCATATCAGTGTCGTGTTTCCAAATACGTTCCGGGTATCTGGCGAGGGATTTGAGACGGATTATCAGTTTGGAGACGATACGCAGAAAATAGTGGCATACCGCAGGAATATGACCTGCTTTCCGGTTGAGGCAAGGATCGTATGCAGCGAACGAGGTACAGGTACATATGTCTGCTTTGCAAATGATATATTGGAGAAAGAATTCCTGGGCAGAGAGGTAGAACAGGTGCGCCAGGAGGCGAAGCAGGCGCTGAAAGTAAAATCCGAATTTGTTGCAAATGTGACGCATGAGCTGCGCACGCCGGCAAACGGTATTCTTGGAAACGTCAAGGAGCTGTTTGATTTTGTGACAGATGAGCGTACGCTGAAATCGCTGCGTCTGATCGAACGCTGCTGCGAGGATATGCATAAGATTATTAATAACATATTAGATTTTTCAAAGCTGGAGGCAGGCAAATTTACATTAGAGCCGCGCAGGTTCCATTTTCGGAATATGCTTGATTATGTAAAGTCACAGCATAGCAATAAGATTACAGAAAAAGGGCTCGGTTTTTTTATGACTGTGTCGCCGCAGGTGCCGGAATATGTGATCGGTGATGAACTGCGCGTTGTCCAGATCTTAAATAACCTGCTGTCGAATGCATTAAAGTTTACGTCTGTAGGAAAGATTACGTTAGAGGTTGTAAGGACAGCGCGGGTCGGCAGTAAAATCGAACTGTTTTTTATTGTAAAAGATACCGGTATCGGGATCGATAAGGCAGATAAGGATAAATTATTCCAGAGCTTTTCGCAGGTGGATGCTTCTATTTCTAGAAAATTCGGCGGTACAGGGCTTGGACTGAATATATGCAAGCAGCTGGTAGAATTAATGGGCGGAAAGATCGAAGTGGAGGGAGAAAAGAATAAAGGAAGTACATTTTCTTTTTCCATCTGGCTGGGTATCAGCAAAGAAGATGAAAATGCATTGTCGCAGGCAGAAGAAATGCCAGGCATGTATTCTGCTCCATTGTTAGGCGGCTCCGCTGAAGAAGAGGGAGATGATTATGGAAATATCAAAGAATATGGCACGCCTGAGAATCTGGATAATCTCAAGCGGAATCTTTCAAAGCTGATTCTGTGCGTAGAGATGGAAAACTGGGAAAAGGCGGAAATGTTTATGGAAACAATCCGCCAGCTGACGGAAGGTGCGCCGCGTGAGGCAGGCCGTGAATTTTTAAGGCTTAAAATGGCAGTGCAGAAGGAAAACTATGACCGGGCAGTAGAACAGTTTAACAAATTGAATACATTGCTGGAGGAGAGTGTATTTGAATAGTTTTACAATATTGTAAAAGCGCGGGAAGAAAGTGGGTGTGTGCATGATTTATAACGATAGGGATACGGAGGGAGCCAGAATACTGATCGTAGATGATGTTGAGATGAACAGGCTGATTCTGGAGGATATCGTAAAAAACATGGGATGCGAGACTATAGTGGCAGAGGATGGGGAGCAGGCTTTAGAGCTGGCAGCAAAAAACAGGCCGCATTTGATATTAAGTGATATTTCTATGCCGGGAATGGATGGTTATGAGCTGTGTAAGGTATTAAAGGCAAATAAACGGACAAAAGATATCCCGATTATATTTATATCTGCTTATGATGATCCGAAAGATATAGTGGTCGGACTGAAGCTTGGAGGAGAAGATTATATAACGAAGCCTTTTATTGCAGAAGTCGTGCAGGCACGCGTGTCTGTGCACCTGCATTTATATGCGGCAAAGCGTGAGCTGATGGAGATGAACCGCAGGCTTCAGATTTCAGTCGATGCACAGTTAAAGCAGATGGAGCTGGAGAAAAAAAATATTTTATATGCGCTGGCGAATATTGCAGCAAGAAACTCAGGGTGCGAACCCGGGCATGTCGAGCGGCTGCGCCACAACTGCAAGGTTCTGGCTCAGGGCATGCAGCTGTCCACTGCTTTCGAAGACAGGATTTCAGATTCATATATTGATACGATTGAACTGGCAGCTGCTCTGTGCGATATTGGAAATATCGGCATACCAAAGGAGCTTCTGCGCAAGAGAAGCGGATTTACCGAAGAAGAGACAGAGATCATACATAATCATGCAGAGATCGGTGCAAAGCTGTTAAGTGACCTGCATGTCAATAGTGATTATAATGACTTTTTAAGCATATCTATTGATATATCGCGCTATCATCATGAAAACTGGGATGGCAGCGGGTATCCGGAAGGGCTCAAGGGGAGCCAGATTCCTGTGGCGGCGCAGATTGTCTCTATTATGGAGGCGTACTGTACGCTGACAGGGGAGAAAAAGCACGGCAGGGAAGAGGCGCTGGAAATTATGGAAAAGGATTCGGGCACAAAATTTAATCCTGTGATATTTAATATCTGCCGTAAGATCGCGCGCCAGCTGAGCTGATTAAGGTGAATTCATATAATAATGATAAGATTATGAGCTAGTTGACTGGAGGAATATTCGTTGATTACAGAGGAAGAGTTTACCAGAATTTCTACATATATGAAAAGACATTACGGCATTGACATGAGCCAGAAAAAGGTGATTATCAATGGCCGTCTTGAAAATTATATAAAAACTAGCGGATGGAAATCCTTTAATGAATTTATGAATGCAGTAGAAGAAGATAAAACCGGCAGGCAGGAAAAGATGCTGGTAAATCTTCTGACTACAAATCATACTTATTTTATGAGAGAATTTGAGCAGTTTGATTTTTTTCGAAAAGAGGTGCTGCCCTGGATTAAAAATGATGCAGGACGTGACAGGGATGTGCGGGTCTGGTGCGGAGCGGCCTCCTCTGGTGAAGAACCATATATGATTGCGATGGTGCTTACCGATTTTTTTGGACTGGAGCGCAGCCAGTGGGATTACCGAGTTCTGGCAACAGACGTATCTACCGGGGTCTTAAAGCAGGCTGTTGCAGGTGTTTATAGTGCGGAACAGCTTACAAATGTGCCTGCACAGTGGAAAAGGCAGTTTTTTAAGTCGGTGTCATCGGGTACCCAGTATATTGCGACGGATGAGCTGAAAAAGAACGTGATCTTCCGTCAGTTCAATCTGATGTCCCCGTTTCCGTTTCGGAAAAAAATGCATACAGTATTTCTACGTAATGTAATGATCTATTTTGATGATAAGACAAAACAGCAGTTGGTCCAGAAGGTGTATGATGTCATGAAGCCTGGGGGATATCTCTTTATAGGAACTACAGAAACGATTGACAGAAGCGTAACGCCGTTTGAGATTGTTCAGCCGTCAATATTCAGGAAAAAGGAAGGGTGATTTACGCATGCGTTCAATTAGGGTTTTAATAGTAGATGATTCAATTGTATTCCGCGAGCTGCTGGTGCAGAATTTAAGCAGGGATCCTGCGATCACAGTCGTGGCGACAGCAAAAGACCCGTATGAAGCAAGGGATGCGATCCTGCGCCATAAACCGGATGTCATGACGCTGGATGTGGAGCTGCCCCGCATGAGCGGTATTGAGTTTCTGCGGAAGCTTATGCCGCAGTATCCGCTCCCGGTTGTAGTCATCAGTGCGTTAAATGACAAGGTATTTGATGCACTGAATGCAGGCGCGGTAGATTTTGTGGCAAAGCCTGTGATTACAAACCGCATGCAGCTGGAGGAATTTATCCGTAATGAGCTGCTTGTAAAGATTAAAATTGCTTCTACCGCTAAAATCAGCAATATTAAAAATAAAGCCCTCTTGGAAGAACATGAGGGGCTGTCTGTTATGAAAAAAAATCTCGTAGTTGCAATCGGTGCGTCTACCGGAGGGACTGAGGCAATCTTTGATGTAGTCAAGGGATTCGGGCCGGATATACCAGGAGTCGTGATCGTGCAGCATATGCCGCCGGGCTTTACGGGCATGTACGCAAAAAGGCTGAACGACCAGTGCCGTGTGCGAGTAAAAGAAGCACAGACCGGAGACAGGGTGCGTCCGGGGCATGTGCTGGTTGCCCCCGGAGGAGACCAGCATATGCGTGTTGTAAATGTAAACGGTTCCTATCAGGTAGAATGCCGTACAGGGCCGAGGGTCAACGGGCACTGCCCGTCCGTAGATGTACTGTTTGAGTCTATGGCAAAGACGGTAAAGAAAAATGCAGTCGGAATCATACTGACAGGCATGGGCGGTGACGGAGCAAAAGGACTGCTGGCCATGCGCAATGCAGGGGCCAGAACGATCGGGCAGGATGAATCTACCTGTATCGTATATGGAATGCCGAAAGTGGCATATGATATTGGGGCTGTAGAATATCAGGTAAAACTGCCTGACATAGCTGCAAGGACGTATGCTTTATTAAATAATATGTAAAAGGAGTATAAGTATGAAAATTCTATTAGCAGAAGATGATTTCGTAACTAGAAAGTTTATGACGAATTTTTTGTCAAAGTATGGTGAGTGCGATGTGACTGTAGACGGCATGGAGGCAGTTGATGCATTCATGATGGCTTTGGAAGATGATGAGCCATATGATCTGATCTGCCTTGATATTATGATGCCGGTTATGGACGGGTATCAGGCACTGGTAGCAATCCGCAAGCTGGAAAAAGAAAAAAATGTTCCAGAGGATAAGGCAGTAAAAGTCATTATGACTACTGCGCTGAATGAAGAAAGAAATGTCAAGATGGCATTTGAATTGGGCTGCACGATTTATTCGGGCAAACCAATCAATCAGGACAGGTTTGAACAGGCATTAAAAAAGCTGGATCTGATCTGAGAGCAATTTTAAATATGTATACAAAAGAAAGCACGCTGTGCGGACTTTCTTTTGTCACGAATCAAAAAGAATACACACAGAAAGGAGAAGATTATGGCTGAAGGATTTAATACAGAAGACATGCTGGATATGTATCTGTTTGAAAATGGACAGCTTTTGGAGCAGCTTCAGGATACGGTTCTGGAACAGAAGGATGCAGAGTGTTTTGATGAAGACAGTATAAATGAAATATTCAGAACCATGCATACGATAAAAGGATCATCAGGCATTATGATGTTTGATAATATCACAGCTGTTTCGCATAAACTGGAAGATGTCTTCTTTTATCTGAGAGAATCCCATCCTGATAACGTGCCGCATTTGGAATTAGTAGAGCATGTACTGCATGTGGAGGATTTTATCTCAAATGAAATGGAAAAGATTCGCAATGGCGACCCGGTAGACGGTGATTCCAGTGATATCATAGCCGAATTGGATAAGTTTCTCAATAAGATCAAAGGAATAGAAGGCGCGCCGTCAGGCGGCGGGGAGGGCAGGCCTCCTGCGAATGCGAGCGAGGAGCCGAAGCAGTTTTATATTGCTCCGGTTGCAACGAGTGACAGCCATTTTTATAAAATTTTTATATCGTTTTATTCGGATACGGAGATGGCCAATATCCATGCATACAAGACAGTTTATGCATTGAAGGAAATCGCAGAAGACCTGTTGTATACACCGGATAATATTATATCAGAGGAAAGCAGCTCAGAAGTGATTTTAAAGGACGGCTTTCGGATTCTGCTTCAGGCTCAGGCAGATGCAGAAGAAATCCGTTCCATCGTCAGTGAAGGTTATTCTGTCGAGAAGGTAGATGTGTTTGCGTGCACTGCGGAAGAATATGCAAGGGGATTTCATGCTGCCGACGGCGATGCACATATCGACCTTGACTCAAGCGTAGAAGTGATACAGGCGCGGGCACAGAATGCAGCAGAGGCTGGAAAAGATAAGCGCAAGATTGCACCAGGTGATTTTGTCATAAAATCCAAGGAGCCTGGCAAACAGAAAAAGCTCGCAAAGGATAAGCCGAAAGCAGAAAAGGCATCATTTATCAGTGTAAATGTAAGCAAGATGAATCAGCTGATGGAGCTGATCGGAGAGCTTGTTATTTCCGAATCCGTCGTGCTGCAGAGCTCTGACCTTAAAGTGCCGGGGCTGAATCTGGACAATTTTAATAAGGCAGCGGCACAGCTGGCAAAGATTTCAACAGACCTGCAGAATGTCATAATGTCCATGAGAATGGTTCCGCTGACAAATACATTCCAGAAAATGAACCGTATTGTATTTGACGTATCCAGAAAGCTGGGCAAGGACATTGAATTTGAGATGATCGGTGATTCGACCGAAGTGGATAAAAATATTATAGAGCATATTTCAGATCCGCTTATGCATCTGGTTCGAAACGCTGTCGATCATGGCATAGAGACGAACGAAGAGCGTCTGGCGAGCGGCAAGACGGACAAAGGAAAGGTTACTTTATCTGCAAAAACAGAGGCAGGAAAGGTATGGATCATTGTAGAAGACAATGGTACCGGCCTTGACCGTGAGAAAATACTTGCAAAGGCCAGAAAACAGGGAATTTTGGATGAAAACCGTCCGGACAGCTCTTATTCGGATAAGGAAGTCTATCAGTTTATTACACTGCCGGGATTTTCTACAAACGAACAGGTAACGGAATATTCGGGACGAGGCGTCGGCATGGATGTCGTAGTCCGCAACATACAGGAAATCGGAGGCATGCTGGATATTGAAAGCAATCCGGGACAAGGCAGCATGATGAGCCTTAAAATACCTCTGACACTTGCCATTATTGACGGAATTGTAATGGAGACCGGCGGATCTTCCTTTGTAATGGAGTCCGGCGTAATCAAAGAGTTTGTCCGTGTCCGCGAGGATATGATGATTCACGAGCCGAACGGGGATGAATATATTATGATCCGCGGCGAATGCTTCTCAGTCATCCGTCTGGGAGAACGGTATGGCCTGTCAGACTATCAGACATGTGTGGAAGACGGGATGATGGTCATTATAGAAGTAGAAGACAAACGGATTGGGCTGTTTGTAGATACGCTGGTCGGCAAGCAGGAGATTGTCGTAAAACCGATTCCTTCTTATATCAAAAAGGTGAAGGGCCTGACCGGCTGTACGCAGCTCGGCGACGGCAGCATTGCTTTGATCTTAGATCCAAGTGGATTACTTGGGTAATTTTATAGAAAGGAATAAAAACCTATGAGTGAAACGAGCAATTTGAGCAGTCCTGCAGATCTTTTGGATTTGGAATTTGGCGAATATGATGAGAAGAAAAGCAAATATATGACTTTCAAATCCGGCAATGAGTATTTCGGCCTAAAGATCCAGTATGTAAATGAAATCATTCAGATTCAGGCAATTACAAAAGTGCCTGAAACAGAAAATTATATTAAGGGCTTGATTAATTTAAGGGGAAAGATTATACCTGTAATAGATGTCCGCCTGCGGTTTGGGCAGGAGGCATTTGAATATAATGACAGAACCTGCATTATTGTCCTTCAGGTAAACTCTACAATGGTCGGACTGATCGTAGAAAAAATTGCGGACGTGGTGGAAATCAAGGATAATGACATACTGCCGCCGCCGACGATTTCACGTACGGATCAGGTTAACCGCAAATATATATATGGTATTGGTAAAGTGGGGGATACTGTTAAATTGTTATTAGATCCAGATAAACTGCTCAGTGATACGGATTTATCATCAGTCGAACAGGTAAACATGATTAGCGAGGAAGAGTGAGGTTTAAGAAGATGATGAAAAATATGACAATTAGAGGAAAACTGATGTTGGGATTTTTTGTTCCCGTCCTTCTGACAATTATTAATATTATTACTAGTGAACTTACGACAAGAGAAGCAAGCAGGCTCTCAGGACATGAGGCAGAAGCTTTTAGACGGAATGCCACGATCTTTACATACTCTCTGGGTGTTGTATCGGTTGTGGTGACAATGCTGGTTGCGACAGCTTTAATCCGCCAGATCCGCTTATCGGTAGAGCAGCTGGCAGAAGCAGCAAAGCAGATTGCAATGGGACGTGTAGATGTGCAGCTGGTAAAGTACAGTAATGATGAGCTGGGACAGCTGGTAGATGAATATACAAAATTAATCGATAATATTAAATATCAGGCACATGTAGCAGAAGAAGTATCCAATGGTAACTTGACGCTGTCAGTCAATCCAAAGTCTGCGGATGACCTGCTTGGCAACTCTTTAAAGAAATTAGTGGATGATAACCTGCATGCACTGTCAAATATCAGTGAATCTGGCACACAGGTGACAATCAGTTCTTCACAGGTGGCAAGCGCGAGCCAGGCACTGGCACAGGGTTCTACACAGCAGGCAAGTGCGATTGAGCAGATTACAGCTTCTATTGACGAGATCGCGCAGAAGACAAAAGAAAATGCGGAACAGGCAAATTCAGCAGCGAGCCTTGTAGAACGTGCGATTCAGGATGTCAAGCATGGAAATGTGCAGATGAAGGAAATGATGTCAGCTATGCAGGATATCAACCATTCTTCAGAAAGCATCTCTAAGATTATAAAGACAATTGACGACATTGCGTTCCAGACAAATATCCTGGCCTTAAACGCAGCGGTAGAAGCAGCGAGGGCAGGAGAAGCCGGCAAAGGCTTTGCAGTCGTGGCAGAAGAAGTACGCAGCCTTGCAGCAAAGAGTGCAGCGGCAGCGGCAGAGACTGCAGAGCTGATTGAGGATTCCATTACTAAAGTTAGTTCTGGTTCCAAAATTGCAGAGGAGACAGCAAAAGCGCTTGAGACAATCACAAATGTCGTGCAGGAGAGTGAAGGAATGATCAGCGGCATCGCGGATTCGTCCAACTATCAGGCTACAGCAGTAGCACAGATTGAGCAGGCTATTTCGCAGGTATCACAGGTAGTACAGACCAATTCTGCTACAAGCCAGCAGTGTGCGGCTGCCAGTGAAGAGCTGTCTAATCAGGCTTCGAAAATGCGTGACATGCTGTCCATATACAATCTGGGCACAGGCAGCAGCCGGCGTGAAAGCACATATCGGAGCACATCTGCAGTGGACGATGAGGTAAATGAACCAATAATTTCCCTAGAAGATGATTTTGGCAAATATTAGTATATGTAATCTAAATACACAAGATCCTCAGGGAGGGGAAAAGATAATAGGAGGAGAAAAATGAAAAACCTGAGAATCGGAACAAAGCTGTTGGTAACATTTATGATTATCATCATTCTGTTCTGTATTACGGTCGCTTCAGCCATTACAGGACTAAAGCGGAATGAGGAGAGGTATTCAGAATTTTACAATGTCGGGTACCAGATTACCAACAGGGTTATGAACATGCGCAGAGGGCTTCAGATTATAGTAAAGGATCTGACGTTTATTACAATCGAAGATGATGCGGAAAAATCTGAGACCTATATGAAAGACCTTGACAAAGAGATGGGCTTGCTGGAAGAAAACGCAACCTGGCTTTTTAAGAACTATCAGGGCGACAGGGAAAGGCTCGATGAATTTGAAACAGATGTAAGGCAGGCCGTAGCGCTGCAGGAAGAGGTTATTGAGGTTGCCAATACCGATCAGATATCTGCCCAGAATATGCTTTTAGACCAGTATCAGCCGCTTTTGGAGAAGGCTGTGAATGAGCTGATTTTAATCAGCGATGAGATTGAGCAGAGCGCTGCGTCAGACTATAAGAGTACGGTTGAAATGCAGAAGATGCTGGTTTATGTGCAGTTAGGACTGGCAGCAGGTGCACTTGTAATTACACTTTTGATTTCTACATATCTGTCTGGGCTGATCAAGCGGCCGATCAGCGAACTGGAAGCAGCTTCAAGAAAAATTGTCGCAGGCGATTTTGATATTCATGTAAATTATAAATCAAAAGACGAGCTTGGCAGTCTGGCTGATGCATTCCGAAATATGGCAGCAATTTTAAAGGATGTTATTACAGATGCTTCCAGGCTGCTGAGTGATATGGCAGACGGCGACTTTGATGTGCGCACACAGGCAGAGGCGCAGTATGTCGGAGATTTCCAGGGACTGCTGTTATCCATACGTAAGCTGAACCGTGATCTCAGTTCTACTTTAGGACAGATTAATTTAAGCTCAGATCAGGTGGCATTTGGTGCCAGCCAGGTATCGAATGGTTCTCAGGCGCTTTCACAGGGAGCTACTCAGCAGGCAGCCTCTGTAGAGGAGCTGGCGTCTACGATTACAGGTATTTCGCAGCAGGTTAAGGAAACGGCGGAGAATGCAGTCAGAGCAAAGAACCAGTCAAATTCTGCAGGAGATCAGGTAGAAGAATGTAACAGGCAGATGAAGGATATGACGGCTGCTATGGAAGAAATTACCCGTACATCCAGTGAAATCGGCAAGATCATAAAGACGATCGAAGACATTGCATTCCAGACGAATATACTGGCTTTAAACGCTGCCGTAGAAGCTTCGCGTGCTGGTACTGCGGGCAAAGGCTTTGCCGTTGTAGCAGATGAAGTGCGTAATCTTGCCAGCAAGAGCGCAGATGCCTCCAAGATTACTTCGGACTTAATCGAAAGTTCAATCGGGGCTGTAGCGCAGGGAACACAGATTGCAAATGTCACGGCAGAATCGCTGTTAAAAGTAGTAGAACAGGTCCGTGCTGCGGCAGCTACGGTTGATAAGATTGCCAATGATGCAGAAGCACAGGCAGGCGCTGTTGAACAGGTTTCCGTAGGCGTAGATCAGATTTCAAGCGTCGTACAGACAAACTCGGCTACAGCTGTCCAGAGTGCTGCTGCAAGCCAGGAGCTTTCCAGCCAGGCGGAAGTCTGCAAGAGCCTTGTTGCAAAATTCAAGCTCAGGGAGGAATACATACCAAGAGGCAGCTCGCCTGCGGTTTCTGATAATATACAGATAGATCTGGACAATTATTAATAGGAGCAGTATACATTCGAAAAACCGAACGGAATGCGTCCGGTTTTTCGAATGAAAAAATATAAAACAGACTGGAGGGTGTCATTTATGGGATTGTTTGAAGAATTAAAAGATCTGGGTGTCGATGTCGATGGAGGACTGCAGCGTATCAATGGAAATGAAAAATTATATACAAGGCTGCTTGGTACTTTTGTAAAGGCGATCAAAGGACAGGCTGTTTCACCGGATTTTGACAGTAATGATTATGAAGATGTGAAAGAAAAAGCACATGCACTCAAAGGTACTTCAGGAAACCTGTCTATTACGCCTGTCTATGAGGCATATACAGAGATCATGAATCTGCTGCGTGCAGGCCGTCCTGACGAGGCTAAGCAGCTGATCGCAAAGATTATTCCTGTGCAGGAGCAGATTGTCAGCTGCATAGAAAAGTATATGCAGTAATCACAGTATATATGAGCGTCAGCAGCGCAGAAATGCAGTGCCATTTTATGGAACCCAGACCGTTCGCCATGCGGGTTTTAACGGGATGGGTTCTATTACCGTGAAAAATAAGCAGAAAACAGACTATACGAAATATGCCCAGAAGGAGGAAATTATGGATAAAAAGACAATTCGGTTTTTCCAGTGGAGTGTTGTGAGCGTTTTTATAGTATGTATCGCGGTGTTTATCAGTCTGACGATATTTATGGGGCAAAAGACAGAACGGGCGATAAAAAATACAACGGACATTTATATGTCTGAAATGAATCAGCAGATCCGCCAGAAATTTACATCCATTATTAACCTCAGGCTGGAGCAGGTTGAAGGCATTGTGCAGGAAATTACGCCGTCGGCTGAAACGTATGGGGAAGAAATGACAAAGCGCATGGCAGCAAGCACAAAAATTAGAAATTTTACTTATATCGGCCTATATGCACAAAACGGTGTGAAAGAAGATATTTATGGCGGGGAAATCAGCCTGACAAGGGAAAGCAGCATGAGGCAGGGGATTCAGACGGATACAGATATTGTGACAGAAGCGCTGGATTCCAACGGAAATAAAATGCTGATTATAGGAAAGCGCGTGCATTACCCGATGAAGGGCGGCAATACGAGCGAGCTGCTGCTTGTCGGACTGCCGATGGATTATTTAAAAGATGTGCTGTTTTTAAATGAAGAGGATTCTTTATTATATTTTCATATTATAGATAAGGACGGGCATTTTGTTGTGCGCAGCGGCGACGCATTCCGGGAGAGCTATTTTGAACGCATTGAGGCCCGTTTTGATGAATTTAACGGAAAAAAACCGCAGGATTATGTAACAGAATTATCAGATGCCATGAATAGTCAAAAGCCGTATGCCGAGGTTATTTCGATAGGCGGACAGGAAATTCATATGTATTGTTCACCGCTGATGGAGAATTCCAGATGGTACCTGATCGCGGCGATGCCGAATAATACACTGTTAGCGTCTATAGCAGAGCTGGATCATATACGGACGGCTGTTACGTTTATTTCAGCGGCGGCTATTCTGCTGTCTATGTCGATTATCTTTATTTTATATTACCGCCTGTCACAGCGCCAGATGAGGGAGCTGGTAAAGGCACGTAATGAAGCGGATCATTCAAATGAAGCAAAGAGCGAATTTTTGTCCAGCATGAGCCATGAGATCCGCACGCCGATGAATGCGATTATTGGAATGACAGAAATCGCCCAGCGTAATATCAAGGATGCCGGCCGGGTGAGCGACTGTCTGAATAAGGTGCGCCTTTCGAGCAAGCATCTATTGGGACTGATCAATGATGTGCTGGATATGTCTAAAATCGAAAGCAATAAAATGACCTTGAACGAAGTGCTTGTTTCCCTGCGGGATACTATGGATGACATTGTAAATATTATTCAGCCGCAGGTAAAAGAGAAGGGACAGCATTTTGATATATTTATACAAAACATTATTTCGGAAAATGTATACTGTGACGATGTGCGTCTGAATCAGGCGCTTATTAATATTTTGTCAAATGCAGTAAAATATACGCCTCAGGAAGGCAGCGTATATATTTATGTCAATCAGGAGCCGTCCGCAAAGGGCGAAGAATACGTACGCACGCATTTTATGGTAGAAGATACTGGAATCGGAATGACGTCTGAATTCCAGGCGAAGATCTGGGATACCTTTTCAAGGGAAGAAAATGATGAAGTGCGGCATATATTGGGAACCGGCCTCGGCATGTCGATTACGAAAAGCCTGATTGACCTTATGGGAGGAACGATAGAGCTGTCAAGTGAAATCGGAAAAGGGAGCACGTTTCATATTACGCTGGATTTAAGGACGGCTGATACGTCAGACCTTACGAATATGAAGCTGCCGGAGTGGAATATATTAATTATAGATGATGATGAGCATTTGTGCCATAGTGCTGTTTCCAATCTGGAGGCACTGGGCGTAAAAGGCGAATGGGTGCTTTCCGGGCAGGCGGCAATGGAAAGGCTTAAAGAGTGCAGGGCATCTGGCATGGATTATGATTTTGTCCTGATCGACTGGAAAATGCCGGTGATGGACGGCATTCAGACGATTTATCAGATCCGCAGCCAGCTGGGCAGGGACTTAAAGATCTTTTTAATGTCTGCGGATGACTGGAGTGATGTCGAAGAGGCGGCCAAAGAGGCAGAGATTGAAGGGTTCATAGCAAAGCCGCTGTTTAAGTCCAGGCTGTATGAATGCCTGCGCAGATACGAAGACAATTATCAGGAGCCTGATTTTGTGGCAGATCAGGATCAGGAAGTTGAATTTAACGGAAATAAGGTGCTTGTAGCAGAGGATATGGATATTAACTGGGAAGTGGCAAACGAAATACTGTCTGCCTCGGGCCTTTCTATGGAACGCGCAGTGGATGGAAAAGACTGCATTGAGATTTTCCAAAAATCAGAAGTCGGATATTTTGATATGATATTAATGGATATCCGTATGCCGGTAATGGACGGCTATGAAGCGACAAAGGCAATACGTTCGATGGAGAGAGACGACAAAAATCTGCCGATTATAGCGATGACGGCAGATGCATTTGCCGGAGATGTCCAAAAATGCCTGGCATGCGGCATGAACGGCCATCTGGCAAAGCCGCTGGACTTAAATGAATGCATGCGCGTGCTGCAGCATCATTTGAAAAGATAAAATTTAGCACAGAAAAAGACCGCTGCACGAAAATGCATGCGGTCTTTCACTTTTGTGCATATGGGTCATATGATAATAATAAAAAACAGGATTGCATGTTTATGGACAGGGTTCGTAATTTAATACACTGCGACCAGATACACAGGCTGGGATATACGGGGCGGGGTATCGGGGTTGCAATTTTGGATACTGGAATATCTATGCACCCCGATTATGCGGAGCGCATACGGATCTTTCAGGATTTTTGCAATCACAAAAGCCAGCCATATGACGATAACGGGCACGGATCGCATATAGCAGGAATCATAGCCGGAAATGGACGCATGAGCAAGGGGCGCTACCGCGGAGTGGCGCCCTCGGCGGCATTGATCGTATTAAAAGTACTGGATCGTACGGGAAACGGAAATACAAAAGATGTGATCGAGGCGATGAAATGGATTATAGAAAATCGTGAACGGTATCATATCCGCATTGCCAATATATCAGTAGGAATGCTGCCGCAGTCTAAGTACAAAGAGCGTGACCAGATGCTGGAATGGGTAGACCGCATGTGGGACAGCGGAGTTTTTACGGTTGCGGCAGCGGGAAACGGCGGCCCGGCAAGCAGCAGCGTGACAATTCCCGGGGCAAGCAGTACCGTGCTTACGGTCGGCAGCAGCGATGACAGGGACCTGCTTGTGCGCAGAAGAGGGCTTTTTCCTGGATACAGTGGAATCGGCCCTACAGACTGCTGCATATGCAAGCCTGAGATTCTGGCACCGGGTACGGAGATCAGAAGCTGCCATTTCGAAAACAACGGCTATGCAGTAAAGAGCGGCACATCTATGGCTACCGCAGTCGTATCCGGTGCCTGTGCACTCGCGTACGACCGATACCCGCAGCTGTCTGCTGCCGGGCTGAAGCTGCGTTTTTATGAAAAGCTGGCTGCGAATCCGCAGGCCTCCTGCTGGGGAACGCTGGATGTCAGAAAACTGCTTGAGCGCTGACTGACAAAAGCTTATTTATGACAATACAAAGTTCGCGCAGTGTATTTTCTATTGTTTGGAGCCGGCTGCCTCTGTGTCTTTTAGGAAGAACAGCTTTTTCACAAGGCCCGTAAAATAGTCGGCAAAGGCAGCATGCTCCACGTCTTGTGCATAAAGTATATTGACATGCCCAAGCTCTTTTTCACCAAGATAATAAGTGACCTGTCCGGCAACGTCTCCTTTTTTGACAGGAGCGGGTGCCGATGCAGGGAGCTTGATTTTTTTTGTCACCTGGCCAAGGTCTTCTCCGCTTGTGCTGACATAGCTCATCTGTGTTTCATATGCAAGCGCCGCATGTTCTGTGCTGCCCTGCCGTATAGGCATAAGCGGCAGCTTCGGCGGATTTTTATCTTTGTATACACGGCAGGCAGAAAAGCCGTAGTTCAGCAGCGTCTGGGCGTCCGCGGTACGTTTGTCTTTATCCGGAGCAGCCATAATGGCGGCAATCAGCTTGAGGCCGTCTTTTTCCGCGGTTGCGGAAATGCAGAATTTTGCGGCGGAAGTATAACCGGTCTTTAATCCGGTTGCATAAGGGTACTGCTTGAGCAGCTTATTTGTATTTGCGAGGCCGAATTCGACCGCGCCGCGCCTTGTGTTATGTATGATATTTTCCATCCAGATCGTGCAGTAATCATGGATCTGCGGGTGCTTTGTAATCAGCTCCCTGGACATCAAGGCGATATCATAGGCGCTTGTTACGTGCCCGTCTGCTTCCAGGCCGCAGCTGTTGGCAAAATGGGTGTCGTTCATGCCGAGCTCTGCCGCTTTCTGGTTCATCTGTGCGACGAATTCTTCTTCGCTGCCGCAGATGTGTTCGGCCATGGCGACACATGCATCATTTGCACTTGCCACGCTGATACATTTGATCAGCGTTTCTACAGTCTGTATTTCTCCGGCTTCCAGATACACCTGCGAACCGCCCATTCCGGCAGCTGTCTCAGAGACTGTTACCTCATCGGCCAGTGCAATCTGCTTTTTATCAATGGCGTCAAAAATCAGGTTCAGCGTCATGATTTTTGTAACGCTGGCGGGCGGACGTGCATCGTGTTCATTTTTCTGGTAAAGGATCGTACCGGTTTCAGCCTCCATTAAAACAGCACTTGGAGCAGCGATGTTTAAGGACGGCATATCTGCAGCCGCAGAATCTCCGCCGGCAGGCTTTTTGTCTTTTGAGCTGTCCTTGCTTTTTGAGCTGTCTTCGCCGGATTCTGGCGTGCTGTCTGCATTGGCATGCAGTACAGTGTTTTTCGCATATAGATCGGTACTGTATAAATGTGTCTGAAGTAACGTACATGCCGAAAACAATGTCAAAAATAGTATTGTCACCGTAATTCGTCTCATATTGCGATACCTATAAATACTTTTTAATAATTTAAGCAAATACGTGGAAAAATATGACTGTTTTATGTTATGATTGTGCAGATAAAAGCAGCTGTTGCTGTTTACGCCTTCAGCGCTCACAGTAACGGAATTCAGAGTAACAGCAGCCTGCTGCAGTAAAACAAATTTTGGAAAAAAGGTTTGAATATGATGGGGTTAATTGGTATAATATGCGTTATCGTGCTGTCATATGTCTTGTGGCAGCGTCAGGAACTGAAAAAATTTCAAATAACGTCCTACGAAATGACGACAGAAAAAGTAAATAAGGATTTAACAATAGCTGTTATTTCGGATCTGCATTCTTTTTCCTATGGGAAAGACAACGGGCAGCTGCTTGATGCAGTACGCGCCCAGGTGCCGGACCTTATTTTGGTACCGGGGGATCTGATCGTAACTGCCGTGACGGAAAAGTATGATATAGCCCTGTCTTTGATGAAGCAGCTGACGGCGCTTGGCGTGCCGGTTTTTTTTACAAACGGAAATCACGAGAGCAGGGCGCAGCAGCCGGAATGGGAGTATGCACAGTGTGTCGAATACAGGCAGTACCAGGACAAGGACAAAAAACAGCTTCTGGAGTCGGCAAAAAGGAGGTCGGATATCTATAGGCAGTATTGGAACAGCCGTAAGGATCACACGCGGTTTTGGAAATCGGAAAGCAGGCAGTCAGCCGTATACAGGCAGTACCGGGAGCATTTAAAAGAATACGGCGTAGTGATATTAAATAATGACAGCTGTGAAGTTACCGTAAACGGGGTTCCTATGCGCATAAGCGGGCTGGAGCTGCCCTTATACAGTTACAAAAAGGGGAAAAAGCCATATCTGGAAGAAGGATATATTCAAAAACAGCTGGGAGAAGCTTCCAGAGAGCATATGCAGATCCTGCTTGCGCATCATCCGGCTTTTGCCAGGCAGTATGCGGCATGGGGCGCAGATCTTACGGTATGCGGGCATAATCACGGCGGCCTTGTGTGCATACCGGGCATAGGCAGCATTATAGCGCCGCAGTTTTTTCTGTTTCCAGAATTTGACGCGGGAGAATTTACGATTGACGGCAGAAAATTGTACATCAGCAGAGGGCTTGGCACACATACCTTTCATGTGCGGGTTTTTAACCGCGCGGAGCTGGTTGTAGTCAGGGTAAAGGCAGAAAGGAATGGAATGTCAGCTTGAAAACAGACAGACTTGAAACGAGGGCACTAGAGCATGTTTGAAAAATCATTCCTGTGATCTGCACTCCCCACTTTGCGG